>NZ_JBHTXK010000007.1:0-131084 GCF_042791795.1 Leifsonia sp. NPDC056665
GCACGTCGTTGTCACTTCCGAGCCCGGAAAGTGACAACGACGTGCCCCTCGGCGGTTACGTGGCGGAGCGGAAGAGGGTGAGCATGTCGCGGCCGAGTTGGTTGGGGGCGGTTTCGCACGGGCTGTGGCCGGTGCGGTAGACGGCGAGCCGCGCGCCAAGCGCCTTCGCGTTCGCGGCGTGCAGGTGGGTCGGCCACAGGTCGTGGTCGCCCGTCGCCACTAGCACAGGGAGGCCGATCGCGGCGATGCGCTCGCGAACATCGGGCACGTGCTTCATCAGCCCGACGATGTCGTCGACGCTCGAACGGCGCGTGAGCGCGAAGCGGGAGCGGACGAACGCCAGGCGAGTGGGGCCTACCTTGTTCTTGTTGGTGACGATGCCCCAGATCATCAGCCCGGCGCCTTGCCGGCCGCCCAGGAACCAGCTCAGCCAGCCGATGACGCGGACGCTCCTGAAGGCCTGGCCCGGCTCCGGTGGCGAGGTCAGCAGCGTCAGCGTGCGGAACAGCTCCGGATGCCGTACGAGCGCGAGCTCGGCGAGGATGCCGGCGAACGAGTAGCCGAGGACGTGCGCGGGGCCGCCGTCGCGCAGGAACGCCACGAAGTCGGCCACCAGCAGGTCGTAGGTGTAGTGGCCTCCCGCCGGCGGCCCGGCAGACGCCGACTCGTACTGGCCGGCCAGGTCGTAGCTCTGCACGTAGTAGCCGGCCGCCGCCAGGATCGGCGCGAGGAGGTAGAAGTCCTCCTTGGAGCCGGTGGCGCCGGGCACCAGCACGACGCGCGGGTCGGCGGGGTCGCCGAGCGCGACCACGGCGAGCTCGCCGCTGGGCGCGCGGAAGGTCGAGAACGTCGCGCCGACGGGAGCGATCGACCAGTCGATGTCCGGCAGGACCGCGTCGAGGCGGGCCGCCTCGTCGTCTCCGCCCGAGACTCCTGGCCGCCGCTCGCCGATCGACATGCACTCACGCTAGCCGACGGCGCCGACTAATGCGTGCAATGCACGTATTGGCTGGACGCGGCCTCAGTTGACGCGGCAGTACGTCGTCAGGTAGCCGATCCCGCCGATGGAGACCGTGACCGTCGAGCGGTCGCGCAGGAACACCGGGGGAGTGCGCGAGTAGCCGGCGCCGCCCGGGCTGCCGGTGGAGATGAGCGTGCCCGGCTGGATCGTGGCCGACCGCGACAGGAACTCGATGATCTCGGCGACCGAGCGCACCATGTCGGCCGTGGAGGCGTCCTGCAGGATCGCGCCGTCCACGTTCGTGGTGAGCCAGAGGTCCTGCGGGTCGGCGACCTCGTCGGCCGTGACGACCACCGGGCCGTTGGGGGTGAAGCCGTCGAACGACTTGCAGCGCGACCACTGCGCCTCGGAGAACTGGAGGTCGCGCGCGGTGATGTCGTTGACCACCGTGTAGCCCCACACATAGTCCAGGGCGTCGCGCACCGAGACGTTGCGCGCGGGCTTGCCGATGATGACGCCGAGCTCGGCCTCGTAGTCGACCTGCGTCGTGAGGTCCTCCGGCCAGCTCGTGGTGCCGCCGTGGCCGGCGAGCGAGTTGGGCCAGAGCGAGAAGACGGTCGCCGCCTTCTCGCTGCGCAGCTTCAGCTCGGAGGCGTGCGCGGCGTAATTCGCGCCGATCGCGATCACCTGCGGCGGGCGCAGGACGGCGGAGGCGTGGCGCAGCTCGTGCACGGGGACGAGCGGGGCGCCGGCGGCGACGGCCTCGTCCACGAGGGTGCGCACCTCCGTCAGGCTCGCGTCGCCGCGTTCGATGAGGTCTTGGAGGTCGCGGGGCGCGTCGGCGAGGAGCTCGTCGAGGAAGAGGGCGCCGTCTCCGATGACGGCCGCCAGGCGCGGGTGCGAGTCCGGGGTGGTGCTGAGGTGCGAGAATCTCACACTGTCCAACCTATCGGTCGGGAGCCCGCCGACACGAACCGGGACGGCGGCGGAGAACGCCCACAACGCGCAGAACCCGGCGCTCGCCCGGCCGCTCAGGCGATCGCGCCTGGGGCCTCCTCGGTGTGCTCGGCCTCCCACCGCCGCCGCGCCGCCCTGCGCCGCCACGGCGTCTCCTCCGGCAGGTGCATGCGCAGCGTGCCGAACGCCCAGCGGATGCGCCGCCCGAAGCCGCGCCAGGTCGAGAACGGACGCGACGAGATGCCGACCAGCAGCCGCTCGTCGGAGCGCACGACCACGCCGGGGTCGAGGTGGATGGCGAGGTCCAGGTCGTCGTGCACCTCGCGCAGGTCGCGGTGCACGCGCCCGCGGACCTCCTGCCAGACCTCCCGCCGCATCGCGAAGTTGGAGCCGAAGATCGGCGGGTGCCCGAGCCAGATCTCCATCGACCAGAAGTAGCCGCCGATGTAGAGCAGCTGGCCGAGGCCCGCGACGAACGTGTTGCCGTCGTAGAAGACGCCGGGGCCGGTCAGCACGCCGATCGCCGGATCGTCCACGAACTCGGCCTCGATGTGCAGCAGCCAGTCGACGGGAGGCCGCGAGTCGGCGTCCAGGCGCGCGACGATGTCCGTGGTGGCGGCGTCGTAGCCGGTGGAGGCCGCGGGGAAGATGCCGCGCACCTGCTGCTCCAGCACGCGCGCCCCGCCCGCGCGTGCGACGGCCGCGGTGTCGTCGGAGCTGCCGTTGTCCACGACGATGATCTCGTCCGCGGGACGGAGCTGCGCTGCGAGGTCGGAGAGGCAGCGGGCGAGCATCCCTGCGTCGTCGAGCGCGGGGATCACGACAGTGATCGAGGGCACGAGAGCGCTCCCTCCTCGACCGGAATGCATGAACTCACCGGGCCTTCACGGTGGCCCGGTGGGTGCGATCCTACGCTTTACGGGTGCCCGCGGGGCTGCGGCGGGTCGGCCGCGTCGCGCGCTGCGCCTCCCTCTGCGCCTCCCTCTGCTCCCTGGCCTCCCGCTGCGCCTCGTGCGCGCTCTCCCACAGGTGCATCCCGGCGTAGCTGCGCCACGGCGACCAGAGCGCCCCTCGCGCGGCGAGCTCGCGCGGCTCCGCAGGGAGGCCGAGCCGCGCCGCCCCCTGCCGCAGCGCCAGGTCGCCGGTCAGCAGCACGTCCGGGCTGCCGAGCACGCGCAGGGCGACGTAGCCGGCGGTCCAGGGGCCGATGCCGGGGAGCGCCACCAGCCGGGCCTCCAGCTCGGAACGGGACTCGCCGACGTCGATCGCGAGCGAGCCGTCTGCCAGCGCCGCGGCGGCGCCGACGATCGCGTCGATGCGCTTGCCCGGACCGCGCAGCACCTCCCTGCCGTGCTCGGCGATCGTCGCCGCGGTCGGGAACAGCCGCGTGAAGCCGCCCATCGCCACGGGCTCGCCCAGCGCGGCGGTGAGGCGGGCGAGCGCGGTGCGCGCGGCCGGCACGGACACCTGCTGCCCGATCAGGGCGCGGAACAGGATCTCCTCCGGGTCGACCGCTCCGGGCACCCGCATCCCGGGCGCCGCGGCCACGGCCGGCGCGAGCACCGGGTCGGCCGCGAGCGCGGTGTCGATGGCCTCCGCGTCGGCGTCCAGGTCGAGCAGGCGCCGGACCCGCGCCACCAGGGGAGCGAGGTCGGCCATGTCGGCGAGGCTCGCCTCGCACTCGATCGCGGGGGAGTCGGCGTCGCCCGCCAGGGTGAGGCGGATGGCGGCGGGGCCGTGCGGGAGGCGGAGCGCGCGGCTGTAGGAGGGGGCGATGCCGGAGCCGTCGGTCCCCGCCACGGCGGCCTCCATGCCCTCGATCGCCCGCGCCCCCAAGAATGCCAGCACCCGGCCGCCGTCGAACGGCGCTCGCGCAGGCAGCCGCAGCGTCAGCGACGCGCCCGCCGTCGCGCCGATAACCATCGGCCCGTGCACGATCCCGGGCCGGCGTCGCGCGGACTCCCGGATCGCGCCCGGCGTCACGTGGTAGATCTCCGCCATCGTCTCGTTGAACTGCCGCACGCTGGAGAAGCCGGCGGCGAACGCCACATCGGTGACCGGCATGTCGGTGCCCGCCAGCAGCAGCCGCGCGGTCTGCGCCCGATGTGCGCGGGCGAGCGCGAGCGGACCGGCTCCCAGCTCGGCGGTGAGCACGCGGCCGAGGTGGCGCGGCGTGTAGCCGAGGCGGTGGGCCAGCCCGGGCACGCCCTCCCGCTCGACGGTGCCGTCGGCGATGAGGCGCATGGCGCGCGCGGCGAGGTCGTCGCGGACGTTCCACTCGGGCGAGCCGGGCACGGCGTCGGGGAGGCAGCGCTTGCACGCCCGCAGCCCGGCCTCGTGCGCGGCGGCGGCGGTCAGATAGAAGGTCACATTGTCGGCCTTCGGCGTCACGGCGGGGCAGCTCGGCCGGCAGTAGATACCGGTGGAGTGCACGCCGGTGATGAACTGGCCGTCGAAGCGGGCGTCCCTGGCGCTCATCGCCCGGTAGCGCTGCGCGAAGACCGGGTCGGCGAGCCGGCCGCCTGCCGTGTCCTGGACGCCCGGCTTCGTCGTGGTGCTGCTCATGCCCCAAGCGTGACACGGGCCACCGACATTCGATAGCGGAAATCGGACATGAGTGCGACCGGCGCTAGCATGACGGTCATGGATGTCATCGACTGGCTCACGGCGGCGCTCGGCGAGGACGCGGACGACGTGCTGTCGGTCGATCCCGACCACCTGGACGCCGCCCGCGGCGACCACTCCGGCTGGGTGGCGGACGGGCTCCCGCTCGCCATCGTGAACGCCCGCACGGTCGAGCACGTCCAGGCGACGATGCGCGCCGCCTCCGAGTTCCGGGTGCCGGTCGTGCCGCGCGGAGCCGGAACGGGCCTCGCGGGAGGTGCGAACGCGACCGCCGGCTCCCTCGTGCTGAGCGTGGCGCGGATGGATCGCATCCTCGAGATCTCCACGGAGGATCAGGTCGCGGTCGTCGAGCCGGGCGTCGTCAATGGTGACCTCAACGCGGCGCTCGAGCCGTTCGGGCTGTTCTTCGCGCCCGACCCGGCGAGCAAGGCGATCTCCACCGTCGGCGGGAACATCGCGACGAACGCCGGCGGGCTGCTGTGCGCCAAGTACGGCGTGACCAGGGAGGCCGTGCTCGGCCTCGACGTCGTGCTCGCCGACGGGCGCTTCGTCCGTACCGGCCACCGGACCGTCAAGGGCGTCACCGGCTACGACCTCACCTCGCTGCTGGTCGGCTCGGAGGGCACGCTCGGCGTGATCGTCGGCGCGACGGTCCGCGTCCTCCCGGTGCCGCAGGGCGAGCCGGTGACCCTCGGCGCGCTGTTCGCGGACGTGCGCGCAGCCTCCGACGCCGCCGCCCGGGTGACGGCCGCGCACCTGCGCCCCGCGATCATGGAGCTGCTCGACGGCCCGGCGCTGGAGCGCATCTCCGCCCACCTCGGCGAGCAGGCCATCCGGGAGGCCCTGGGCGCGAGCGGGGGAGCGGCGTACCTCCTGGTGCAGTTCGACGGTCCGGCCGCCGCGGCGGACGCCGCACGGGCGAGCACCCTGATCGCGGAGACCGGCGGCACGGTGCGGGTCGCCGCCGACGCCGGGGAGGGCGAGCGGCTGCTCGCGATCCGCCGGGCGTTCCATCCGGCGCTCGCGGCCAGCGGGACGGTGCTCATCGAGGACGTCGCGGTGCCGCGGTCCCGGATGCCGGAGATGTTCGACGCCATCGAGCGGATCGGCGAGCGCTACGGCATCGCCATCCCGACCGTCGCGCACGCGGGCGACGGCAACCTGCACCCGAACTTCATCACTGAGGGCGACGAGGTCGGCCCGGAGGTCTGGGACGCCGCAGGCGATCTGTTCCGCACCGCGGTCGCGCTCGGCGGCACGCTCACGGGCGAGCACGGCGTGGGGGTGCTGAAGCGCCGCTGGCTGGCGGAGGAGCTGGGGCCGGACTCCTACGAGCTGCAGGTGAAGCTCAAGTCGGTCTTCGACCCGCTCGGCATTCTCAACCCCGGCAAGGTGTTCGGCTGACAGAGGCGTTAAAAGACTCGACGCCCGGTGGTGCGGCAATGCCTGCAACGCTCCCGGGTCGTCGAGTTATGCGTCTAGCTTCCCCCAGGCTCGCCCGGATTGCAAGACTTTTGACGCGGAGGTCTCGCACCGGTTGGATGGGTGCATGGCAGAGAACACCAATGAGAAGCCCGAAGTCGACGCCCCGGAGGGCCCGGCCCCCACGACCCTCGAGATTGTGGACATCGTCGAGGGCTCCGGCCCGGAGGCGACCCCCGGCTCCAAGGTCGACGTCCACTACCTGGGCGTCGAGTACGAGTCGGGCGAGGAGTTCGACTCCTCGTGGAGCCGCGGGCAGTCCATCGACTTCCCGCTCAACAACCTGATCAAGGGCTGGCAGGACGGCATCCCCGGCATGAAGGTCGGCGGCCGTCGCAAGCTCACCGTCCCGCCGGCGCTCGCCTACGGCCCGGCCGGCGGCGGTCACCCGCTCTCGGGCAAGACGCTGATCTTCGTGATCGACCTGCTCGGCGTGAGCTGACCTCCACCCCAGCCCGAAGGGCACGTAGACGCCCCTAAAACGCTGTTTTAGGGGCGTCTACGTGCCCTTCGGCGTCGCCGGGCGCTCAGAGCGCGGGCGGGTGCATGCGGGTGGGGATGGCGATCCGGTTCCAGAGGTTGATGGTGCCGATCGCGAGGATCAGGTCGGCGAAGCCCACCTCGCCGAACTCGTTCAGGGCGCGCGCGTAGAGCGCCTCGGACACGCCGCCCTGGTGGATGAGCGTCACGGCCTCCGTCAGCTCCAGCGCTGTGCGCTCGCGCTCGGTGAACCACGGCGACTCGCGCCAGGCGGAGACCGCGAAGACCTTGCGCAGCGGGAACCCGCCGCTCTGCAGGTCGACCGAGTGCATGTCGACGCAGTAGGTGCAGCCGTTGAGCTGGGAGGCGCGGAGCTTGATCAGGTCGCCGAGCGGCTCCTCCACGGCCTTGGCGACGTAGCCGTCGAGGTTGATGACCTTGCGGTAGCCCTCCGGGACGATGGCGGAGACCTGCACCCGGTCGACCGGGACGGGATGGTCGGCCGTTGCGATGGTTTCGATGATCGAGGTGTCTGTCATGGCTCCACCGTAAAGGCGTTATTGGCTGGTTGTAAGATCCAATTCAAGCGAATTCCATCAGACCATTTGCACCAAGTCAGGCACACCATCCGGGAGGCCGCTGTGGACATCCACGTGTCGATCGAGGGGCGCGGAGACCGCATCGAGCGCGTCTATCGAGGACTGCGCGACGCCGTGCTCGACGGCCGGCTGCGCCACGGCGAGCGGCTGCCCGCCACCCGGGAGCTCGCGGTGAGCCTGGGGGTATCGCGCAGCACCGTCTCCACGGCGTACGAGCGGCTGACCGCGGAGGGCTACCTCGCGGCGCGCGTCGGGTCGGGGACGTTCGTGGCGATGCCGGTCCAGACCGCCTCGGGATCGGGAGCGCGACCGGCCGTACCGGCGTCTGCGCGCCAGGGAGCCCTCCCGGCTCCCGCCTGGCGCGACCTCGCCGACCCGCTCTGGACCGAGCCGCGCCCGATCGCCTACGACTTCAGCGTCGGCTCGCCCGAGCCTGCGCTCTTCCCGGCCGACGCCTGGCGCCGCAGCGTCGCGGCCGCACTGCGCGGACCCGCGCTGCGGACGGCGCACTACACCGACCCGGCGGGCGCCGAGCGGCTGCGCGCCGGGATCGCCCGGCACCTCGGCCTCGCCCGTTCGGTCGCAGCCACGGCCGACGACGTGGTGGTCACCGGCGGCGCCCAGCAGGCCTTCGACCTCCTCGGCCGCACGCTGCTCCAGCCCGGCGACACCGTCGCCGTCGAGGATCCCGGCTACCCGCCCGTGCGCCAGCTCTTCGAGCAGCTGGGCGCGAGGGTCGTGCCCGTCCCGGTCGACGACCACGGCCTCCGCGTGGACCTGCTGCCCGCGGCGCGCCTGGTCTACGTGACCCCCTCGCACCAGTTCCCGCTCGGCGGCGTGCTGCCGCTGGAGCGGCGCACCGCTCTGCTGGAGTGGGCGGCCAGGCACGACGCCGTCATCGTGGAGGACGACTACGACAGCGAGTACCGTTTCGGCGCTCGCGCGCTCGATCCGCTGCAGCGGCTGGACGCCGACGGACGCGTCGTCTACGTCGGCACGTTCTCCAAGACCATGCTGCCCGGGCTCCGGCTGGGCTTCGTGGTCGCTCCGCCCTCCCTCGTCCCGGCGCTGCGGAGCGCCAAGAGGTTGACCGACTGGCACAACGACGTCGTGACGCAGACCGCGATGGCCCGCCTCCTCGACTCCGGCGCGTTCGCCGCCCACGTGCGGCGGGCGCGGCGCGTCTACGAGGAGCGTCACGCCCTGATCGGCCGGGAGGCCGGGGAACTGCTGAGCGGGCGGCTCGCGGTCGTGCCGTCCGCGGCCGGGCTGCACCTGGCGCTCCGCCCGGTCGACGGTGTCCCGTTCGACTCCGTGCGGGTCATGGAGGCCGCGGCCGTCGCCGGTGTCGCTGTGCAGGCGCTCCCGCGGTTCGCGGTCGGCACGGGCTGGGAGGGCCTGCTGCTCGGCTTCGGGTCGATCGCGTCCGAGGACATCCCCGACGGCGTGCGCCTCCTCGCCGAAGCGGTCGGCCGCACCCGTCCGGGCCGGCCGACCGCCTGAGGGCGACGGATCAGATCGCCGACCAGCCGCCGTCCGAGGCGAGGACGACGCCCGAGATGTTGGCGGAGTCCTCGCTCAGCAGCCAGGTGATGGCGGCCGCGAGCTGCTCGGGCTGCGCCACCGCCGGGACGTTCGTCTGCATGATCGGGCCGAGGCGCTCGCCGGCGAGCTGCGACTTGAAGGTGCCGTCCACGTTCGTGACGACGCCGCCGGGCGCGACCGCGTTGGTGCGCACGCCGTTCGGCGCGTAGAAGACGCTCGTGCTCTTCGTGAGGCCGACGACGGCGTGCTTGGAGGCCGTGTACGCCGCGCCCGCCGCCGAGCCGCGCAGGCCCGCCTCGGAGGACACGTTCACGATCGAGCCGCTGCCGGCCGCCACCATGAGGGGGAGGACCGCGCGGGTGAGGCGCATGATCGCGGTGACGTTGACGAGGAAGACCCGGTCCCAGGTCGCGTCGTCGACCTCGGCGGCGGGAAGGAAGCCGTCCATGATGCCGGCGATGTTGGCGAGGGCGTCGACCGTCCCACCTGCGGCCTCCAGGACCGCGGCGATGGTCTCCTCGCTGGAGACGTCGCCCGCGACGGTGACGATGTCCAGCTCCGGGTTCTCCTCCACCAGGGCCGCCAGGCGGTCGGCGGAGATGTCGCTGCCGACCACGCGCGCGCCCTCGGATGCGAGGCGGAGGGCGGTCGCCTTGCCGATGCCGGAGCCTGCTCCGGTCACGATGGCGGTCTTTCCGGCGAAGCGGCCGGTTCCGTTGCTGCTCATACTGCTGTACTCCTTGAGTCGATGACATCGTCGGCGCTCGAGTTCGGGCGTCGATGCATTTATAACACCGAGTGCCATAATGGAGACCATGAATTCGCCCGAAGCTGAACCCGCGCCGCGCAGACGGGGCAGGCCCGCCGACGTCGACCCCGACCGGGTCGCGCTGCTGGCCCTCCGGCACTTCGCGGAGCACGGCTACGAGACGACCACGATGGACGACATCGCCGCGCTCGCCGGCATCGGGCGGCGGACGCTGTTCCGCTACTTCCCGTCGAAACCCGACCTGGTCTGGGGTGGCCTGGAGCCGGTGGTCGACCGGATGCACGAGGTCCTGGACGCGGCTCCGGCGGACGAGCGCCCGCGCGACGTGATCGCCCGCGCCATCACCGAGTCGCTCGACCTCGGGCCGGAGGGCGTCGAGGCGACCAGGTTCCGCCTCCGGCTGATGGCCTCCGACCCGGCGCTGATCGGGTTCGGGCTGACCAGGCTCGGCGCGAACCGCGACATCCTCGCCGAGTTCATCGCGCGCCGGCTCGGCGTACCGGCGGAGGCGCTGCGGGCGCAGGTGCTCGCCGACGCGATCAGCTCGGCGAACTTCTCCGCGCTGCTCTGGTGGGCGGTGCGCGGCGAGGGCGACGACCCCGCGGCGGTCGCGGTGGAGGCGCTGGACGAGGTGCTCCGGGGGCTGCCCGGCTGACGCGGCGCACGAGTAGCCTGTGCGGCATGCCGATCGTCACCGAGTACCCGTCCGGCACGCCCGTCTGGGCCGACCTCCAGACCGCCGACCCGGCCGCAGCCGCCTCCTTCTACCGCTCGCTGTTCGGCTGGGACGTGCCCGACGCCGACCCCGCCCACGGCGGCTACGCGGTCGCGTCGCTCAGCAGCACGCCCGTCGCCGCGATCGGCCCGTTCCCGCCGGGGATGGAGCGCCCGGTCTGGACGGTGTACTTCGCCGTCGCGGACATCGACGCGTCCGCCGCGGCGGCGACGGCGACCGGGGGAGCGGTCCTGCTCCCGCCTGGCGAGATCATGCCGGGAGTGCGGCTGGCCATCGTCGCCGACCCCGCCGGCGCCGTGCACGGACTCTGGCAGCGCGACCAGGACTCCCCGTGGCTGCGCGACGAGCCCGGCGCCGTCGACTGGCTGGAGCTCGTCGCGCCCGACTACGAGAGCACGTTCCCCTTCTACGAGGACGTGCTCGGCGTCGCGGTGAGCGAGATGCGGGTGAACGACGAGCCGTACGGCCTCCTGGATGTCGGCCCGGCGAACGTCGCGGGCGCGACGACCGCGGCTCCAGGCGTGCAGGCGCACTGGCTCGTCTACTTCGGGGTGGCCGACCTCGACGCCGCCGTGCAGCGCCTGACGGGGCTCGGCGGGAGCATCCTCGAGGCCCCGGTGGCCGCCGCGGGCGTCGGCCGCTGGGCGATCGTGACCGACGCCCAGGGCGCCGGTTTCGGGCTGCTCGAACCGGAGGCGCGGTGAGGCCGGGAGGGCCCGTTCGCGCGGACTTCAGGCGCATCCCGGTCTGCTAAACTCTTCAGGTTGCCGTCTGAACGGCCGCGGAGAAAGAGAGCCCAGGCATTCGGCCCCGGGCACCGCGCAACGAGAGAAAGGGGATCCCCTCTATGGCACTGGATGCAGAGACCAAGAAGGCGATCATCGACGAGTACGCGACCCACCCCGGTGACACCGGATCCCCCGAGGTTCAGGTCGCCATCCTGACCAAGCGGATCAAGGACCTCACCGAGCACCTCAAGGAGCACAAGCACGACCACCACTCGCGTCGTGGCCTGCTCCTCCTGGTCGGTCAGCGTCGCCGCCTGCTCGGCTACCTGTCGGACATCGACATCAACCGCTACCGCGCCCTCATCGAGCGCCTCGGTCTGCGTCGATAAGGCAGAGTCGACAACGCGGGTCGTCGATCGACAACGCGATCTTCTTGCGAACGGGCCGTCACCTTCGGGTGGCGGCCCGTTCCGCGTTCCCAGCCCCGCCACATTCGTGCCGAATGTCGACTTAGCGACCGCGTAACGCGACATTCGTCACGAATGTCGCGGGCGTCAGGTGGCGCGGCGGTCGATGAGGGTCGCTGCGACGAGTGCTGCCGCGACGAGCGCGATCGTTATCGCGACGCCCGTGAGCCCGATCAGCGGTGACGCCAGCGGCGCGAGCAGCACCAGCAGGACCGCGATCCCCGTCTTCAGCGGCCGGATGACGACCTCCGGCACCAGGGGCGCGTGCAGCACGTAGAGCATCAGCAGGAACACCGCGACCGGGATCGCGATGGCGTACTCCACCGCCGTGTCCGACACCGCGGCATGGGCCGCGCCGCGCTGCACCGCGACCTCCAGCCCCGCACCGAGCGCGGCGAGCGACGCGAACACGAAGTAGTGGCCGTAGCCCCAGAAGAACGACCGCTCGCGCTTGGACCGCAGGCCCTCCGCGGCCGGCTCCAGGAAGTACAGCCACCACAGCGCGAAGAGCAGCACCAGCCCGGAGGCCGCGATCAGCACCAGCGCGGGCGAGACGCCGTGCGCGGCGAGCGCGCTCTGCACGCCGATCGCGGACGCCGACACCGACTCGCCGAGCACGATGATCGTGAACAGCCCGTACCGCTCCGCGATGTGGTGGGGATGCCAGGAGGTCATCGCCGGCCGCTCCGCCCACACCGGGACCAGCAGTTCCAGCAGGGCGGCGAGCAGGAACGTCCACAGCTTCAGCTCGACGGGCAGGAATCCCCACGCCACCCAGAGCACCTGCACCGCGGCGATCCCGACCGCGTACCGGGTGGCGGTCGCCCGCCCGTCCGGGTGCTCGACCGCCGCGCGCACCCACTGGCCCACCATCGCCAGCCGCATGATGACGTAGCCGATGATGATGGCGGTGAATTCCTGGTGCTCGAACGCGGCGGGCACCCCCGCCGCCAGCACCAGCACGCCGCCCATCTGGAGCATCGTCATCAGCCGGTACGGGACGTCGTCGGTGTCGTACGCGGACGCGAACCAGGTGAAGTTCATCCAGGCCCACCAGATGGCGAAGAACACCATCAGATACGGGCCGAGGCTCCCCAGCGCGTGTCCCTGCTCGCTCGCTCGTGCGAGCTGCGCGGACACCTGGGCCACCGCGACGACGAACGTCAGATCGAAGAGCAGCTCGAGCGGGCTGGAGACGCGGTGCGCCTCGTCGGTCGAGCGGCCGGACATCGGGATGCGGAAGGCGGTGCTCATGTGCGCAAGCATAGGAGGATGCTCCGCCGCGTCCTCCTCGCCGTCACCGCCGCCTACCTGCTGGTGGTGGCGTGGATCACGCTGAACCCGGCCCCTGCCGATCCGCACCGTAACCCGCTGCTGGAGGGTCTGCTCGCGACCTTCGCGTCGACGCCGCTGCTGACGTGGATCGACTACGACGTGGTGGAGTTCACGGCGAACGTGCTGCTGTTCGTGCCGGTAGGCCTCCTGTTCGCGGTGCTGCTGGGCCGTGGGAGGTGGTGGCTGGCGTTCGCGCTCGGCGTCGCGATGACGCTGACGATCGAGTTCGTGCAGCTCTTCCTGCCCGCGCGGGTCAGTGACGCGCGCGACCTGCTCGCCAACACGCTCGGGACGCTGATCGGCATCGGGATCGCGGCGGTAATCGCGGGAGGGCGCCGGTCGCGCCCCGATGCGACGCCCTCCCGCAGTCTCTGACGGCCCGTCAGCCCAGCCCGAACGCCGCCAGCTCCGCGTCGTCGAGCATCCGGGACCGGATCAGGAAGCGTTTGCCCTCCGGCGCCTCCACCGAGAACCCGCTGCCGCGGCCGTCCACGAGGTCGATCGTCAGGTGCGTGTACTTCCAGTACTCGAACTGGGAGGCCGACATGAACACGCGCACCGGGTCGATCCCGTCGACCTCCAGCGCGCCGAGCAGCACGTCGGACGCGCCGACCCGGAACATCCCGACCGGGTAGCACATCGGCGACGAGCCGTCGCAGCAGCCGCCGGACTGGTGGAACATGAGCGGACCGTGGCTCGCCGCCAGCCGCCGCAGCATCGCCGCGGCGGCCGGCGTGACGTCCACGCGGGACTGGATGGCCTCCATCGGCCTAGAAGAAGCCCATCGGGCTGCATGATGAGCCGCCCGGTCGTCGTCTCGCCGGTGAACGCGACCTTGCGGATGCGCGGGTGCGACGCGAGCGGCGCCCCGGCCTCGAAGCCGAAGCCGTTGACGATGTTGAGCACGCCATCCGGCAGCAGGTCGCGGATCAGGTCCCGGGACGGAGGGTGCCCTCCAGACCGTCGACGGCGTCGTCCATGCGCAGCATCGTACGCGGTGCGGGCGGCTGAGTACCGTGGAACCCGTGCGCACGATCGTGAAGGAACGCCCCGACGCTCCCGCCGCGTTCTTCGAGGCGGAGGCCGCCGGCCTGCGCTGGCTCGCCGAGGCCGAGCGCGACGGCGGCGCCCGCGTCGTGCGGGTGGTCGGCGCGTCGCCCGGCCGCATCGAGCTGGAGGAGGTGGCCGAGACCCGGCCCGACCCGTCCGCCGCACGCGCGTTCGGCGCAGCCCTCGCCGTGACGCACTCCGCCGGCGCCGGCGCCTTCGGCGCCCCGCCCGACGGCTGGGAGGGCCCGCTGTTCATCGGCCGCCGCCCGCTCCCGGTGGCGCACGAGACGAGCTGGGGACGCTTCTACGCGCGCGACCGCGTCCGCCCCTACCTCGACATCGCCGTCGCCGCGGGCAACCTGAGCGCGCAGCAGCGGCAGGTCGTCGACAGCGCGCTCGCCCGCGTGGAGGCCGGCGACTTCGACGACGACGAGCCGCCTGCGCGCCTGCACGGCGACCTCTGGACCGGCAACGTGCTCTGGTCTCCGACCGGCGTCGTCCTCATCGACCCCGCAGCGCACGGCGGCCACCGGGAGACCGACCTGGCCATGCTCGCGCTGTTCGGCGCACCGCACCTCGCCGACATCCTCGCCGGCTACGACGCCGCCCGCCCGCTGCGTGCGGGGTGGCGGGAGCGCGTCCCGCTGCACCAGCTCCACCCGCTCGCCGTGCACGCCGCCGGGCACGGGCCCTCGTACGGCGCCGCCCTCGCAGAGGCCGCACGGGCGACGCTCGCGCTCTGATACCGGAATTCGGGGCTTCCACGCACCACGACTGATAGGATTCTGGTGGTCGGCCGAATGCCGATCACTGGAGCAGGCTGGCAGGAGCTGGTCCTCGGTGGTGGTATCCGGATGCGTCGCCGCGACGTAACCGTGTATTTCTACTGATGGCCAGACGGGCTCAGCCCACGCACCCGCATGGGATGCCGCGTACACGACAAGACGTGTCGAACTGCCTGCTCGCTCCATTGTGGAGTCGCGCCCAGACGGGGCTGCGACGTTAAACAAAGGAGAAAGACCTCTTGGAAGGTCCCGAAATCAAGTTCGCCGAAGCAGTCCTCGACAATGGACGCTTCGGCACCCGCACCGTCCGGTTCGAGACCGGACGCCTCGCCCAGCAGGCGCAGGGCGCCGTCGCCGCCTACCTCGACGAGGAGACCATGCTGCTGAGCGCGACGAGCGCCAGCAAGCACCCGAAGGACAACTTCGACTTCTTCCCGCTGACCGTCGACGTCGAGGAGCGCTCGTACGCCGCCGGCAAGATCCCCGGCTCGTTCTTCCGCCGTGAGGGCCGCCCCTCCACCGAGGCGATCCTCGTCTGCCGCCTGATCGACCGCCCGCTGCGCCCGTCGTTCGTCGACGGCCTCCGCAACGAGGTCCAGATCGTCATCACCGTCCTGAGCATCGCTCCGGAGGAGTTCTACGACGCCCTGGCGATCAACGCCGCCAGCGCCTCGACCCAGATCTCCGGTCTGCCGTTCTCCGGCCCGATCGCCGGTGTGCGCCTCGCGCTCATCCCCGGCAACGGCCAGCACGAGGACCAGTGGATCGCCTTCCCGAAGGCCTCGCAGCTCGAGGAGGCCGTCTTCGACCTCGTCGTCGCCGGTCGCGTCCTCACCAACGAGGACGGCACCGAGGGCGACGTCGCGATCATGATGGTCGAGGCGGAGGCCACCGAGGGCAGCTGGAACCTCATCCAGGCCGGCGCCGTCAAGCCGAACGAGGAGGTCGTCGCCCAGGGTCTGGAGGCCGCCAAGCCGTTCATCCGCCAGCTGGTCGGCGCGCAGACCGTGCTCGCCTCCCAGTCCGCCAAGGCGATCGCCGACTACCCGGTGTTCCTGCCCTACGCGCAGGAGACCTACGACAACGTCGCGGCCCTCGCCTACGACGAGCTGGTGAACGTCTACCAGATCGCCGACAAGGTCGAGCGCCAGAACGCCGACGACGCCCTCAAGGACCGCGTCAAGGTCGCCCTCACCGAGAAGGTGGAGGCCGGCGCGCTCGACGCGGAGGTGCTCTCGCAGTTCTCCGCGGCGTACAAGTCGGTGTCCAAGGTGGTCATGCGCGGCCGTGTGCTGCGCGAGGGCATCCGCATCGACGGCCGTGGCCTGACGGACATCCGTCCGCTCGACGCCGAGGTGCAGGTCATCCCGCGCGTCCACGGCTCGGCGATCTTCCAGCGCGGCGAGACCCAGATCCTGGGCGTCACCACGCTGAACATGCTCAAGATGGAGCAGCAGATCGACTCGCTGTCGCCCGTCACCAAGAAGCGGTACCTGCACCACTACAACTTCCCGCCCTACTCGACCGGTGAGACCGGCCGCGTCGGGTCGCCGAAGCGTCGCGAGATCGGGCACGGCTTCCTGGCCGAGCGCGCGCTCGTGCCGGTGCTGCCCACCCGCGAGGAGTTCCCGTACGCGATCCGTCAGGTGTCCGAGGCGCTGAGCTCCAACGGCTCGACCTCGATGGGCTCGGTCTGCGCGTCCACGCTGTCGCTGCTGAACGCCGGTGTGCCGCTGCGCGCCCCGGTCGCCGGCATCGCCATGGGCCTGATCTCCGATGTCGTCGACGGTGAGGCCCGCTACGCGGCGCTCACCGACATCCTGGGCGCGGAGGACGCGCTCGGCGACATGGACTTCAAGGTCGCAGGCACCAGCGAGTTCGTCACCGCGATCCAGCTCGACACCAAGCTCGACGGCATCCCGTCGTCGGTGCTGGCGGGCGCGCTCAAGCAGGCGAAGGATGCTCGTACGACCATCCTCAGCGTGCTGAACGCCGCGATCGACGCCCCGGACGAGATGGCCCCGACCGCGCCCCGCGTGATCTCGGTCCAGATCCCGGTCGACAAGATCGGCGAGCTGATCGGCCCGAAGGGCAAGACGATCAACGCGATCCAGGACGAGACCGGCGCCGACATCTCCATCGAGGAGGACGGCACCGTCTACATCGGCGCCACTGACGGCCCGTCGGCCGAGGCGGCCCGCGCCCAGGTCAACGCGATCGCGAACCCGACGAACCCGGAGGTCGGCGAGCAGTTCCTCGGAACCGTCGTCAAGATCGCCGCGTTCGGCGCGTTCATCTCGCTCCTCCCGGGCAAGGACGGCCTGCTGCACATCTCCGAGGTGCGCAAGCTCGCCGGCGGCAAGCGCGTCGAGAACGTCGAGGACGTGCTCGGCGTCGGCCAGAAGATCCTGGTAGAGATCACCAAGATCGACGACCGCGGAAAGCTGTCGCTCGCCCCGGTGCTCGCCGACGAGGCGGCCGCCGAGGTCCCCGTCGAGCCCGCAGCGGAGCCCGTCGAGAGCTGACCTCCCGCTCGTAACGAAGGCCGCGCCGACTCCGTCGGCGCGGCCTTCGCCGTCCCCGGCGCCACCCCACCATCCGTTCCGGACTTATGTACGCGACACGCCGGTGCCGGGCGTACACAACTCCGGAAGAGATGGCTGCGGGCTAGGTGCCGCGGGTGAGGAGGGGGCGGAGGCGGTAGGGGATGAGTTCGCCCATGTCGAGGGAGGTCTCGGCGCGCTCGACGCCGTCGGTGGACTGGATGGCGCCGGTGATGCGGAAGAGGTCCTCCGCGTCGGTGCAGACGACGCGGAGCAGCAGGTCGGAGGGCCCGGACAGGCCGTGCGCCTGCACGATCTCCGGGATCCCGGCCAGGTGCTCCACGATCGCGGCGAGCTTCTGCTGCTGCACGTGCACGGTCACGAAGGCCGCAAGCGGGTACCCGGCGGCGGTCGGCGAGATGCGCCGCTCGAACGACAGGAAGGCCCCGTTCCGCTCCAGTTCGGCCACCCGCGCCTGCACCGTGTTGCGGCTCAGGCCGAGCCGGTCGGCGAGGGAGACGTTGGTCGATCGCGGGTCCTCGGCGAGGGCGACGAGGATGCGTCTGTCGGTGCTGTCGAACGTGCGCATAGTGTGAAAGCTAGCATCTCGACACGACCCGCGACAGTGCACTCTGCACGGTCGACACGCCGTCGGTTGTGCGCGCTGATCGTGGAGCGTAGCCTTTCGAGTAATTCCGGCAAGGAGGCCGGAAGCCGGTCATGCCTGCCACAAGCGGGCTGCCGGACGCGAGAGTGAAGGTTGCGTGAACCGTGACGATCGACAATCAACCCGACACCCGGCTGGACGACGTCCGCCTTCCCGTCGGCGCCGACATCGTCGGGCTGCTGACTCCCGAGGGCGAGCGCGTCAGCGACGTCCGCTTCGACGCCTGGGTCTCCGACATCGGTCCTGAGCAGCTCCTCGGCCTCTACGAGGACATGGTCGTCATCCGCCGCATCGACTCCGAGGCCACCGCGCTGCAGCGTCAGGGCGAGCTGGGCCTCTGGCCTCCGCTGCTCGGGCAGGAGGCCTCCCAGATCGGCTCCGGCCGCGCGCTGCGCCACGACGACTTCGTCTTCTCCAGCTACCGCGAGCACGGCGTGGCTTACTGCCGCGGCGCGGGACTGGTGGACCTGCTGCGCGTGTGGCGCGGCACCGCCCAATCCGGCTGGAACCCCTACGACATCAACATGGCGACCCCGCAGGTCATCATCGGCGCCCAGACCCTGCACGCCACCGGCTACGCCATCGGCATCCAGGCCGACGGCACCGACGCGGCGGCGGTCGCCTACTTCGGCGACGGCGCGACCTCCGAGGGCGACGTCAACGAGGCGCTGATCTTCGCCGCCACCTACGCTGCGCCGGTCATCTTCTTCTGCCAGAACAACCAGTACGCGATCTCCGAGCCGGTCGGCCTCCAGGCGCAGCGCCCGATCGCCGAGCGCGCCCCCGGCTTCGGCGTGCCGAGCGTCCGTGTCGACGGCAACGACGTCCTCGCGGTCATGGCCGTGACCCGTTCGGCCCTCGACCGCGCCCGCACCGGAGGCGGACCGACCTTCATCGAGGCCGTCACCTACCGGATGGGCCCGCACACCACCGCCGACGACCCGAGCCGCTACCGCGACCCGGCCGAGGTGGACGAGTGGCGCGCCAAAGACCCGATCGCCCGTGTGGAGGCGTACCTCGCGTCCGAGGGTCTGCTGACCCCGGAGCGCCTCACCGCCATCCAGGAGCACGCCGACCGTGTCGCCGCCGAGATGCGCCAGGGCGTCGTCGCCCTCCAGGACCCGGACCCGATGTCCGTGTTCGACAACGTGTACGCCGAGCCGCACACGGGCCTCGCCCGGGAGCGGGACCACTACTCGCGCTACCTGCGCACGTTCGTGGGAGGTGACCGA
Organism: Leifsonia sp. NPDC056665; assembly: GCF_042791795.1. Classification (NCBI taxonomy): domain Bacteria; kingdom Bacillati; phylum Actinomycetota; class Actinomycetes; order Micrococcales; family Microbacteriaceae; genus Leifsonia; species Leifsonia sp. NPDC056665. The sequence goes on from NZ_JBHTXK010000007.1 coordinate 18,962, forward strand.
TGACCGCACTGACGATGGCCAAGGCCATCAACGCCGGCCTCCGCCGCTCGCTCGCCGAGGACGACAGGGTCGTGCTCATGGGGGAGGACATCGGCACGCTCGGCGGCGTGTTCCGCGTGACGGACGGCCTCCAGACCGAGTTCGGCCCGCGCCGGGTCATGGACTCGCCGCTGGCCGAGTCCGGCATCCTGGGCACCGCCGTCGGGATGGCCTACCGCGGGCTGCGTCCCGTGGTGGAGATCCAGTTCGACGGCTTCATCTACCCGGCGTTCGACCAGATCGTCAGCCAGGTGGCGCGCATGCACTACCGCACCGCCGGCGCCGTGCGGATGCCGATCACGATCCGCGTGCCGTTCGCGGGCGGCATCGGCGCCGCGGAGCACCACTCCGACTCGCCGGAGGCCTACTTCGCGCACGCCGCCGGCCTCCGGGTCGTCAGCCCGTCGACCCCGCAGGACGCCTACACGCTCATCCGCCAGGCGATCGCCTCGGACGACCCCGTGCTGTTCTTCGAGCCCAAGCGCCGCTACCACGCCAAGGGCGAGGTGGACGAGGACGCCGCGCTCGAGGACGCCCGTCCGATGGGCACAGCTCGCGTGCTCACCTCGGGCAGCGATGTCACGCTGGTGACCTACGGCGGCCTGGTGCAGCTGGCAGGGGACGCGGCGCTCGCGGCCGGGGACGAGGGCGTCTCGGTGGAGGTCATCGACCTCCGCTCGCTGTCGCCGCTCGACCTCGACACCGTCGCGGCGTCGGTGCGGAAGACCGGGCGCCTGGTCGTCACGCACGAGGCGGCGCTGTCCGGCGGTCTCGGCGCGGAGATCTCCGCGTCCATCACCGAGCGCTGCTTCTACAACCTGGAGCACGCGCCTGTGCGTGTCACCGGCCACGACATCCCGTACCCGGCCGCCAAGCTGGAGTCCGCGCACCTGCCCGACCTCGACCGCATCCTGGACGGCATCGACCGCGTCATGGACCGCCCGAACTCGCTGAGCGGAGTGGAGGACTGATGGCGGTCAAGGAATTCGCGCTCCCGGACCTGGGCGAGGGACTCACCGAGTCGGAGCTGGTGAGCTGGCACGTCGCCGTGGGCGACACCGTGCACCTCAACCAGATCATCGCCGAGGTGGAGACCGCCAAGGCGCTGGTCGAGCTGCCCGCCCCGTACGCGGGCACGGTGTCCCGGCTGTACGTGGAGCCCGGCGTGACGGTGGCGGTGGGGGAGCCGCTGCTGGCGTTCGAGGTGGAGGGTGCTGCGGGCGCTGAGCCCGCGGCGCCTGCAGCCGCGCCGTCCGAGGAGTCGCTGTCCGAGGAATCGCCGTCGAGCGACGCCGCGGTCAGGGAGCCTGTGCTCGTGGGCTACGGCGCGCGACCGGACGCCAAGGGCAGGCCGGCGCGGCGTGCCCGTCCGGGGCTGGCGTCGCAGCCGGCCGCCTCCGGGGTGGCAGCGCCCGTCGTTGCGGCACCGGCACAGCCCGCTGCTCCCGCATCCGACACCGTGGTACACGAGCGCCCGCGAGCGACCCCGCCCGTCCGCAAGCTGGCCAGGGAGCGCGGCATCGACCTCGCCTCCGTCACCGGCACCGGCGACCGCGGGTTGGTGACGCGCGCCGACCTCGACGCCTATGCGACCCCGCCGGCGCCCGTGCAGCAGGGCACCGAGGCGGCACCCGCCGAGCTCCGCATCCCGATCAAGGGCGTCCGCAAGGCGACGGCCGAGGCGATGGTGCGCAGCGCGTTCGGCGCCCCGCAGGCGACGGTGTTCCTCACGGTCGACATCACGCCGACCAGCGAGCTGATCGAGCGTCTGCGCGCCCGGCCGGACCTCGCCGACGCCCGCCCCGGCCTCCTCGCCGTCGTCGCGAAGGCGCTGTGCCTGGCGGCGCGGCGGACGCCGGAGGTCAACTCCAAGTGGGACGAGGCCGCCCAGGAGATCGTCCAGACCCGCGCCATCAACCTCGGCATCGCCGCGGCGACCCCGCGCGGACTGCTGGTGCCGGTCATCCGCGACGCCGATGGGCACTCGCTGGCCGAGCTGTCTGGTGCGATCCGCGAGCTCGCGGTGACCGCCCGCTCGGGCAAGACGCAGCCGGCCGCGCTGAGCGGCGGCACGATCACGATCACCAACGTGGGCGTGTTCGGCGTGGATGCGGGCACCCCGATCCTGACGCCGGGGGAGGCGGCGATCCTGGCCGTCGGAGCCGTGCGGCGTCAGCCGTGGGAGCACCGCGGCGAGATCGCGCTGCGCGACGTGCTCACGCTCGCGCTGACGTTCGACCACCGGATCGTGGACGGCGAGCAGGGCTCGCGCTTCCTCGCCGACATCGGCCGCATCCTGGCCGACCCCGCGTCCGTCCTCACCCTCGCCTGACCGCCGAGGGGCACGTTGTTGTCACTTTTCGCGTGCGAAAGTGACAACGACGTGCCCCTCGGTGAAGGGTTCAGGCGTGGAGGGCGGCGTTCAGCTCGACGCCGGTGCCGGAGCGGCGGAGGACCTCCACCGCGCCGGTGAGCGAGTTGCGGCGGAAGAGCAGCCCCGGCACCCTGGAGAGCTCGACGGCCTTGACCGTCTGCGGCCGACCGTCGGCGTTCACGGGGCTGTCGACCACGACGACCTTCGTGCCGGCCGTGACATAGAGTCCCGCCTCGACGACCGTGTCGTCGCCGATCGAGATGCCGATGCCGGAGTTCGCGCCGAGCAGTGCGCGCTCGCCGATCGCGACGCGCTGGGTGCCGCCGCCGGAGAGCGTGCCCATGATGGAGGCGCCGCCGCCGATGTCGGAGCCGTCGCCGACCACGACGCCCTGCGAGATGCGGCCCTCCACCATTGAGGAGCCGAGCGTTCCGGCGTTGAAGTTGACGAAGCCCTCGTGCATCACCGTCGTCCCCGGCGCGAGGTGGGCGCCGAGGCGCACACGGGAGGCGTCGGCGATCCGCACCCGATCGGGCGTCACGTAGTCGAGCAGCCGCGGGAACTTGTCGATGCCGGTCACGTGGATGCCTGCGCGCTGCAGCTTCGGCCGCAGGCGATCCAGGTCGGCCGGGAGGATCGGCCCGGCGTTGGTCCAGGCGACGATCGGGAGGTGCGCGAAGATCCCGTCCAGGTTCACCGTGTTGGGGCGCGCGAGCAGGTGCGAGAGCAGGTGCAGCCGCAGGTAGGCGTCCGGCGTGGAGGCCGGGGCGGCGTCGAAGTCGATCTCCTCCGTCACGATGTCGATGCGGACGTTGCGGCGCGCGTCCTCGCCGGCGAGCTCCTCGAACTCGGCGGGGGCGATCCAGCGCTCGCGGCCGGCCGGGATGCTGCCCAGTCGCGGCTCGGGGAACCAGGTGTCGAGCACGGTGCCGTCGCCGGCGATCGTGGCCAGCCCGTAGCCCCAGGCGGAGCGGGCGGAGGACTCGTCAGGAAAGTCGGAAGGCATGCCCCTAGATTAGTAGCGTGCCTCTCGACCTCAGCGCCACCTCCATCGACCTCACCCGGCAGATCTGCGACATCGAGTCGGTCTCCGGAAACGAGAAGACGCTCGCGGACGCGATCGTCGAGACCCTCTCGCCGCTGCCGCACCTGGAGATCATCCGCGACGGCGACACCGTCGTCGCGCGCACGAACCTGGGCCGCGAGCGCCGTGCGGTGATCGCCGGCCACATCGACACCGTGCCGCTGAACGACAACCTCCCCACCCGGTTCGAGGTCGACGGCGGCGTCCGCTACCTCTGGGGCCGCGGCACGGTCGACATGAAGGCCGGCGTCGCCGTGCAGCTCAAGCTCGCCGCCGAGCTCACCGACCCCGCCATCGACGTGACGTGGATGTGGTACGACCACGAGGAGGTCAACGCCGAGCTGAACGGCCTCGGCCGCCTCGCCCGCAACCGGCCCGACCTCTTCGTCGGCGACTTCGCGATCCTCGGCGAGCCGAGCAACGGCGTCGTGGAGGGCGGCTGCAACGGCAACCTCCGCGTGGAGGTCCGGGCGTACGGGCTCCGCGCGCACTCGGCCCGCGGCTGGGTCGGCGAGAACGCCATCCACAAGATCGCGCCGGTGCTCGACCTGCTAGCCGGCTACACCGCGCGCGAGGTGGAGGTCGACGGCCTGGTGTACCGCGAGGGCCTGAACGCAGTCGGCATCTCGGGCGGCGTCGCGGGCAACATCATCCCCGACGAGGCGATGGTGCACGTCAACTATCGGTTCGCCCCGTCCCGCAGCTCGGAGGAGGCCATCGCCTACATGCACGAGCTCTTCGACGGCTACGAGATCACCGTGGTGGACCGCGCCGACGGCGCCCGCCCCGGACTGGACGCCCCGCTCGCGCAGGAGTTCGTCGCCGCGGTCGGCGGCGTCGCCAAGCCCAAGTACGGCTGGACCGACGTCGCCCGGTTCAGTGCGCTCGGCATCCCAGCGGTCAACTACGGCCCGGGCGACCCGCTGAAGGCGCACGCCGACGACGAGCGCGTCGACGTGGAGCAGATCGTCGCGGTGGAGGCCGGTCTCCGTGCCTGGCTCAGCGGTCCCGGCGCCCGCTGAGGCCGAGGAGGCGGCGCTGACGCCCCGCGGCCCCTGGTGGTCGCGCTGGTGGGTGCGGGTCCTCGGCGTCTTCCTCGCCAGCCGGGTGGTCACCACCGTCATCCTGCTGATCTTCGCCGCCAACCAGGGGAGGAACCCGTGGACCGGCGCGCACCCCGACTACTTCTCGTTCGCGACGATCTGGGACGGACTCTGGTACAACATCGTCGCCGTCAGCGGCTACCCGGCGTCGCTGCCGTCGAACGGCCTCCACGTGACCGAGAACGCCTGGGCGTTCCTGCCCGGCTACCCGGGGGTCGTGGACGCGGTGATGTTCCTCACCCGGCTGTCGTGGGCGCCCGCAGCGGTGCTGGTGTCGGTGGCGTGCGCGGCCGGGGCCGCGCTCGTGTTCTACCGGCTGATGCTGCGCGTGGGGCTGGGCAGGTCCACGAGCATGTTCGCGGTGGTGCTGTTCTGCTTCTCGCCGGTCTCGCCGCTGTTCCAGCTCGCCTACGCCGAGTCGCTCTACCTGCTGCTGCTCGCCGCCGCGCTGCTGCTCCTGGTCGAGCGGAGGTATGGCTGGCTGTTCCCCGTGGTGCTCGCGATGGCGTTCACGCGGCCGAGCGGGCTGGCGTTCGCGCTGGCGGTCGGCCTCCACGTGGTCCACCGCTGGCTGCACAGGCGCGAGGAGCCGTTCCCCGTGCGGCAGCGCGTGCTGAGCGCGTCGCTCGCCGTCTTCAGCGCCGTGGCCGGGATCGCCTGGCCGGCCATCGCCGCCATCGCCACCGGATCGTGGACCGCCTACACCGACACCGAGCTCGCCTGGCGCGCCCCGTACATCGGCTACACCCACCTCGTGCCGTTCACGCCGTGGTTCCAGGGCGCGAACTGGTGGGCGAGCGTCATGCTCGGCGTGCCGGGCTGGATCGGCGTGATCGCCCTCCTGCTGCTCGTCGCCGTCTACGCAGTGCTGCTGTTCTCGCCCGCGGTGCGCCGGCTCGGCGTCGACCTGCGGTTCTGGATCGCGGCCTACTCGCTCTACCTGTTCGCGGTGTTCTTCCCGCAGTCGAGCACGTTCCGTCTGCTGATGCCGCTGTTCCCGCTGCTGGGCGTCGTCGCCATGCCGAAGAGCCGCATCTACCGGGTCGGGGTGGTCGTGCTGTTCGTGGCGCTGCAGGTCGGCTGGATCGCGCTCTGCTGGGGTGTGGACGGGGCCGACTGGTCGCCGCCGTGACCCGGAGCACGCGACGGCGTGTCGCACGCGGCCCATTGCGCGTGGGGTAGACCGGCGATTTCCCCCGTCAGCCGTGGATGACGGATAATAGACACGACATCCACGAAAGGGGAGCTGCATGGCGGCCATGAAGCCGAGGACCGGGGACGGGCCAATGGAGGCTGTGAAGGAGGGACGGCTCATCATCGTGCGGGTACCGCTCGAAGGTGGGGGACGTCTGGTCGTCTCCGTCAATGATGCGGAGGCCAAGGAGCTTCACGACGCTCTCGCGAGCGTCGTGAGCGCGTCCTGACGACGTACCCGACTGAACGAGATAACCCGAGAAGGGGCCCCGAGCGATCGGGGCCCCTTCCTCGTTTCCTGGGCTCGGCTCGGTTCGGGGCTGTCTAGAGCGTCAGCTTGGTGATCTGCAGCAGCCCGTCGCCCGCAGGCGACAGCGCGCTGATGACCGCACCGGAGGCCGCCGTCTCGGTGATGAGCGTGCGGAAGCCGGTCGACAGCGGGTCGCGCGCCGCGGGGTCGGCCACCCGTCCGCGCCAGAGCGCGCGGGCGACCAGCACGGTCCCGCCCGGGCGCACCAGCCGGAGGCCGTGCTCGACGTACTCGATCACCGACTGCGGGTCGGCGTCGATGAAGACGATGTCGTAGGAGTTCTCGTTCATCCGGGGGAGGACGTCGAGCGCGTGCCCGGTGATGAGCCGGACGCGGTTGGCGGCGATGCCCGCCTCGGTGAAGAACGTGCGCGCGTGCTGCTGGTGGTCGACCTCGACGTCGATGCTGGTGAGCTGGGCCTCCGCGCCGCCGTGCAGCAGCCAGAGCCCCGACACACCGACGCCGGTGCCGATCTCGACGATGTTCTCCGCCTTGGTCGCGGCGACCACGACGGCCGCCTGCGCGCCCGTGCTGGGGGCGATCGGGTCGACGCCCAGCTCCAGGGACTGCTGCCGGGCCCGGGCGATCACCTCGCTCTCGACGATGACGTCGTCGGCGAATCTCCAGTTCGAGTCCTTGTCAGACACGTGTCTCCCGTCAGTGGCCCCGGTCCAGAATAGGCCCAGCCGATCCAGCATTCGTGCAGCCGCGCGCGATACTCTTCATGTGTGTTCGGCCTGACCTTCGAGAAGCTCCTCATCGTGGCTGTGATCGCTGCGTTCCTCATCGGGCCGGAGCGGCTTCCGCTCTACGCCGGAAAGCTCCGGCAGTTCGTGCGCACGGTGCGCGACTTCGCCGACGGCGCCAAGGACCGCATGAAAGAGGAGATGGGGCCGGAGTTCGACGACGTCGACTGGAAGAAGCTCGACCCGCGTCAGTACGACCCGCGCCGCATCATCCGCGAGGCGCTGCTTGACGACGCGCCGGCGCCGTCCGCGATCAAGCCGGTGACCCAGTCCGCACTGGGTCAGTCGGGATTGGCCCAGCGCGCGGCCGCCCTCCCGCCCGGGACCGTGCCGCCGTTCGACGCCGAGTCGACCTGAGCCGCCGGGCGCCTGAGCGCCCGTACAGAAACCCTGCGCGTCGCTGACCGGACTGCGCCCCGATACGACCCTGCATCCCATACGATGCGGGAATGATCGCAACGCAGCAGTCGCTGACCCGGGCGACTGTCGCCCGTTACGCCGTCGGCTCGCTCGGCACCGGAGGCTTCGCGACGCTCCCCGGGCTGGTCCTCGTCTACTACCTGACCGACAGCCTGGGCGTCGCCGCCCTCGCCGCCGGGCTCGTCGTCACGGTCGCCAAGGTGTGGGACGTGATCATCGACCCGGTGATCGGCGCGCGCAGCGACCGGATGCTGGCCGCGCGCGGCTCCCGGCGGCCGATGATGCTGCTGGGCGCCGTGGCGCTGCCGGTGTTCTTCCTGCTCACCTTCGCCGTCCCGGCCGGCACCGCCGCCGTCCCCGCTGCGGTGTGGGTGTTCGTCGCGTTCCTGCTGACGGCGACCGCGTTCAGCCTGTTCCAGGTGCCGTACATCGCCCTCCCGGCCGAACTGGCCTCCGGCTACGACGAGCGCACCCGGCTGCTGACCTGGCGCGTGGTGGTGCTGACCTTCGCGATCCTCCTGTTCGGCGCCGGCGGTCCCGCGCTGCGGTCGCTCGGCGGCGGGAACGACTTCACCGGCTACTTCCTGATGGCGCTCGTCGCCGGCGTCGTGATCGGCGGCGGCATGCTCGTGTCGGCGTTCGTCGCGCCGCGGCAGCTGCCCGCCGAGGTCTTGCCGCCGCGGGAGGGCGTGCTCACGACGCTGCGCACCAACTACGCGGCCGGGATCGGCGCCCTGCGCGACAGCCAGCCGTTCCGCGCCCTCCTGCTGACGTTCCTGCTGCAAGGGCTGGCGACGGGGATGATGCTCGCCGGCGCGAACTATGTCGCGACCTGGGTGCTGCACTCGGAGGACGCGGTGACGTTCCTCTTCATCGCGCTGATCGGCCCAGCGCTGGTCGTGACGCCGCTGTGGGGCGTGGTGGCGCGGCGGATCGGCAAGGAGCGCGGATTCCTGGCGGCGAGCATCCTGTTCGGGGCGGCTGCGCTGTCGATGGTGCTGCTGGTCTGGTTCCCCGGAGCGTGGGTGTACCTGCCCGTCGCGGTCGCGGGCGCCGCCTACGCCGGGATGCAGTCGTTGCCGATGGCGATGCTGCCCGACGTCATCTCGCACGACGCGCGCCGGAACGGTCCCGGCCGCGCCGGCACGTTCGGCGGGATGTGGACAGCGGGGGAGACGACGGGCATGGCGCTCGGCGCGACCGTGCTCACCGTCGTGCTCGCGCTGACCGGGTACATCGCCCGCTCGGCGTCCGCCGCGTCGGCAGGCGGCGCGACGCAGCCCGCGGAGGCCGTGGTGGGGATCGTGCTGAGCTTCAGCCTCATCCCCGCGGCGATCATCGCAGTGAGCCTGGCGCCGCTGGCGCGGTACCGGCTGCGGAAGGGAGACGTCGATGACATCCTTTGACCGGAACGCCATCCTGAGCCGGCTCGCCGGCCTGCGTGCCGCGGACGCGCCGACGCACGGCGGACACGTGCTGAGCTACGTGTACGACTCGGGGATCGCGGAGCTCGACGAGCTGGCCGCCGCCGCGGTGCGGATGGTGCAGCCGGTGAACGGGCTCGACCCGACCACCTTCACGTCGGTGGCGGTGATGGAGCGCGAGGTGCTCGAGTTCGCGCGCGAGCTGCTGCACGGCGGCGACGACGTGGTCGGCTCCGTGACCTCCGGCGGCACCGAGTCCTGCCTGCTCGCCGTGAAGACCGCGCGCGAGGCGTGGCGGGCGCGCGGCGGCTCCGGCGTGCCGCGCATCGTCGCGCCGGTGACCGTGCACGCGGCGTTCCACAAGGCGGCCGAGTACTTCGGGCTCGAGCTGGAGCTCGTGCCGGTCGACGCGGACACCGGGCGGCTGGACCCGGCGCGGCTGATCGAGCGGCTGGGGCCGGACGTCGCGCTCGCGGTCGTCTCCGCGCCGTCGTACCCCTACGGGTCGCTCGACCCGGTCGAGGAGGTCGCGGCGGCGTGCAGCGAGGCCGGTGTCGACCTCCACGTCGACGCCTGCATCGGCGGCTGGATCCTGCCGTTCTGGCGCGAGCCGGACGGGGCTGCGCTGCCCGCGTGGGACTTCCGCGTCGCCGGGGTCACCAGCCTGTCGGCCGACCTCCACAAGTTCGGCTACGCGCCGAAGGGCGCGAGCGTCCTGCTGCAGCGCGGGCGCGACCGGCAGCGGCTGCAGTACTTCGCGACGACCGGATGGCCGGGCTACCCGGTCGTGAACCCGACCCTGCTCGGCTCCAAGTCCGCCGGCGCGCTCGCGGCGTCGTGGGCGATCATCCAGGCGCTCGGAGCGCGCGGCTTCGCGTCGCTCGCGGAGGCGTGCCTGCGGGCGACGCGCACGCTCGCCGACATCGTGGGCGACATCGAGGGGTTGCGCGTTGTGGGAGCGCCGACCGGGCCGCTGTTCGCGGTCGCGACCGACGACGCCGTGCCGGAGGACCGCAGGGTCGACCCGCATCACTGGGCGGACCGGGCGCGCAAGCGCGGCTGGCACCTGCAGCTCCAGCCGGGGCTGACGCAGCCGGACGGGACGCGGCTGCCGCACACGACGCACCTGACGATCACCCCGGTCACGCGGGACCGGCTGGACGAGCTGGAGGCCGCGCTGCGGGCCTCCGCGGACGATGTGCGGGGCACGCCGCCGGTTGACGCCGCGGCAGCGCTGTCGGCGCTGCCGCCGGTCGGCGACCGGCCGCTCGACTCGGACACCGCCGCCGGGCTGCTGCGCGCCGTCGGGATCGCGGGCGACGCCCCCGGCCTCCCGGACGAGCAGGCCCCGCTCCTGGCGCTGATCGAGGCGCTGCCGCGCCCCCTCACCGAGCGCCTCCTCATCGAGCTCCTGGCCCGCCTCGCCGAGCCCGCCTAGCGGGTGGAGAGGGGGAGCTTGCGGCGGGGGAGGTCGCGGGGGCGTGTGGCGAGACCGGCGGCGACGGCTCGGATCGCGGCGGCCGCCGGGTCCTGCGGGTCGGTGACCACGATCGGCGCGCCGGTGTCGCCCCCGGTGCGCAGCGGCACGCTGAGCGGGACGCTGGCGAGCAGCGGCACCGGGACGTCCTGTCCCTCCGAGAGCCGCCGCGCGACCTCGGCTCCGCCGCCGGAGCCGAACAGCTCCAGCACGCTGCCGTCCGGCTGTACGAGACCCGCCATGTTCTCGATGACGCCCACGATCCGCTGGCCGGTCTGCCGCGCCACGACGCCGCTGCGCTCGGCGACGTCGGCCGCCGCCGGCTGCGGTGTCGTGATCACGAGCACCTCCGCCTGCGGCAGGAGCTGGCCGACCGAGATGGCGACGTCCCCGGTGCCGGGCGGGAGGTCGAGGAGCAGCACGTCCAGGTCGCCGAAGAAGACATCGCCGAGGAACTGCTGGATCGTCCGGTGCAGCATCGGCCCGCGCCAGGCCACGGCCGCCGACGAGGAGTCCACGAACATCCCGATCGAGATGACCTTCACCCCGTACGCGACCGGCGGCAGGATCATGTCGTCCACGCGCGTCGGCCGCACGGCGACGCCGTCGGCGTCGGTCAGGCCGAGCAGCCCGGGGATCGAGAAGCCGTGCACGTCCGCGTCCACCAGGCCGACCCGGAGGCCGCGCTCGGCGAGTGCGACGGCGAGGTTGGCGGTGACGGTGGACTTGCCCACGCCGCCCTTGCCGCTGGTCACGGCGTAGACGCGGGTCAGCGAGTCCGGACCGAACTGCTGCGCACGCGCAGCGCGTCCGCCGCGCAGCTTCTCCGTGAGCGCCGCACGCTCGGCCGGCGTCATCACCGAGACGTCGACCGTCACGCCGCTGATGCCGGGGACGGAGGCCGTCGCGGCCCGGACGTCCCGCTCGATCTTGTCGGCGGCCGGGCACCCGACGATGGTCAGCTTCACCCGCACGGTGGCGTGGCCGCTCGCGTCGACGTCCACGCCGCCGATCATGTCCAGCTCGGTGACGGGCTTGCGGATCTCCGGGTCGAGGACGCCGGAGAGGGCGCGCTCGACCAGTCCTGCGACGCCCGGACCGGAAGGACCGGCCTCAGGCACGCGCACGTCCGTTGTCTGCCGGTTCGCCCTTGTCCAGGTCCTCCAGGAGGGCGCGCAGCTCGGCGCGGATGAAGTCCTTGGTCGCCATGTCCCTGACCGCGAGGCGCAGGGCCACGACCTCCCTCGCCAGGTACTCGGTGTCGGCCAGGTTGCGCTCGGCGCGCTGCCTGTCCTGCTCGATCTGCACGCGGTCGCGGTCGTCCTGCCGGTTCTGCGCGAGCAGGATGAGCGGCGCCGCGTACGACGCCTGCAGCGACAGCACCAGCGTCAGGGCGATGAAGCCGAGCGCCGCCGAGTCGAACCGCCAGGCGTTCGGCAGGAGCGTGTTCCACAGCATCCAGGCCACGACGAAGACCGTCAGCCCGACGATGAACCACGGCGTGCCCATCGCGCGTGCGATCCACTCCGTGAACCGGCCGAACCGGTCGCTCTGCTCCAGCGGGTCGCGTCGCCGGGGGATCACCGACGTGCGGAGGCCCTTCGGGGCGTCCAGGCTGTTGTCCTGCCTAACTCGTGCCATTTCCGCCCCTCCTTCCGTTCACGATGCGGATACTGCCGGTCTCCTCGGACGGGGCCTTGACGGGCTCGTCCTCGTCCTGACTTCGCCAGTCGTCGGGCAGCAGGTAGTCGAGGACGTCGTCGATGGTCACCACCCCGACGAGCCGGTGCTTCTCGTCCACGACGGGCACGGAGACGAGGTTGTAGCTGGCGAGGATGCGGGAGACCTCGGCGGCGGAGGTGCCGGAGGTGACCGGCTCCAGGCTCGGGTCGAGCAGGGTGCCGAGCCGGACGTGCGGCGGGTAGCGCAGCATCCGCTGGAAGTGCACGATGCCCAGGAAGCGCCCGGTCGGCGCCTCGTACGGCGGCAGGGTCACGCAGACGGCCGCGCCGAGCGCGGGGGCGAGCTCATGGCGGCGGATGAGGGCGAGGCCCTCCGCGACCGTCGCGTCGGCCGAGACGATGATCGGCTCGGTGGTCATCAGACCGCCGGCGGTGTCCGGGCCGTAGCTGAGCAGCATGCGGACGTCGTCGGCCTCCTCGGGCTCCATGAGCTCCAGGAGGTGCTCGCCGCGCTCGTCCGAGAGCTGCGCGATGAGGTCCGCCGCGTCGTCGGGCTGCATCTGGTCGAGCACGTCGGCGGCGCGGTCGTCGTCGAGCTGGGCGAGGATCTGCACCTGCTCGCTCTCCGGCATCTCCTCCAGCACGTCGGCGAGCCGGTCGTCGGGCAGCTCCTCGGCCACTTCGAGCATGCGCTGCTGCGGCAGGTCGAGGAGTGTGTTCGCCAGGTCGGCCGGCTTCAGCTCCGAGTAAGTGGCGATGAGCTGCTCGGCGGACTGCGCCTCGCCGCGGGCCTGCTTCTCGCGCACCTCGTTCCAGGCGGCGAAGGTGGTCTGGCCCTTGCCGAACGGGGACGCACCCGGCTTGGGCCGCCGGACGAAGAGCTGGCTCACCGCCCACTCGCCGGTCGCGGACTCCTGGATGGCGACGTCCTCGATGGTCGCCTCGCCCGTGCCGTCGGTGAAGACGACCTTGCGGCCGAGGAGCTCCGCGATGACCCGCACCTCCCCGCCGCGCTGCTCGAACCGGCGCACGTTGATGAGACCGTTGGTGATGATCTGACCGCTGGAGATGCTGGTCACGCGGCCGATCGACAGGAACACGCGCCGCTTGCCCGGGATCTCGACGATGAGGCCGACGACGCTGGGCGGATCGTCCTTGCGGTACACCACCAGCACGTCGCGGACCTTGCCGACCCGGTCGCCGACCGGATCGAACACGCTGGTGCCGGCCAGACGGGCGACGAAGATGCGGGTGCTCACGTCTTATAACTTAAGCCCTAGATGCCGGGCGGACGGTGAGGATGGGACAATGACGGGATGACCACACCCAGCCCGCTCGGCGGACGAAACCGGATGCTCTTCCCGACCATGCCCCGGGGAGAGGTCGTGGCGACCTACGAGACGTACGTCGACGCGCAGCAGGCGGTCGACGTGCTGGCCCGCGCGGACTTCCCCGTCGACAAGGTCTCCATCGTCGGCAGCGACCTCAAGAGCGTCGAGCGGGTGACCGGCAAGCTCACCTGGGGGCGCGTCGCGCTCGCCGGGGCGGCCTCCGGAGCCTGGCTCGGCATCTTCTTCGGTCTGCTGCTGCTCATCTTCTCGCCGACGGTCAGCTACGCGTTCGTCATCGCTGCCGTGCTCATCGGCGCCGGGTTCGGGATGCTGTTCGGCATCGTGTCGTACGCGATCAACCGGCGGCGCCGCGACTACACGTCGGTGATGCAGGTGATCGCGACCAGCTACTCGGTGCTGGTGGACGCGGACCTCGTCAACCGCGCGCGCAACCTGCTCGGCGGCGTCGCCGACGTCCAGGCCGCCCCGAGCGGCTGGGCGCCGCCCGCGCACCCGTCCGACCCGCCGCCCGCGCCGGCGCAGCAGCCGGCGCCCCCCGCGCCTCCCGCGGGCGAGCAGCCGCCCGCCCCACCCACGGCCTGACCCGACCAGCACGATCGAGGGGCACGTCGTTGTCACTTTTCTCCTCGAGAAGTGACAACGACGTGCCCCTCGGCGGTGGAGAGTGCGCGGGGGTGGGGGTTAGCGGGCGAGGTTTCTGACCCAGGTCTCGACGTCGTCGGCGGTGCGGGGGAGGGCGATCGAGAGGTTCTCGGCGCCGTCGGCCGTCACGAGGATGTTGTCCTCGATGCGCACGCCGATACCGCGGAAGCGCTCCGGCACCGTGAGGTCGTCCGGCTGGAAGTACAGGCCGGGCTCGATCGTGAAGGTCATGCCAGGCGCCAGCTCGCCGTCGAGGTAGAGCTCACGGCGGGCCTGCGCGCAGTCGTGCACGTCGAGCCCCAGGTGGTGGCTGGTCCCGTGCACCATGTAGCGGCGGTGATGCTGGTTGTCGGCCTGCAGCGCCTCCTCGGCGGTCACCGGCAGCAGCCCCCACTCGGCGGTGCGGCGGGCGATGACGGCCATCGCGGCCGCGTGGATCTCGCGGAAGCGGATGCCGGGGCGCACGATAGCGAACGCGGCGTCCGCGGCCTCCCGCACCGTCTCGTAGACGAGCCGCTGGGTCTCGGTGAAGGTGCCGTCGATCGGGAGGGTGCGCGTGATGTCGGCGGTGTAGAGGCTGTCGACCTCGACGCCCGCGTCGATCAGGATCAGGTCGCCGGGGACGACGCGGCCGTCGTTGCGCGTCCAGTGCAGGATGCAGGCGTGCGGTCCGCTGGCGGCGATGGTGTCGTAGCCAACCGCATTGCCGTCCAGGCGGGCCCGCGCGTTGAAGACGCCCTCCACGATCCGCTCGCCGCGCGGGTGGGTGACGATCCGGGCCAGATCGGCGACCACATCGTCGAAGCCGGCGGCGGTCGCGGCGATGGCGCTGCGCAGCTCGGCGACCTCGTAGGCGTCCTTGACGAGGCGCAGCTCGGAGAGGTCGCGGGCGAGGCGGTCGTCCTCGCCATGCTCCTCCGGATCGAATACGGATGCCCCGGCGTCGGCGCCGGCCTCGGCCGCGAGCACCAGGCGGGCGGCGTCGACCCGGTCGGTCAGCTCCGGGTCGGCCTCGCGCAGCACGAGGGTGCCGGCGTCGACCGCGTCGAGCGCGGCCTCCACCTCGGCGATGCCGCGGGTCGGGAGGTCGAGGTCGCTGCCGACCTGGGCGAGCGACGGGCGCGGGCCGATCCAGAACTCGCCGATCTCCGGGTTGGCGTAGAACTCGTCGGAGTCGCGCCCCGCGCGCTCGCGGAAGTAGAGGGTGGCGACGTGGCCGCCGTCGTGTGGCTCCAGCACGAGCACGCTGCCGGGCTCGGCGTCGGAGCCCCAGCCGGTCAGGTGCGTGAACGCGGAGTGCGCGCGGAACGGGTAGTCGGTGTCGTTCGAGCGCTGCTTGAGGCGCCCGGCCGGGATGATCAGCCGCTGCCCGGGGAAGAGCTCGGAGACGCGGGCGCGGCGGGCGGCGGCGTAATCGGCCTGCGGGCGGGCGCCGGGGAGGACCTCCGGACGCTCGGCCCAGTTGCTGCCGATGTACTCGCGGAAGTTCTCCGAACCGGGGGTGGTGGAGCGGTTCGCGGTGGCGCGCGGCGCTTCCTCGCTCGTGGCGGGCGCGGGCGCGGTGGTGTTCTCGGACGACATGCCGACCATTCTTCCACTCCTAGGATGGTGGGCATGGCTGATGAGCGACGGTTCCGCGGTCCCGTCGACCTCCACACGCACTCCAGCGTGTCGGACGGCACGGAGACCCCCGCCGAGCTGGTGCGCGCCGCCGCCGCAGCCGGGCTCGGCACGATCGCCATCACCGACCACGACTCGACCGCCGGGTGGACCTCCGCCGCCGCGGCGGGCGCGGAGGCCGGCGTCACGGTCATCCCGGGCATGGAGCTGTCCACGCGGGTGGAGTTCGCCAGCGTGCACATGCTCGGCTACCTGTTCGACCCGGCGAACGAGGCGCTCGTCGCCGAGACGCGCCGCATCCGCGAGGGCCGGATGCGCCGCGCGGAGGACATGGTTCGCCGCATCGCCGAGGACTACGAGATCACCTGGGCCGACGTGCTCGCCCAGGCGACGGAGGGCGCGACCGTCGGGCGCCCGCACATCGCCGACGCGCTCGTCGCCCGCGGGCTGGCCACCGATCGCAGCGCAGCGTTCGCCGGCATCCTGCACTGGCGCAGCGGCTACTTCCAGCCGCACTACGCGCCGGACCCGACGACCGGCATCCGGCTCATCCGGGGAGCAGGGGGAGTGCCCGTGCTGGCGCACCCGGCGACCAGCAGCCGCGGCGTGATCCCCGAGGACCGGCTGCGACGGCTCGTGAAGGCCGGGCTGTTCGGGCTGGAGCTCGACCACCGCGAGAACCGGCAGGAGGGGGTGGCCGTACTGCGCGGCTTCGCGGCCAAGTACGGCCTCCAGATCACCGGCTCCAGCGACTACCACGGGGCGGGCAAGCCCAACCGGCTCGGCGAGAACACCACCGATCCGGCCGTGGCGGAGCTGATGATCGAAGAAGCGACAGGCGCGGCGCCTTTCTACGGATGAGCGCGACCACCCGTTAGCCTGGTCGGCGGGGATCAGGAAGCGAGGTACGTGTGTCTCGACGGCTCTGGACGTCTTCCGTCGCAGTAGCGGCGCTCATCGGCGCCCTCACGGTGGCGGGCGGCGCGGCTCCCGCGAGCGCGGACAACTACCCCTCCTGGAACGACGTGCAGGCGGCCAAGGCCAACGCCGCCGCTGCCCAGGGGGAGGTCGACCGCATCAACGGCCTCCTGACGTCGCTGCAGACCTCGGCCAACGCGGCGGGCGACCTGGCGGTGAAGCGCCTCGGCGAGTACGGCAAGGCGGAGGCCGCGCTCACGGCGGCGACAGCCAAGGCGCAGGACATCGGCCAGCAGGCCCAGGCGGCCGCGGCGCGGGCGGACGAGCTGCGGGCGGAGAGCGGCAAGTTCGCGGCCCAGCTCACCCGGTCGGGGACCTCCGACGTGTCGCTCCGGCTGTTCCTCGGCGGCGCGGGCGCGCCGGGCGGGACCGCCGCGGCGACCACCGGCACGCAGCCGTCGCTGCTGTACCAGCTCGGCGCGGTCTCCAAGCTCGCCGACCAGGCTTCCGGCCTCTTCGCCCAGGCCGCCGCGCAGAAGAACGTCGCCGCTGCGCTGAGCGAGCAGGCGAACGCCGCGCAGAAGATCCGCGACCAGCTCGACAAGGCCGCGCAGAAGGCGCTGCAGGTCGCCACGGCGGCCAAGGCCGCCGCCGACGCGCAGCTCGCCGAGCAGAAGCAGCATGCGACCACGCTGTACGCGCAGCTCGCGGCCCTGCAGAACACCGCCGCGACCGTCGCGCAGCAGTACGCCGCAGGCGTCGCCGCCGCGGCGGCCGCGCAGGCTGCTGCCGCCGCGGCAGCCGCACGATCCGCGGCCAACACCGGTGGCAGCGCGGACGGCTTCGCGCCTCCGCCCGGGATGAACGTCGACCCGGCCGCGGCGCAGTCGTACGCGTCGAGCCGGCTCTCGGCGTTCGGCTGGGGGCAGGACCAGATGGGCTGCCTGATCTCGCTGTGGAACCACGAGTCCGGCTGGCGCGCCGACGCCTACAACACTTCGAGCGGCGCCTACGGCATCCCGCAGGCGTGGCCGGCGAGCAAGATGTCCTCGGCCGGACCCGACTGGATGACGAACCAGAACACCCAGGTCAACTGGGGCCTCGACTACATCAACCGCTCGTACGGCTCGCCCTGCGCTGCGTGGAGCTTCGAGATGAGCCACAACCCAAACTGGTACTGATCCCACCTACCTGACAGAACACGCCGCCTGCCGTGATCGGCAGGCGGCGTGTTCTGTCAGACAGATGTGCGTCAGCTCGCGGGCGTGGCGGGGGAGCCGCCGCGCGAGCGGCGACGACGCCGGCGCGGGGCGCTGTTGCCGTCGCGGTGCTGCGAGCCGCCGCCGTCGTGCGTGCCGGCCGCGGGGGTCTTCTCCTCGCCGCCGGTGGCGGGGGCGGCGTCGACCGAGCCCGAGGCGTGACCAGCGGAGGCCTGGGCCGCCGAGCCCTGGACGTCCTGGCCGGAGCCGCCCGAGCGGGTGCGACGGCGACGGTTGCTGGAGCGGCCGTCGCCCTGCGCGCCGGGGCCGGTGGAGTCGTGGCGCGCGCCGTCCCGGGTCTCCGGGGCCTTGACGGCCGGGGTCGACTTCAGCCGGCCCTTCGCGCCCTCCGGGATGTCGAGGTCGCTGTAGAGGTGCGGCGACGACGAGTAGGTCTCGGTCGGATCCGGCTGACCGAACTCCAGCGCGCGGTTGATGAGGGCCCACTTGTGCAGGTCCTCCCAGTCCACGAACGTCACGGCGATACCGGTCTTGCCCGCGCGGCCGGTGCGGCCGGCGCGGTGCAGGTAGGTCTTCTCGTCGTCGGGGATGGTGTGGTTGATGACGTGGGTGACGTCGTCCACGTCGATGCCGCGCGCGGCGACGTCGGTGGCGATCAGCACGTCCTTCTTGCCGGCCTTGAAGGCCGCCATCGCACGCTCGCGCTGCTCCTGGTTGAGGTCGCCGTGCACGGCCGCCGTGTTGAAGCCGCGGTCGCCGAGCTCCTCGACCAGCTTGGCCGCCGCGCGCTTGGTGCGCGTGAAGATCACGGTCTTGCCGCGGCCCTCGGCCTGGAGGATGCGGGCGACGACCTCGTCCTTGTCGAGCGAGTGCGCGCGGTAGATGAGGTGCTTGATGTTCGCCTGCACCTGGCCCTCGTCGGGGTCGCTGGCGCGGATGTGGATCGGGCGAGTCATGAAGCGGCGGGCCAGCGCGACGATCGGGCCGGGCATGGTCGCCGAGAACAGCATGGTGTGACGCGTCGCCGGGGTCTGCGCGAAGAGCTTCTCGATGTCGGAGAGGAAGCCGAGGTCGAGCATCTTGTCGGCCTCGTCCAGCACCATCTCCTTGACGTGCGAGAGGTTCAGGAGGCGCTGGCCCGCGAGGTCGAGCAGCCGGCCGGGCGTGCCGACGACGATCTGCGCGCCGGCTTTGAGCTGGGCGATCTGGCCCTCGTAGGCCTTACCGCCGTAGATCGCGGTGACCGCGGTCGGGCGGTTGGAGGCGGCCTGCTCCAGGTCTTCGAAGACCTGGACGGCGAGCTCGCGGGTCGGGACGACGACGAGTGCCTGGACGCCGGGCTCCGGGTCGAGCCCGAGGCGCTGGATGATCGGGAGGCCGAAGCCGAAGGTCTTGCCGGTGCCGGTCTTCGCCTGGCCGATGATGTCCTGGCCGGCGAGAGCGAGCGGGATGGTCTGGGACTGGATGGGGAACGGCTCGATGATGCCCTTGGAGGCGAGCGCGTCCACCATGTCCTGGTCGATGTTGAGTTCTGAGAAAGTCACGTAAGGGTGCCTGTCGGTTCGAATAGTGAGTTCCACGCCCTGTTCTCGTCGCAGGCGCAGGGCCGTCGATCCTGCGCCGACGGCACCACAAGCTTACTGGACCTCCCCGTTACACTGCTGTACGTGTCAACGTGGTTCACCAGACGCCGGCCCACGGTCGAGCTGCCCCGCCTCAGCCCGAGGACGCCTCCGGCGACCGTGCGGGTCGACCTGCACGAGGTGATGCCCGACCTGCTGCCGTATCTGGGCCAGGCGGCGTACCTGCAGCTCGAGCAGTTCCAGACGCTGTCGCGGGTGGCCGCCGACACCGAGGGCCTTGCGGCCAAGGAGGTCGTCTCCGTCGCCGCTGGACTGGCGCTCTCCAAGCACCAGGGCATCGTCGCGGAGATCCGCCGGCGCGGCGACGAGCCCGCGGACGTCATGCGGCCGTTCGCCGAGGAGATCGAGGGTTTCCGCGCCCTGCTGGTGGGCTCCGACTGGCGCGAGACGCTGCTGGCCGCCCTGATGACGGGCGGCCTGCTGGACGACTTCTTCATCCGGCTCGCCGGCGGCCTGCCGGGCGACGTCGGCCCGCGGATCGCGCAGCTCCTGGGCGCCGACTCCGGTCAGGAGGGCCTGCTGGAGGTCCTGCGCGGCGAGATCGCCGCAGACCCGCAGCTCGGGTCGCGGCTGGCGATGTGGGGGCGCAGGCTGGTCGGCGACACGCTGCTGGTGGCGCGCTCCGCCCTGCACCTGTCGGGGAACCGCGCGGCCGACGAGGAGCGCATCGAGCCGATCTTCACCGAGTTGATCGCGGCGCACACGCGCCGGATGGACGCGCTGGGCCTGACCGCCTGAGCCTGACCGCCTGAGCGCCGGCCTGACCGTGCAACGGCCTCAGCGGGCGACGGCGCCGCGGGTGAGGGTGTGCAGCAGTTTGTCGTCGTGGGCGGTGCGCAGGCGACCGATGACGAGGTCGGCCACGGCCACGACGAGGGCGGTGCCCACGAGCGTGATCCACCAGATCCAGCCGCCGTTCCACTTCAGGCCGGCCCAGGTGAGGGCGACCCAGAGGATGCACGCGACGCTCACGCCCAGCGCCGGCATGAGCACGGAGCCGTGCGTGTGCCGGTTGGGCAGGAGGTACCGCGCGCCGAGGCCGAGGATGGCGCCGGCGAGTGCGACGAAGAGCAGTTCCACGCTGGCGAATCTAGCCGACGAAGCCGATGCGGCGCGACTCCTCGGTGCCGAGCTCGACGTAGGCGATGCCCGCAGTCGGGACGATGTAGACGCGGCCCTTGTCGTCCGCGAGCTTGAGGATGCCCGTGCCGCTGCTGATTCCGCCCTGGATCTGCTCGGTGAGCTCCTCGGGCGACTGGGACGACTCGAAGCTGAGCTCGCGGGGGGCGTTGACGATTCCGATGCGGATCTCCACGGGATGTGCCTTTCGAATCAGACCGGCGGTTGCGAGTTCAGACTACGGCACGCGGCTCGCGGGCTCCGGTCGCGTTCTCTGTCGGCGGACGCCGTTACCGTGAAGACATGTCCACCCGAGGTTTCCGTCCGCGCGTCGAGGACGCGGCCGGCGGCCCCGCCGTCGCGCTCGACGACGCCCAGCGCGCGGTGCTCGCTCTGCCGGACGGCGCGTCGGCCGCGGTGCTCGGCGCGCCGGGCACCGGCAAGACCACCGCGCTGGTGGAAGCCATCGCCGAGCGCGTGCACGACCGCGGCTATGCGGCGTCGGAGGTCCTCGCGCTCAGCGCCTCCCGCGCCGCCGCGACCGCCCTGCGCGACCGGATCTCGCTGCGGCTCGGCGTTCCGACGCCCGGCCCGCTGGCCCGCACGGCGACCTCCCTCGCCTTCCAGCTCTCCGGCGAGCAGGCCAGGCGCAACGGCTGGGAGCCGCCGCGGCTGCTCACCGGCGGCGAGCAGGACCAGATCATCGCCGAGCTGCTGACCGGTCACCTGGAGGACGGCAGCGGACCGGTCTGGCCTCCCTCGCTCGGGCCGGAGGTGCGCATCCTGCGCGGTTTCCGCACCGAGCTGCGCGAGCTCATCGGCCGCTGCGCCGAGCGCGGCGTGTCGCCGTCGCGGCTGGCCGAGCTCGGCGCGATCACCGGGCGCGACGAGTGGCGCGCGGCCGGCCGGTTCATCGCGGAGTACCAGAACGTCCTCGACAGCTTCCGCGGCGGCTACGTCGACGCCGCCGAGCTGATCGCCTCCGCCGTCCCCGTCGTGGCAGAGGGGAGCACGCTCGACGGCCTCAAGGCGCTGTTCGTCGACGACCTCCAGGAGGCCACCGTCGCCACGATCGCGCTGCTGCGCGCGGTGGCGGCACGTGGCATCGCGGTCATCGCGTTCGGCGACCCCGACGTCGCCTCCACCACGTTCCGCGGCGCGGAGGTCGCGGCGCTCGGCCAGCTCGGCGCGCGGCTGGGCGTGCCGGTGACCCGCGTCGTGCTGGGCACCGCGCACCGTCAGACCCCCGCGCTCCGCGAGCTGACCTCGCGGGTCACCGAGCGGATCGGTGCGGCGGCCGCCGGCGTGCACCGCGTGGCCGTGGCGGGGCGCGAGCAGCCGGAGGACGCCGGCCCGGCCGTCGTGGTCGTGAAGGCGTCGTCGGCTCCGGCCGAGGCCGCGCGGCTCGCCCGGCTGCTGCGCGAGCGGCGGCTGATCGACGGGGTGCCGTGGAACCGGATGGCCGTCGTGGTGCGGTCCGGCGCGCACATCCCGGGCCTCGCCCGCTCGCTCGCCGTCGCGGAGGTCCCGACGACCACCAGCATCGCGGGGCGGCCACTGCGCGACGATTACGCCGCCCGGCAGCTCATCACGATCGCGGGCGTCGCCGTCGGCGCGATCGAGCTGACCCCGGTCGTGGCGACCGAGCTGCTGCTCGGGCCGTTCGGCGGCCTGGACGCGATCAGCCTGCGCCGGCTGCGGCTCGCGCTGCGCCAGGAGGAGCTGGCCGGCGAGGGCAACCGGCCGGGCGACGACCTCCTGGTCGAGGCGCTCGCCACGCCCGCGAACCTCGCCACGATCGACTCGTCGCCCGCCCGCCGGGCCGCGCGCCTGGCCGAGACGCTGCGCGGCGGCCGCGAGAAGGCGGCGGCCGGCAGCACGATCGAGGAGCTGCTCTGGCACGCCTGGGAGCGCAGCGGCCTGGCCAAACGATGGCTGGAGCAGTCCGAGCGCTCCGGGATCGTCGCCGACGAGGCCGACCGGCACCTCGACGGCGTCGTGGCCCTGTTCACCGCTGCCCGGCGCTTCGTGGAGCGCTCGCCCGAGCGTCCGGCCTCGGACTTCGTGATCGAGCTGCTCGGCGCCGAGGTTCCGGAGGACACCCTCGCGGCCCGCACGACCGGCGACGCGGTGCTGGTGTGCACGCCGAGCGCCACGGTCGGCCGGGAGTTCGACGTGGTCGCCGTGGCCGGCCTCCAGGAGAGCGTCTGGCCCAACCTCCGGCTGCGCGGCTCGCTGCTGCACCCGCAGGAGCTGGACGACGCGCTCGCCGGCCGCAGCGCCGACTCCGCGGAGGATGGCCGGGACACCGCCGACCAGCGGGCGGAGGTCCTCAGCGACGAGCTGCGGATGTTCGCCCTCGCGGTCTCCCGCGCCCGGCGCCAGGTGCTGCTCACCGCGACAGCCAACGACGACGAGCAGCCCTCGCCGTTCCTCCGGCTCGCGGGCGACCTCGCGGTCGAGGACGACGATCCCGGCATCCACCCGTTGTCGTTGCGCGGCATGGTCGGCCGGCTGCGCCGCCGGCTGGTGACCACCGGCTCGCCCGATGCCGCCGACGCGCTCGCCAGGCTCGCCGAAGCCGGGGTGGAGGGCGCCGATCCCGCCGACTGGTACGGCCTCGCCGAGCCGTCGACCACCGAGCCGCTGATCGATCTGGACGATCCGGAGGCGAGGGTGAAGGTCTCGCCGTCGCGGCTGGGCACGTTCGAGAAGTCGCCGCTGGCCTGGTTCGTGGACGAGATGGCCGCCTCCCCGAGCGGCCTCGCCGCCGGCATCGGCACCGTGGTGCACGCCGTCATGGAGGAGGCCGCCGCTACCGAGGAGACGAGCGTCGACGTGCTCTGGTCCGGCATCGAGCGGCGCTGGGCGCAGCTCCAGTTCGAGTCGCCCTGGATCGAGGAGCGCGAGCGCCGCCGCACGCGCGGGCTCGTCGGCGGCGTCTCGGAGTATCTGCGCGACTTCGGGCGTGCAGGAGGCCGCCTGCTCGGCTCGGAGGGCGAGTTCCAGCTCGAGCTCGGCCGGGCGCGCATCAGCGGCAAGATCGACCGGGTCGAGGAGACCCCGGACGGCACCGTCGTGATCGTCGACCTGAAGACCGGGCGCACGGTGCCGACGGCCGCGGAGACGGCGTCGCACGCCCAGCTCGGGGTGTACCAGCTCGCGCTGGAGCACGGCGCCGTCGAGGCGGCGGAGCTGCCGCCGGGCGGCGCGAAGCTGCTGTTCGTGGCCAAGGGCGTCCGCGGCAAGGCGTACCGCGAGGTCGTGCAGGAGCGCGTCGACGCGGAGGCGCTCGTCCGGCTGGAGGAGCGCGTGGCGCAGGCGGCCGACGGCATGGCCGGGGCGACGTTCGCGGGAGTGGTCGACCTGGGCGATCGGGACCCGCACGCGGCCTACGGGTACCGCATCCATCTCGTCCCGGCGGTCAGCGCATGACCGAGGGAACGGGCATGACCAGGCGAGCGGGCATGACAGGGGAGAGGGCACAGTGAACGACGACGGACTCCTGGAGCTCGCCGAGGACCAGCCCGGCCTCGACCTGGTCGAGCTGGCCTTCGCGGCCGAGGCCGAGGCTCCCGAGCCGCAGCGCCCTGCCCGCCGCCTGAGCGCGGCCGAGATCGCCGACGCGCTCGGCCTCCCGCGGCCGACACAGCAGCAGCAGGCCGTCATCGAGGCGCCGCTCGCTCCCGCGATCGTGGTCGCCGGCGCGGGCAGCGGCAAGACCGAGACGATGGCGAACCGGGTGGTCTGGCTGCTCGCCAACGGGCTGGTCCGGGTGCCGGAGGTACTGGGCCTGACCTTCACCCGCAAGGCGGCCGGCGAGCTCGCCGAGCGCATCCGGCGACGCATCGAGCAGCTCGCGGCCTCCGGGCTCACCGACGTGGTCTTCGACCCGTTCGACGCGCCGGAGGTCGCGACGTACAACGCGTTCGCCAACGCGATCTTCCGCGAGAACGCCCTGCTGATCGGCCGGGAGCCCGAGTCCGCCATCCTCAGCGAGGCCTCCGCCTGGCAGCTCGCCCGCCGCGTCGTCGTGGGCTGCGACGACGAGCGGCTCGTGGAGCTCGACAAGAGCGTGGACGCGGTCACCACCGCCGTCCTCGACCTCAGCCGTGCGCTCAGCGAGAACGTGGCGGACGCCCGCGACGTGCACCGCATGGTGGAGGGCTTCGGCCGGCTGCTCGAGCTGCCCACCGGCAGCGGGCGGGTCAAAGACGCCTACGCGTCGGTCCGCACCGCCGTGGCGTCGGTCGGCTCGCTGCCCCCGCTGCTCGACCTCGCCGAGCGGTTCGCGGACGAGAAACGGCGACGCGGCTTCGTGGAGTACTCCGACCAGGTCGCTCTCGCCCTGGCGGTGTGCGAGCGGCTGCCGGAGGTCGTCGCGGACTACCGCCGCCGTTACCGCGTCGTGCTGCTGGACGAGTACCAGGACACCTCGGTCGTGCAGACCCGGCTGCTGTCCGCGCTGTTCTTCGACCAGGCCGTGATGGCGGTGGGCGACCCGCACCAGTCCATCTACGGCTGGCGCGGCGCGAGCGCCGCCAACCTGGGCCGGTTCGCCCTCGACTTCACCGGGCGGAAGGACGGCGCGGCCGCCTTCGCGCTCAGCACGAGCTGGCGCAACCCGACGACGGTGCTGGACGCCGCGAACGCGCTCGTCGCCCCGCTCTCGGCCGACTCTCCCGTGCACGTCGAGCAGCTGCAGCCGCGGCCGGGCGTGATGGCCGGCGAGCTCGACCACGCCTTCGGGCAGACCGTCGAGGACGAGGCCGCGGCGATCGCCGAGTGGCTGCGCGTCCGGCTGGCCCAGCGGGATGCGCAGGGACAGCCGGCCTCGGCCGCCCTGCTCTGCCGCTCGATCAAGAAGATCGACGCATTCACCGGTGCGCTCGCGGCGCGGGGGGTGCCCTTCCACGTCCTCGGGCTCGGCGGCCTCCTGGAGCAGCCCGTGATCGCCGACCTGGTGAGCGCGCTGCGGGTCATGCACGACCCGACGGCGGGCTCGGAGCTGATCCGGCTGCTGACCGGGGCGCGCTGGCGGGTGGGCACGCGGGACATCGCGGCGCTGCGCCGGGTGGCGAGCTGGCTGGCCGCGCGCGACCACCGGTTCCAGACCCTCGACCCCGACGTGCGCGACCGGCTGCGGGGCTCCGTCGTGGCGGAGGAGTCGGCCTCCCTGGTCGACGCGCTCGACTTCGTCGTGGAGGCGCCGGAGGGCCACGGCCGGCTCGGCGATTTCAGCGCGACCGGCCTGGAGCGGCTGCGGGCTGCGGGCGGACAGCTCGACCGGCTGCGCTCGCGGGCCGGCCTCGACCTCCTCGACCTCGTCACCCTCGTGCAGCAGGAGCTGCGGCTCGACATCGAGGTCGCGGCCAACGAGTCGGCCCAGCTCGGCCAGGCCTCCCTCGACGCCTTCGCCGAGCAGGTGGCGTCGTACCTCGCCAGCGACGACCGGGCCACGCTCGGGTCGTTCCTGGCCTGGCTGGCGGAGGCCGAGCAGCGCGACAACTTGGCACCGCGCAGCGAGGACGCCGAGCCCGGCACCGTGCAGATCCTGACCATCCACGGCGCGAAGGGCCTGGAGTGGGACGTCGTCGCGGTGCCGCGTCTGGTCGAGGGCGAGCTCCCCGGGCCGCCGCAGAGCAAGCGCGGCTGGCTGGCGTTCGGCCAGCTCCCCAACGAGTTCCGCGGCGACTCGGCCGAGCTGCCCGTGCTGCCGTGGCGCAACGCCGAGGACCAGAAGCAGGTGGACGAGGCGATCTCCGCGTTCGAGGCCGCCAACGTGGCGCGCCACCTGGAGGAGCAGCGCCGGCTGATCTACGTCGCCGTCACTCGCGCGCGGCACAGCCTGCTGCTGACCGGCTCGTACTGGTCGACGCAGTCCCGGCCGCGGTCGCCCGGCGCATACCTGCTGGAGCTGCAGCAGGCCGGGCTGCTGCCCGAGGACGCCTTCCCGCCGTGCGACGAGCCGGACGAGAACCCGCTGTCGCCCGAGTCGCGCACGGTGCTCTGGCCGCTCGATCCGCTCGGCGTGCGCCGCACCAGGGTGGAGGCCGCAGCGGCGGCGGTGCAGGCCGCCACGGAGCGCGGCCCGGGCGACGGCGGCGTGTACGCCCTGGACGTCGACCTGCTGCTCGCCGAGCGCGCCAGACGCGAGGCGGAGGACGGCCTGGTGGAGCTGCCCGCGCGCATCCCGGCCTCCCGGTTCAAGGACTTCGTGAGCGACCCCGCCGGCGTCGCCGCCCAGCTCCGCCGCCCGATGCCGGAGCGGCCCTACCGGCAGACCCGGTTGGGGACGCTCTTCCACCGCTGGGTGGAGGAGCGTTACGGAGTCGCAGGCGGCGCGACCGACGCGCTCGACGCCGCCGTCGCCGAGCTGGACGATCCCGCGGGTGAGCTGCTCGGGGCGGAGGCGCTGGCCGAGCTGCAGGCGACCTTCGCCGCGAGCGAGTGGGCCGACCGGGCCCCCGCCGAGGTGGAGCTCGAGATCCACGTCACGCTCGCCGGCCAGGTTGTCGTCTGCAAGCTGGACGCCGTCTACGCGGTGGACGACGGTCGCCACGAGGTCCAGATCGTCGACTGGAAGACCGGCAAGGCCCCCCGCGACGCCGCCGACCTGGAGCGCAAGCAGCTCCAGCTCGCCCTCTACCGCCTCGCCTACGCGAAGCACGCGGGCATCGACCCGGCGCGCATCGACGCCGTCTTCTACTTCGTGGCCGACGACCGCGTCGTCCGCCCGGAGCGGCTGTACTCCGAGGCCGAGCTGGTCGAGCTGTGGGCGGGAGTGCGCGGCGCCTAGATGTTAGGGCCCCCGCTCGGCTGCGCTCAGCCGGCCTGGTCGTCGACCGGGCGCATGCCGCCGGGCCGGACCGACGCGCGGTCGCCCGGGGTGCGGTCGAGCAGTGCCTCGACGTCGTCGATCGCCATGATCGGCCCGGTGGCCGTCGAGAGCGGGGTGACCGTGTTGCTGTGCACGCGGTCGACCAGGCCGTCGAGCATCTGCACGGCGTCGTCCACGATGCCCTGGTCGCGCAGTTCGCGGCCGTGCAGCAGCCAGCGGGCGACCTCCAGCTCGGCGTACAGCATCGCGCGCTGGGTGAACTGCCGGTCGGTGGCGACCTGGCGGGTGGAGGCATAGGCGAGGAGCGCGCCGTCGGTGGCGTCCGGGTTCATGGCGAGCAGCCAGTGCAGGTCGCGGGCCGGGTCGCCGACGCGCAGCGCCGACCAGCCGAGCACACCGGTGACGGACTCGCCGTCGACCAGGAACGAGTCGGCGGTCAGCGCCCCGTTGATCACCGTGGGCTGGAACTGCCACACCGAGTGGTCCGCGACGGCGTCGCGCCAGCGGTCGCGGAGCGCGGCGGGCAGCTTGCCGGTCGCGGCAGCCGACTCGATCAGCGCCGCGGTCGAGGACAGGCACTCGGCGGCGGAGAGGACGGGGAGGCCGGCCTCCCCGACGAAGCTGGTCGGGAGGGTGTGGATGGCCGCGATGGCGTGGCCGATCGACCCGGCGAGGCCGTCGCCCGGCGGCACGTCCTCCACGGCGACGTGGTCGCCCGGCAGGAAGTCGTAGACGATGGCGCGCGTGCCGCCGACCGGCGCCTGGCCGAGGTAGGTCGGCACGTCGAACGGGAGGCGGCTGCGGATGCCGGTGGTGAGCGCGCGCAGCGCGACCAGGTCGGAGCTCTGCTCGGTCTCCGCCGCCTGGGTGAGCGGGAGGCGCACGATGCGGGCGCTCCCGTCGGCCGCGGTGAGCAGCGCGGCGTCGAACTCGCCCGCGCCGTCTGCGGTGTGCGCGCGGGTTCCGGTGACAGTCAGGTCGGGCACGGCCGAGCTGGCCAGCGCGGCTAGAGTGAGTGGGGATCTGGCCATGCACCTAGGCTAAATGGACATCCGCGCGTGGGCAGTTCCGCCACGCCTTGCATCTTTCTCCACGCCTCGAAGGGATCCCGATGTCGTCCGCATCGACGTCCGTGCTGCCGCTCGCCGCGCTCCCGCTCTCGCGCCATGCGATCGACCGCGATCACGCCGCCCGCTCCCGGCCTGCGCTGTTCGACGAGCTGTGGGAGGAGCCGGCGACCCGGGTCCTCGCGCTCTGGAAGGGCAGGGCGCTGCTGACGCCGGAGAGCGTGGCCGCCGCGACACCGTCGTCCGACGGCTGGAGCGCGCCGGACGCCGGGCCCGCAGAGCTCGACCTGCTCCCGGTCGAGCGGGTCACGTCCGCGCTCCTGCGCGTGTACCTCGGCCGCACGCTCGTGGACGTGCCTGGCCAGCCGGCCGGCACTGCTGTCGTCCTGGAGGTGCTCACCGACGCCGCCGCGACCGAGCTGGAGCCGGACGAGGCGCGCTGGGGCAACCTCCGCACCGTCGCCACCGCCCTGAGCGACCGCGACGCCGGGCTCTTCACCGAGGCCCTGGCGATCGCGAACTGGCACGCCTCGCACACGCACTGCCCGCGCTGCGGCACGCCGACCGTGGTCGAGCAGGCCGGCTGGGTGCGGCGCTGCTTCGAGGACGGCTCCGAAGTCTTCCCGCGCACCGACCCCGCGGTCATCGTCACCGTGCTCGACGCCGACGACCGGCTGCTGCTCGGCTCGAACGCCATGTGGGAGCACTCCCGCTACTCCCTGCTGGCCGGGTTCGTCGAGCCGGGGGAGTCGTTCGAGTCCGCCGTCGAGCGCGAGATCTTCGAGGAGGCCGGCGTGCGGGTGACCGACGCCAGGTACAAGGGCTCGCAGCCGTGGCCGTTCCCGGCCTCCGTGATGGTCGGGATGACGGCGCGGCTCGCCGACGACCAGCACCCTGCCGCGCTCGCGCCGGACGGCGAGGAGATCCTCGACCTGCGCTGGTTCAGCCGCGACGAGCTGTGGGAGGCGCGCGAGCAGATCATCCTGCCCGGCCGCTCCTCCATCGCCCGCGCGCTGATCGAGGACTGGTACGGCGGCCCGCTCGACGAGCCTCCCGCGTGAGCGCGACGTGAGCACCGCGACAGCACAGGGTCCGGACGGCCTGCTGGGCGGCCTGGACGCGCAGCAGCGCGTGGCCGCCGAGGCCCTCTTCGGGCCGGTGTGCGTGCTGGCGGGCGCAGGCACGGGCAAGACCCGCGCGATCACCCACCGGATCGCCTACGGCGTCGCCTCCGGCGCGTTCACGCCGAACCGGGTGATGGCACTGACGTTCACCAACCGCGCGGCCGCCGAGCTCCGCGGGCGGCTGCGGCAGCTCGGAGCCGGGGGCGTGTCGGCACGAACCTTCCACTCCGCCGCGCTGGCGCAGCTCAACTACTTCTGGCCGCAGGTGGTGGGCGGCCAGCTCCCCAGCGTCCTCGACGGCAAGGGCCGCGTGCTCGGGCACGCCGCCGAGAAGCTCGGGCTGCGCGTCGACACCGCGACCCTCCGCGACGTCGCCGCCGAGATCGAATGGCGCAAGGTCTCCAGCATGGGCCTGGAGGAGTACGCCGCGGCGCTGGCCTCGCGCCCGCTGCCCGGCACCCTGAAGGCCGAGCAGCTCGTGGACTTCCACCGCGCGTACGAGGAGCTCAAGGACGAGCGCAAGCAGATCGATTTCGAGGACGTCCTGCTGGTGTGCGCCGGGATGATCGAGACCGAGCCGTCGGTGGCCATGCAGGTGCGCGAGCAGTACCGCTACTTCGTGGTGGACGAGTACCAGGACGTCTCCCCGCTGCAGCATCAGCTCCTGCGGCTCTGGCTGGGCACCCGCAAGGACCTCTGCGTCGTCGGCGACGCGAGCCAGACCATCTACTCGTTCGCGGGGGCGCGCAGCGAGTACCTGCTGGACTTCGAGCGGGAGAACCCGGGCGCCACCGTCGTGCGGCTGGAGCAGAACTACCGGTCGGCGCCGTCGGTCATCGACACCGCCAACCGGCTGATGCGCGGCCGCTCCGGCGCGCTGACGCTGAACGCCGTCCACGAGGCGAAGGCGGGGGACGAGGTCCCGCCGCCTGCAGTGTTCGAGGACGACCGGGCCGAGGCCCGCGCCGTCGCCCAGAGCATCGCGGCGCAGCTGGAGGCCGGCGCCAAGCCGGAGGCCATCGCCGTCCTCTACCGCGTGAACGTGCAGGCCGCCGCGCTGGAGCAGGCGCTCGGCGATCTCGGGATCAGCTACCAGCTCCGCGGGTCCAAGCGCTTCTTCGACCTGCCGGAGGTGCGTCAGGCGGTCATGACGCTGCGTGCGGCGAGCGTCGCGGCGACCGACGAGCCGCTGTTCAAGTCGGTCAGCGACGTGCTGCGCACGCTCGGCTGGTCGGTGCAGCCGCCGGAGGGCCGCGGCGCCGTTCGGGCGCGCTGGGAGTCCCTCAACGCGATCATGGGGCTCGTAGACGAGATGCCGGAGGGTGCGACGTTCCGGCGCTTCACCGACGAGCTGATGGCCCGCCAGGCCGGCCAGCACGAACCGACGATGTCCGCCGTGACGCTGGCGACGCTGCACGCGGCGAAAGGCCTGGAGTGGGACTCCGTGTACATCGTCGGTCTCTCGGAGGGACTGGTGCCGATCAGCTACGCCGCCAGCTTCGAGCAGATCGACGAGGAGCGCCGCCTGCTCTACGTGGGCGTCACGCGCGCGCGGCGCCGGCTGCGGCTGAGCTGGGCGCAGCGCGGAAGCCAGCCGGGGCGGCCGGTGTCGCGGCAGGCGTCGCGGTTCCTCGCCGAGCTGGCGCCGGTGCGCGCGGCGGCGCCGCGAGCGGACTGAGGCAGCCGCACTCGGGATGCGGCTCCCAGCGCCGCTCCGACCAGCGCGCGGCGACCGCGTCGTAGCGCGCCGCGGCGTCGGAGCGTCCTGGAGCGCCGCTCACCAGGGCGAGGACCGCGCCGGCCGCGGCCGACGCCGCCGCTGCGCAGACCAGCTCCGTCTCGCCGGGCAGCGGCCGGGTGTGGAGCTGGGCCGCGAGCGCCGGCCAGGCCGGGTCGGCGTCCCTGCGGTGGAGGTCGACGCAGCGCAGGCAGGCGCCGTCGCCCGGCCGCACGAACGGCCCGATGGTCACCCCGCCGTCGCCGAACACCACCGCCAGGTGCGGGATGTCGCGGCGCAGCCAGCGCTGGTGCCGGTGCGGCGCGATCGCGAAGGCGCCGACGACGACCGCGGCCGCCGCGAGGTCGACCGCTGGATCGTCGGCGCCCAGACCGCTGCGCGCATCGACCCCGGCCTCCCGCAGCAGGGCGAGGATGCGGGCCGCAGTGGGGCCTGCACCGTCGAGCACCACGATCGGCGCGTCGCCGCGCCGCGCCTCCGGCGGCGACTCCAGCACCGGTCCCAGCCGCGCGAGCAGGGCGTCGACCGCTGCCGGCCCCGCTCCGGCGCCGCGGGCGATCATCCGCAGCGCGCTGGGCGTCGCCCCGGCCGAGAGGGCGGAGATCATCCGCTCCTCCGCGACGCCGACCGGGTCGAGGATCAGCCGAGGCCGTTCGACGCCGAACTGGAGGGCGCGCGGCGAGCGCCACACGCGGGGGATGCGGGGATCGAGCTGGTGGACCATCCCGCCATCCTGATGGGTCGGAACCCCCGAATACGGGTTATCCACAGCCCGGAGTCACCCGGGCCGATTCTCCACAGCTGGGAGGGCGCGTTCAGTCCTCCGCGGGCCGGTCGCCGTCGCCGCGCAGCAGGTCCTCGATGGCCTGGTCCAGCTCGTCGCGCTCCGGCTCCTGGCCGGTGGCCGCGGCGGTGAGCCGGGCGACCAGGCGGGACGGGTCGTCCAGGTCCGCCGCCTGCGGGAGCAGGTCGGGGTGCGACCAGAGCCGGTCGCGGGCCTCCTGGCCCACGGCGTCGGTCACGGCCTGCCACATGGCGGCGGCGTCGCGGAGCCGGCGCGGGCGCAGCTCGAGCCCGACCAGCGTCGCGAAGGCCGACTCGGCCGGACCTCCGGCCGCGCGCCGGCGGCGCACCGTCTCGGCGATCGCGTCGGCCTTCGGCAGCAGCCGGGTGGCGCCGGCGGTGACCACGTCGACCCAGCCCTCGACCAGCGCGAGCACCGTCTCCAGGCGGTCGAGGGCCTCCTGCTGCTCCTCGGTCTTCGGCGGGATGAGCGCGCCGGAGACCATCGCCTCGCGCAGCTCCTCGGGGTTGGACGGGTCGAAGCTCTCGGCGAGCGACTCCAGCCGGTCGGTGTCGATCGTGATGCCGCGCGCGAACGCGGTGATCTGGGTGATGAGCTGCAGCCGCAGCCACTTCGCGTGCCGGAACAGGCGCGCGTGCGCGAGCTCGCGCACCGCGAGGTAGAGCTGCACCTGGTCGATGGGGATGTCGAGCCCGTCGCCGAACTCGGCCACGTTCTGCGGGATGAGGGCCGCGCTGCCGTCCGCCAGCAGCGGGATGCCGATGTCGCCTCCGGAGACGACCTCCTTCGCGAGCTGCCCGACCACCTGGCCGAGCTGCATGGCGAACAGGGCGCCGCCGACCGAGCGCATGACCTGGCCGGCGTTCTGGATCATGCCCTGCATCTCCTCCGGCGCCTGCTCGGTGAGAACGCGGGTGAGCGCGTCGGAGATGCTGAGCGCGACCGGCTCGGCGAGCTGGGTCCACAGCGGAATGGTCTGCCGCGCCCACTCGGCGCGGCCGATGAGCTCGGGCGGCGTCGACAGCCCCGCCACCGTGGTGGCCTCGTCCAGCCAGAGCGCGGCGACGTGGAAGGCCTGGTCGAGCGTTGCGCGCTCGGCGGGGGTCACCGCGCGGGCGCCCTCGGAGGCGAGGGTGCGCGCCTGCTGGTCGGCCAGATCCCAGTTGATGCCTCCGCCCGGGTTCATCAGGGCGTTCTGGAGCTGCCCGAGGAGCTGCTGGATGGCCGCGGGGTCGTTCGGGAGTCCGGCGGCGCCCGCGAGCTGGCTCGGATCGATGGAGGAGTCGCCCGACAGGAACTCCCGCAACATGTCCCGGAACTCGTCGTCCGGTTCCTTGTTCGGATCGTCGGCCATCTGGCTCGCCCCCGTCTCGATTGGTGTCGGCCGTGCGATTACGGCTTTCCAGGCTTGGCATCTACGCTAGCCCGAGATCACCGCGAGCCGGGTGAGAATCGGCTTGGGCGATGCCGTGGGCTGTGCGCCCGTGGCGAACACGACCGAAGGGACAGCGCGTGACCCTGTTCACCGACGACGACCGACCAGCGCCGCTGCCGGACGGCGGGCGCGTAGCACCGTCGCGCAGGACGATCGTCGGCTGGGTGGCCATCGCCGTCGCCGTGGTTCTCGCACTGGTCCTCGCGCTCGCGCCGGCGCCGTTCGTCATCGAGCAGCCCGGCCCGGTCTTCAACACGCTCGGCACCGACCAGGCCGTCGGGAGCGCCCCGTCGGGCGACGCCAAGCCGCTGATCAGCATCCCGAGCAAGACCACCTACCCGACCGGCGGCTCCCTCGACCTCCTCACCGTGTCGGTGGTCGGCAACCCCGACCAGAGCCCGAGCTGGTGGAACATCATCCAGGCCTGGTTCGACCCGAGCCGCGCCGTGACGCCGATCGACGAGGTGTTCCCGCCTGGGACGACCACGGAGCAGTCCAACGCCGCGAACGCGGCCCTGATGGTCGACTCCCAGCAGGACGCGATCGCCGCGGCGCTCAACCAGCTCGGCTACCACTTCCCGCAGGCGGTCGCGGTCAAGCAGCTCCTGCCCGGCACCCCCGCGGCGAAGGAGCTGAAGACGGGCGACGAGATCACCAGCGTCAACGGCGACACCATCGAGAGCGTCGCCGCCCTGCGCAAGGCGGTCAACGTCAACGGCACGGGCAAGGCGGCCGAGATCGGGATCGTGCGCGACGGCGCGGCCTCCACGGTCTCGATCACGCCCACCGAGACGCAGGGCCAGGTCGTGCTCGGGATCGGAGCGGGGATGGACTACACGTTCCCGTTCGACGTGAACATCGAGCTCAACAACGTGGGCGGCCCGAGTGCAGGGCAGATGTTCGCGCTCGGGATCATCGACAAGCTGACGCCGGACAAGCTCAACGGCGGCAAGAAGGTCGCCGGCACGGGCACGATCGACAACGTCGGCACGATCGGGCCGATCGGCGGCATCCGGCAGAAGATGTACGCGGCCCGCGACACCGGGGGAGCGAGCTACTTCCTCGCGCCCGCGTCGAACTGCGACGAGGTCACCGGGCACATCCCGTCCGGGCTGCACGTGTTCGCGGTCAAAACGCTGAAGGATTCGCTCGCGGCGCTGGAAGCCGTGAGCAGCGGGTCCAGCACGGCGAAGCTGCCGACCTGCCCGGCGTCCTGACGGTCGATCGCGCGCTCGGCGCGCATCCCGGCTCTTCACCGCCGGGCCGCAGCATTCTCCAAGCGACGCCCGCCTAGGATGGATCTCTGAGTCACCCCACGAGGAGCAAGAGGGCCCACACGTGAGTTCAACCGCCGCAGTTCGACCCCCTGGACGTCGCCGGGCCGCCATCTGGATCACCCTCGGGGTGGTCGTGGCACTGGTGATCCTGTTCTTCGTCTTCGCAGGGCTGTACGCCGACATCCTCTGGTACCAGCAGCTCGGATACCTGAACGTGCTGACCACCCAGTGGTTTGCGGGGACGGCGATGTTCTTCATCGGGTTCTTCGCGATGGCCCTTCCGCTCTGGCTGGTCATCCAGCTCGCGTACCGCCTCCGCCCGGTCTACGCCAAGCTCAACACGCAGCTCGACCGCTACCAGCAGGTCATCGAGCCGCTGCGCCGGCTGGCGATGTACGGCATCCCGATCGTCTTCGGCATCTTCGCGGGCGTCTCGTCGGCCAGCCGCTGGCAGGCCGCGGCGATGTGGCTGAACGGCACGTCGTACGGCAAGACCGACCCGCTGTTCCACCTCGACATCAGCTTCTACCTCTTCGCGCTGCCCTTCTACCGCAGCGTCGTGGGCTTCGCCTCGGCCGTCGTCCTCATCGCGCTGCTGGCCACGCTCGCCACCTGCTACCTGTACGGCTCCATCCGGGTCAGCGGCCGCGAGGTCCGCATCTCGAAGGCCGCGCGCGTGCAGATATCGGTCATCTCGGGGCTCTACCTGCTGCTGCAGGGCGTCAGCATCTGGCTCGACCGCTACGCCGCCGTGACCGACTCGAACGTCAACGACATGGTCAACGGCGCCGCGTACACCGACGTCAACGCGACCATCCCCGCCCGTGCCGTCCTCGCGGGGATCGCGGTGCTGGTCGCCCTCATGTTCTTCGCGACCGCGTTCATCGGGCGCTGGCGCTTCCCGCTGGTCGGCACCGCGCTGCTCATCGTCGCCGCCCTCGTCGTCGGCGCGATCTACCCGTGGGTCGTCCAGCGCTTCCAGGTCGACCCCAGCCAGAAGACGCTGGAGACGCCGTACATCCAGCGTTCGATCGACGCCACGCGCGACGCGTACGGACTCAGCAACATCGACGTGATCCCGTACAACGCGTCCACGAATGCGCAGCCGGGCGCGCTCCGTCAGGACGCCCAGACCACCGCCCAGATCCGCATCATGGACCCGGCGGTCATCAGCCCGTCGTTCCAGCAGCTCCAGCAGTTCCGGCAGTACTACGCGTTCCCGCGCAACCTCAACGTCGACCGGTACAACATCAACGGCAACGAGCAGGACGCGGTGGTCTCGGTCCGCGAGCTCAACCAGAACGGCCTCACCAGCCGGAGCTGGTTCAACGACACAGTCGTCTACACGCACGGCTACGGCATGGTCGCCGCCTACGGCAACCAGCGCTCCAGCGACGGCCAGCCGGTGTTCATGGAGTCGGGCATCCCTAGCACGGGAACACTCGGCCAGTACGAGCCGCGCGTCTACTTCGGGCAGCAGTCGCCCACGTACTCCATCGTCGGCGCCCCGAAGGGCTCCAAGTCGATCGAGCTGGACTACCCGGGCGGCGCCGACAACGCGCAGCAGACCTCAACGACGTTCAGCGGCAACGGCGGCCCGAAGCTCGACAACGTGTTCAAGCGGCTCGTCTACGCGCTCAAGTTCCAGGACGAGCAGATCGTGCTCTCCGACGCCGTCAACAGCGACTCGCAGATCCTCTACGACCGCGACCCGATCAAGCGCGTCCAGAAGGTCGCGCCGTACCTCACGCTCGACTCCCAGGCCTACCCGGCCGTGATCGACGGTCGCATCAAGTGGGTCATCGACGGCTACACGACGAGCGACCAGTACCCGTACTCGCACGTCGGCAGCCTGAGCGACGCGATCGCGGACACCGAGACGCCGAAGCCGGCCTACGCCTTCGACGACATCAACTACATCCGCAACTCGGTCAAGGCCACGGTCGACGCCTACGACGGCTCCGTGCAGCTCTACGCGTGGGACGCGAACGACCCCGTGCTCAAGACGTGGGAGAAGGTCTTCCCGACCACGGTCAAGCCGGTCAGCGACATGAGCGCCCAGCTCCTCAGCCACGTCCGCTACCCGGCCGACCTGTTCAAGGTGCAGCGCTCGGTGCTCGGGCAGTACCACGTGACCGACGCGGGCTCCTTCTACTCCCGCGACGACGCCTGGACGACGCCGAACGATCCGACGTCGTCGCCGTCGGACCCGACGCTGCAGCCGCCGTACTACCTGACGCTGCAGATGCCGGGGCAGGAGACCCCCGCGTTCTCGCTCTACACGACCTTCATCCCGCAGGCCGCCAGCGATTCCAGTCGCTCGATCCTGAAGGGCTATCTGGCGGTCGATGCGGACGCGGGCTCGACGAAGGGCACGGTGTCGTCGGGCTACGGAAAGCTCAGACTCCTGTCGTTGCCATCGAGCGACACCATACCCGGGCCGGGTCAGGTGCAGAACACGTTCAACTCCGACCCGACCGTCTCGCAAGAGCTCAACCTGCTCAGGCAGGGCAAGACCGACGTGATCAACGGCAACCTGCTGACGCTGCCGGTCGGTGGCGGCCTGCTCTACGTCCAACCGGTCTACGTGAAGTCGACGGGGGAGACGAGCTACCCGATCCTCCAGAAGGTGCTCGTGGCCTTCGGCGACAAGATCGCGTTCGAGGACACGCTTGACCAGGCCCTGGACTCCCTGTTCGGCGGCGATTCGGGAGCGAGCGCGGGTGACAACAACATCCCGACGTCGGGTGGCGGCGGCTCGTCCGGCGGCGGATCGAGCGGCACAGGCTCCGGCACAGGCTCCGGGTCGACCGGCCTGAACAACACCGCCCTTCAGCAGGCGCTGCAGCAGGCGAAGCAGGCGCTCGCCGACCGGCAGGCCGCGCTCAAGGCAGGCGACTGGGCCGCCTACGGCGCCGCGGACGCACGACTGCAGACGGCGCTCCAGCAGGCGCTGGCGGCCGAGGGCAACTCCGGCACCGTCACGAGCCCGACGCCGGCCCCGACCCCGACCACGAAGGCGTCTTCGACTCCGTCCCCGACGCCGTCGAAGTAGGCCGGCTCCGGCGCATCGCGCGAACGACCCGCATCCGTGAAGGGTGCGGGTCGTTCCGTATGCTCAGGCACTGTACGAAGTGCGGCCGCGCGGCCTGCGAATGGTCGCACATCGCCGGTATTTCAGGGCGGAACCCTTGCGCCGACTTTGATTGTCTACTTTACTAACAAACATGCTCATCGATGAAGCGCGGCGTTCCGGCCCCTCCGATCGGCGCCAGGTCGGCGTCGACGGCGCGATGGTCCCGGGCCGCGCGCTCCGTCCGCGCACGAAGGTGCTTCCCGAGCACGCCCGCAACCACAACCGCTCGCTGGTGCTGCAGTCGCTCTACCGGAGCGGCCGCGCGAGCCGCGCCGACCTGGCGAGGGAGACCGGCCTCACGCGCGTCACGATCTCCGACCTGATCGGCGAGCTGATCGCGGAGGGCCTCGTGATCGAGCTTGGCCAGCGCGACGACGCCCGCCCGGGCAAACCGGCCGTGCTGCTGGACGTGAACCGCGCCGCCACCCAGATCGTCGGCGTCGACCTCAGCGAGCACGCCGAATTCCGCGGCGCGGTGCTCGACATCGACGGCGTGGTGCTGCGCTCGGCGTCGGTCGAGCTGGCCGGCAGCCGCGGCGAGGAGGCCGTGGCGAAGGTGCTCGCGCTGGTGGACGAGCTGGTGACCGCCGCGACCGCTCCCATCCTCGGCATCGGCGTCGGGTCGCCCGGAATCGTCGACGCGACGGGGACGGTCGTCGCCGCCCCCAACCTCGGCTGGACCGACGAGCCCCTGCAGC
The DNA here is from genome assembly GCF_042791795.1 of Leifsonia sp. NPDC056665. NCBI lineage: Bacteria > Bacillati > Actinomycetota > Actinomycetes > Micrococcales > Microbacteriaceae > Leifsonia > Leifsonia sp. NPDC056665. Next base: position 57,450 of record NZ_JBHTXK010000007.1, read on the forward strand.
GGCGCCTCGCCGAGCGGACGGGCCTGGCGGTGTTCGTCGCGAACGACGCGAATGTGGCGGTGCTCGCCGAGCACGGCTTCGCGGACGCGCAGGGCGACATGATGCTGGTCAAGATCGGCCACGGCGTCGGCTCCGGCCTCCTGGTCGCGGGCGCACTGGTCTTCGGCAGCCGCTTCGCCGCGGGCGAGATCGGCCAGGTGATGGTCGGCACCGACGACGGCGCCCAGGGTCCGTACGACCGCGAGAAGTGCCTGGAGGCCTGGCTGGCGGTCCCGCGCCTGGAGGCGAAAGTGGCCGCGGCCACGGGCGATGGCGAGCCGGTCGAGCCCGTGCTGCGCCAGGCCGGGCAGCGCCTCGGCGTCGCCCTCGCGCCGATCGTCGGCGCGCTCAACCTGTCGGAGGTGGTCCTGAGCGGCCCCGACGAGCTGCTCGCGGGCACGCTCCTCGACGCTGTCCGCGAGACGCTGCAGAACCGCACGATGGCCGGCTTCCACTCGGACGTCACCATCGGGATGACCAGCCAGGGCCGCGACATCGTCCTCCGCGGCTGCGTGGTCATGGTGCTGTCGGCCCAGCTCGGGGTCTCCTGATGACCCTGGTCGCGACCACGCGGGCGCCGGAGGACACGGCCGCCGGCTTCCGCTTCGCGCCGGGCGTGCGCGAGGGGCTCCCGGCCTTCCGCACGCGTTGCACGGTGGTCCGCCTGGCCAGCCTCGACAACGAGCGCCTCGGCGTCCCGCGCTGGTACACGCTGGCCGAGGCCTGGACCGAGCCGGGCTCCCCGGAGGACGCGCTCTGGTCGCGCAACCCCGTCATCGACGTGGACAGGGACGACCCCCCGGAGCCCGTGCTCGCGACGGGGGCGCCGGTGATCGTCCTCGGAGCGGGGCTGGGGACGATGCCGTGGCAGCGTGCCGTGGTGGACGCGGTGCGGGCACTGGGGGCGCGGGTGCTGGTCGTGGAGATGGGAGCGATCGTCGTCCCCGGCTACGCCGACATCGCGACAGGCGGGTACGGGCGCGAGCACGGGGAGCGGCTGCTCTCTCTGCTGTGCGGCGTGCGCGGGGCCTGAGGCAGCGCACCTCTCACCGCGCCCAGCTCACCCCGAGCGTCGCCTGCAGCGCGTACTGCGCCGCCCCGCGGAACGGCTGCTCCTGCGCGGTCTTCGCGTAGCGGAAGCTGAGCGGCATGGCGGCGCGGACCGGGTGACGGGCGGCCTCGGCGCGCACATGCCCGATGAAGTCCGGTCCGAGCTTCGGCGCGGCGCCGCCGAGGACGACGTTCGGCACGTCGAGGGCGGCGCCGACCATCAGCAGCGCCCGCGCCAGCACGCGGGCGCCCGCGGCGATGCGCTCACGGGACTCGGGGAGGGCGGCGAGCCCAGCGACGTCCACCGCCTCCAGGTCGGCGCCGTGCGGGAGGCCGAGGAGGCTCGTCACCGAGACCACCTCCTCCAGGCAGCCGCGGTTGCCGCAGGCGCAGAGCGGCGCGTCGTCGCCGAACAGCACGGGCACGTGGCCGATCTCGCCCGCGCGGTGGGTCGCGCCCGCGAGTACGTCGCCGTCCACGATGATAGCGGCGCCGACGCCCGTGCTGAGCGAGACGAAGAGCTGGTTGGCGCCGAACTCCTCGGAGATCGCGTAGTCGGCGATCGCCTCCGCGTCCGCGTCGTTGACCAGGTGCACGGGGGCGGAGACGACGCCGGCGAGCTCACGGCCGAGGTCGACGTCGACCCAGCCGAGCTGCACGCTCTCGCGGATCAGGTCGGCGTCCACGATGCCGGGCACCTGGACCGCAACGGCGACCACGCGGGACGTGGTCGTGCCGGCGAGGCGGCGGACGATCGCGCGCACATCCTCCACCGTCGCGGTCGCGGTCGTGCGGTGGGCGACGGACTGCACCACGTCGCCGAGGAGGTCGACCACGGCGCCGCGGACGAGCCCGGGCTGGACGATCACCGACAGCAGCACGTTGCGGGAGGCCTCGACGCGCAGCGTGGTCGCGCGCTTGCCGCCGGTGCTCTCGGCCAGGCTCCCCTCCACGACCAGGCCGTCGGCGATGAGGCCGGCCAGCAGCGACGACACGGTCGCCGAGGTCAGCCCGGTGCGGCGCGCGATGCTCGCCCGGGTGGCCAGTCCCTCCCCGGACAGCACGAGCTGCAGCGCGCTGGTCAGGTTGCGCTCGCGCACGGCGGACTGCGTCGCCTTGCCGTGATCGTCAGCCACAGTCCTCCTCGCGGCGCGCGTCTCTCGTGGGGCCCCCGGTTTACGACCATAGCGAATGCGGCGCATGATGGAACGCATGGGATATGGCCTCATCCTCGTCGACGTCCAGCGCAACATGCTGGAGGGCGAGAGCGCCGTCGAAGGCGCCGCGGACTTCCGGGGGGTGCTCGCCGACCTGCTGGACGCTGCACGGGACGCGAACGCCGCGATCGTGCATGTGAAGAACGACGGACGCCGCGGCGACCCCGACGAGCCGGACACGCCGGGCTGGGAGCTCGTCTTCACCCCGCTGCCCGGCGAGCCGGTCGTGCGCAAGGACGCCGCGAACACCTTCGAGTCCAACCCGGCGCTGGCGGACGTGCTGCGGGCGATGGGCGTCGACACCCTGGTCGTGGCCGGCCTGCAGAGCGAGTACTGCGTGCAGGCGACCGCGATCGGCGCTCTGGAGCGCGGGTTCGACGTGATCGTCCCCGCGGGGGCGCACGCGACCTACGCCGACGGCGAGCCGGCGGCCGACATCGTCGAGCGCGTCACGCTGGACCTCATCGCGGCCGGGGTGGAGGTTCCGGAGCTGGACGAGGTGACGTTCGGCTAGAGGCCGCCGACGCCCCGCCTAGCCCTGCAGCGCCCCGATCCGTTCGCCCTCCAGCGCCTCCCGGATGCTGAGCGAGTAGATCCGCGACAGGCCGGGCCGCGCCGGGTCGCCGGTGACGTACGCCACCGACTCCACGTGCTCCTCGAACGCGTTCACCTTGTCGCGCGGAGCGCCGACGATGAGCTGGAAGCCCAGCCCGCGGAACGCCGCGAGCGCGCGCCCGGTGTACTCGTTGTCCGCCTTCACGAAGCCCTCGTCGAGGACGATCGGGGCGTAGGTGGGGGTGGCGTCGGTCCCGTCGCCGAGCCGGTAGCGCAGCGCGGCGCCGAGCACGAAGGCGATGAGCTCCTGGCCCTCGCCGCCGGACTTGCCCGCGACGCCCTCATGGACGATCTGCGCACCGTCGGCGCGGGTCTCGATCGCCCGGAACTGGTAGTGCTCACGGGCGTCGAGCACGCGGCGCCGCCACGCCTCGCCCGCCCGGGAGCGCTCCTCCAGCCGGGACAGGTCGCGGCGGAGGTCGAGGAAGTCGCGCTCGATCGACGCGGCGTCCCTCCGGTCGGCTCCTGAGGCGGCCGCGGTGTGCTTGCGCAGCGTGCGCGTGAACTCGTGGAGGTCACTGTTGGACACCGGCCGCGGGTCGATGTCGAGCGTCGAACCCTCCCGGAACTCGATGCCGCGCAGCGCGCTCGAGATGGGGCGGACGCCGCGGCGGATGGCGTGGCCGTCCTCCTCGATCTGGGTGAGGAGGGCGCGCAGGCTGTCGCCCATGCTCGCGCCCGCCTTGACCAGCCAGTCGGACTTCGCGCGCGGGAGGTCGTCGTCCACGAGCACCCGGTGGATGGCCTGCACGGCGGGGAGGCTGTCGATGGTCGCGTCGATCTCGGCGCCGGGGTCGAGGTCGCGGTAGCGCTCGAACGTGACGACGAGGAGCTGCTCGTAGTGCTCGACGTTCTGCTGGTGGGCGTCGATCTGGTCGCGGAGCGCCGCCAGCGCCTCGGCGTAGCGGCGGTCGACGTCGGCCGGCTCCCGCGGCGCCGCGAACGGCAGCGTGCCGAGCAGGAGGCGCTCCTCGTCGGTCAGCGCGCTGTTGTCCTCCAGGGCGTCGGCGACGCTGTCCTCGATGTCGATGAGGTCCGCGTGCTGCGCCTCCAGCTCGTCCACGCGGGTCTGGAGGGCGGCGCCGCGCTTGGCGGCGTCGATGCGCTCGCGGTCGTGGCGCTCGGCCTCCTCCTGCAGGGCGGCCGCCTCGGGGTGCTCGACAGAGACGTTCGCGAGCTGCTCGGCGAGTTCGGCCACCCGCGCCGCGTGGGACGCGACGTCGATGGCCTCCCACTCGATCGCGCGGATCGCGCCGAGGGCCTCGCTGCGGCGGCGGGCGTCGCCGTGCTCGGCCTCCGCGCGGTCGGATTCGGCCCGGGCCTCCGCCAGCTCGGCCTCGAGGGAGGCGATGCGGGAAGCGAGCTCGTGGATGCGCGGGGTGTTGTCGAGGCCGATCCAGGAGGCGGTGCGGCGGTCGTCCTTCACGACGCGGCCGCGTGCGGCCGAGCGCATGCCGGAGCGGGTGACGGCGCCGGAGACGCCGGCGGGCCGTGGTGCGTCCAACTCCTCTGGCGACTCGACGCAGAGCACGCTGCGGTCGGCCACGAGTTCGTCGTGCAGCCAGCCCCAGAACGGGCTGGCGTCGTCGAACTGCAGGAGGTCCGGCACGGTGCGGTCCACCGGGTCGAGCCCGGGGGCGCGTCCGGCGGCGGCAGGGACCAGCACGACCCGGCCGCGCATGTCGGCCCCGTTCACGAACCGGCGGACGGCGTCGAAGCTGCCCTCGTCGACGATCAGGTGCGTCGCGACCTCGCCGAGCACGGACTCCACCGCGCGGCTCCAGTCCCGGCGGCCCGCGGCGACCTCGAACAGCTCGCCCGCGTACGGGAGCTCTTCCGGAGACAGCCCGGCGCCCTCGGCGATCCGGCGGCGGCGCTCGTCGGCGTCGGCGGGGACGTTGCTGCGGCGCTGCTCGAACGACCGCTTCTCGGCGGTCGCGGCGGCGATGGCCTTCTTCGCCGCGTCGACGCGGCCGGCCAGCTCGTAGCGGTGCGCCTGCTGCTCATCGTCGGCGGTGACCGCGGCGAGCCGCGACTCGGCCTCGTGCTGCAGCTCGGCGAGCCCGTCGGCGGACTCCGGCGCGGTCAGGCCCGCGCGGGCGAACAGGGCGTCGGCCGCCGCGCGCCCGCGGGTCTGCGCGGTGAGCACGCGCTCGGCGAACTCGTGCTCGCGGCGGAGAGCCACCGACGGGTCGCCTCCGGCCGCGGCGAGCCGGGCCTGGGCGTCCTGGTGCGCACGGTGCGCCGCGCGCTCCTGGGTGTCGGCCTCCCGGCGCAGCGTCTCCTGATCGCGCTTGCGGTCGCGGACCTCGTCCACCTGGCCGGACACCCAGTCGCGGATGCGCTCGGCCAGCCAGACCCGCAGGCGCGGGCCGGTCTCGCCGTCGGCGGGGGAGAGCAGGCGGCGCTTGCCGGTCGCGTCCTCCGCCGCCGCCGCGTACTGCTCGGCGCGGGCGGGGACGTCGGCGAGCACCTCCAGCTTGCGGCGCGTCGTCTCGAACACGTCGTAGAGCGCCGACGCCTCGCGGTAGCTGCTGAGCGTGGTCTCCCAGCGGGAGAGCGCGCGCGGCTCGGTGAGCACGAAGCTCTTGAACAGCTCGTCGATGGAGAAGACGCCCTTGGACGCCTGGGCGCGGCGCAGCAGGGTGAGCGCCTTGAGCTGCGACTCGTCGCTGCCGCCGATGCCGAGCTCCTCGCACAGCCGCACGCGCAGCTCGGGCTGCGAGGAGGTGACCAGGTCGCGCTCCGGGTGCACCAGCCGGGCGAGGGAGGCGCGGGTGAGCGGCGACGAGCTGCCGGGCTCCTGCACCAGCTCGTTGAGCCGGCCGAGCGGGAACTCGCCGTGGGCGAGAAGGTAGACGGTCGAGCTGGTGACCTCGTCCTGGGTGGAGGTCTCCGGCCCGATCCAGGCCAGGCGGGCGGCGGTGATCGTCTCGCCGAGCTCGGTGCGCCAGGTGACGGCGGCGCCGCTCGGGAACGCCGTGCCGAGCGGGCGGAGGAAGTGCGTCGTGGTGGTGTCGGAGCCGGCGTCCTTCACCTCGTCGGTCTTGCCGCGGGCGTAGCTGTAGACGGTGCGCTCGGAGCGCTGCCGGGAGTCGTCGCGCGCCGCGCGGTTGAACTCCTGCGGGTTCGGCATGATGACGGCCGACATCGCGTCGAGCACGGTGGACTTCCCGCGCCCGGTCGGGCCGAGGATGGCGATGCCGCCGCGGCCGACGGGCATGCGGTGGAGGCCCTCGTAGCTTCCCCAGTTGAGGAGCTGGACGAGCTCGATGCGGAACTGGCCGCGTCGCAGCAGTCCTTCGTCGGCGGGCAGGTCGGTCACTCGGCGTCCTCCTCGGCGGCGGCGGCGGTCTCGCTGGGCGCCCCTGCGCCCTCCAGGAACATCCGCTCCAAGTGGAGCAGCTCGGCGGTCCCGATCAGCGGCACGACAGCGGGCGAGACCACGAAGAGCTCGGGGTCGTCCGGCGCGGGCGTCAGCAGCTCCAGCCGGTCGAGGGCGGCGATCGCCGCGCGGATGCGGCGGTCCACGCGCACCTCGTCGTGGGCGGAGTCGCCCTGGAACCGGCCGAGGAACTCCGCGATGTGGTCGCGGCTGACGGTGACCGGCTCGTCCTGCGCGTCGGTGAACGCGTGCTCCTGCCGCAGCATCACCAGCAGCAGCGAGGCGTCGCGGGAGAGCGGCTTCTCGCGGCGCAGCAGCACAGGGACGCCGTCCTCGCCGTTCTGCCGCTTGAAGGCGACCTCGTGCTCGCGGTCGAGGTGCAGGGTCAGGAACAGCTCGCCGAGCCTGGCGCGGATGTCGTCCTCGTGATCGAGGAGGCCGCGCCACGCGTCCGGCTGCTTGGTGCGCGTGATGAACCGGCTCGTCAGCAGCGTGACGAGGGCCGTGCGGGCCTCGCGGGGGAGGGCGTCGGGAGCGGGGTCGCCGAAGGCGTCGGCCTCCTCGACCCCTTCGCTGCCGATCTGGTCCTGTTCGAGCGTGTCCGTCACCGGTCCTCCGCCTCCGTCTCGAGCGCGTCCCGTCCGAAGACGAGCAGCGGCATGGTCACTTCGCGGTCGCCGTCGGCCAGCCTCAGCGGCACGGTCTGGACGCCCTCGGCCACGGCGTCATGCTCGGCGCCGAGCTCGATGAGGCTCACGGCGAGTCCGAGCCGGCGGAACTCCGGCGGGGTCTCGGCGTACACGTCGGCGCCGGTCACGGTCTCCGCACGCGCGAGCAGGGAGTCGATGGTCTCCCGCACCGCTGCCGCGCTGGTCCCGACGGCGAGCCGGAGCGCCTCCCGCTCGTGGTCGGGCAGCGGGTCGTCGTTCTCGGTGATCGTCACGCCGACCTCCGGACGCCCGCGGTCGCGCCAGAGCTGCGTCTGGGTCACGTCCACGAGATCCCAGCCGCCGATGCCGAGCACGTCGCCGTCGACCAGCACCGGTCCCGGCCGGCGCTCGGTCCAGAGCGCCCCGGCGTCGAGCGCGCGGGCGGCGAGGGAGAGCAGCCGGGCATGCCGGTCGGAGCCGCTGCGGCTGAGGAACCGGCGCAGCGAGGAGGTCCAGCGCACGTAGGTCTCCTGGACCGTCTGCTCCTCGGCCAGCAGCGAGGTGATCAGCGTCTCGAGCTGGGCGCGCTGCCGCTCGGTCAGCTCGGTGTCCGGGCGGGACAGCACGCGGTCGATGTCGGCGCGCATCCCGTCGAGCTGGCGCGAGGACAGCATCGCCGCGAATCCGCGGTAGGCGCGGCCCTCCGGCGTCTGCTCCAGCAGGTCGTTGTCGCGCAGGAAGCGGTCGACGAGCGCGCCCTTGCCGACGTGCTCGGAGGAGGCGGCGCGCGCGACCTCGCGGTGGCGCTGCTCCACCATCGCGCCGAGCTGGCGGAAGTCCTCCGGCAGCGTGGCGGTGAGCCGGAGCACCTCGCGGAGCTGGCGGGCGACCGTCTCGCGGGAGGCCGCGACCGCTCCGTCGCGCGCGATGGCGTCCCGGCGCGCCTGCAGCTCGGCGATCTCCCGGTCGAGGCGTTCGAGCTGGGACTCCGCGGTGGGGTCGGTGAGCGCGGCGAGGTGATGGACGGCGTGGGCGATGCTCGCGAAGCGCGCCTCCGACACCGCGCTGTCCGGCTCGGCGAGCTCGCGGACGATCCGCAGCGCCTGGAGGGCGTGCTGCGAGAGCCGGTAGCGCGCGCGGCCCTCGCCGGCGCCGGCGCGGGTGCGGACCAGCCAGCGGCTGTCCACCCAGCTCCGGCAGTACTCGACCGGCGAGGTGCGCGAGGACTCGGCGTCGGCCGGCGCCTCGCTGTCGCCGCCGTCGTCGTCGAGCGCCTCGGCGACCTTCTGGTGGAACCAGTCGGCCGAGACGGTGCCGTCGGCGTATTCGAGATGGCGCGAGAAGAGCGGCAGGACCCAGCGGCCGTTGTAGCTGCGCAGCAGCGCCCAGGTGGGATGCTCCTCCCAGACCGCTGCGACGCGCCCGGCGTCGAGAGCCTCGTCCATCATCCTCCGGTGCAGACAAAAATCGGCCCGGACCTGGGGATTTCTCCTCAAGTCCGGGCCAGTTGGTTGCGGGGGCAGGATTTGAACCTACGACCTCTGGGTTATGAGCCCAGCGAGCTACCGAGCTGCTCCACCCCGCGGCACAAGAAAAAGCCTATCACGAGCTCGGGGCAGCGCGAAATCGGCTGCAGGCCCGGGCGAGTCCGGATCACGTAGACCGGTCGTCCCAGTAGAGTTTTCCCAGGACCCGGAGGACGGCGAATGGCGAACCCTGCTCAGAAGTACCGCGTTTGCGTGATCGAGGACGATCCGGACGTCGCGTTCTACATGAAGACTGTGCTCGAGAAGCGCGCGGACGCGCAGGTCGTCGCCGTGACGGACCCCTCCATCGCCCTCGAAACCATCGCGGCGTTCGACCCCGATGTCGTCATCACCGACATCGAGATGCCGGGCATCTCCGGCATCGACCTCCTGCGCGAGCTGCGCGGCCGCCACCCGGGGATGCCGGTCGTGGTGATGACCGCGCACGTCTCGGTGGACTACGCCGTCTCCGCCCTGCGCGCCCAGGCCGACGAGTTCCTCACCAAGCCGATCGCCTCCTCCGAGCTCGTCGCGATCGTCGGGCGCCTCGCCGAGGAGGGCCGCGCCAAGCGCGCCGCTAGCCAGCAGCAGGTGGTCCTCGCGATCGGCGCGCACCCCGACGACGTCGAGATCGGCGTCGGCGGCATCCTCTCCGCGCACCGCGACGCCGGCAACCAGGTCGTCATCCTCACGCTCTCCCGCGGAGCCCGCGGCGGCGACGCGGACGACCGCCAGCACGAGTCGCTCGCGGCGGCCGAGCTGCTCGGCGCCCGCCTGTTCCTGGAGGACCTGGAGGACACCCGGATCTCGGCGGCCGACCCCACCGTGACCATCATCGAGCGCGTCGTCGCCGAGGTGAAGCCGGACATCGTCTACACCCACTCCGCGCACGACCGCCATCAGGACCACCGCGCCGTGCACGCCGCCGTCAACGTCGCGACCCGCGACGTGCGCACGGTGTGCTGCTTCCAGAGCCCGTCGGCGACCATCGACTTCCGGCCGACCCGGTTCGTGCCGATCGACGGGTTCACGGAGTCCAAGCTGCGGCTCATCGATTGCTTCCGCTCGCAGACCGAGCAGCGCGCGTACCTGGAGCACGACTTCGTGCTCGCCACCGCGCGCTACTGGTCGCGGTTCGGCGGCGGCACGAGCTGCGAGCCGCTGGAGGTGATGCGCGACACCGCCGACATCTCGGTGCCGGCCGCGAGCATCCACACCGACGCCCGGATCAGAAGGACCCAGGAATGACCCAGAGCACCACCCGCGTCCTCGTCACCGGAGCCGGGGGACCGGCCGGGATCGCCGTGATCCGCTCGCTGCTCAAGCGCCCCGACGTCGAGGTGTTCGCCGCGGACATGGACGGCTGGGCGAGCGGGCTGTACCTCGTGCCGGAGTCGGCACGCCGGATCGTGCCGGCGGGGAAGTCGCCGCAGTTCGTGGACGACGTGATCGCGCTGTGCGCCGCCGACGACGTGGACGTGCTCTTCTCGACAGTGGACGTCGAGTTGCCAGGGCTCGCCGCGCGGCGGGACGAGCTGGCCGCCGTCGGCACGTCGCTTGCGGCGCCGAGCCACGAGACGCTCGTGACCTGCCTCGACAAGTACCGGCTCGCGCAGGCCGTCGACGGCCACGCGCGCCTCCCGGAGACCCGGCTGCTCGACCGCGACGGCGTCGGCGCGGAGTGGGTCTTCCCGGTGATCGTCAAGCCGCGCAGCGGCGCCGGCTCGCGCGGTGTCCGGCTGATCGCCGACCGCGCCGCGCTGGAGGCGCTGGGCGAGGACCGCAGCATCATCATCCAGGAGAACCTGCCGGGCGAGGAGTTCTCGGTCGACGTGCTCGCCGCTCTCGACGGCAGCGTGATCGCCGCCGTCCCGCGGTCCAGGGAGCGGGTCGACTCCGGGGTCTCGATCGCCGGCCGCACGGTGCGCATGGCCGAGCTGTCGGAGACCGCGGCGGACGTCGCGCGCGCCATCGGCCTGACCGGGGTCGCCAACATCCAGCTCCGCTACAGCAGCGACGGCGTCCCCGCCCTGCTCGAGGTCAACCCGCGTTTTCCAGGGGCCATGCCGCTGACGATCGCCGCGGGCGTCGACATGCCGTCGCTGCTGCTCGACCTGGTTCTCGGCCGTCCCGTGCCGTCCGCCGTGGACTTCGCCGAGCTCGCCAACGTGCGCTTCCTGGAGGACGTCTTCCTCGACCCGGCCGACGTGCTGGTGTCCGAGAACGCCGCCCACGCCGAAGGGCCGGGGGAGTGACCGGGCTGAGTCCGCTTCTGCAGGGCGACTACCACGTGCACTCCACCTTCTCCGACGACGCCCGCAGCACGCTCGCCGAGAACATCGCGGCGGCGCACGCGGCCGGACTGCGGACCGTGCGGCTGACCGACCACGTGCGCGCCTCCACCGCGTGGGTGCCGGAGTTCGTCGCCGCGGTCGCGGCCGAGCCTGTGCCGGACGGCCTCACCGTTCTCACCGGCGTGGAGGCGAAGCTCCTCGACGTCACGGGCGCCGTCGACACCCCCGCCGACCTCGTCGTCGGTCCGGGCGGCGTGGACGCCGTCGTCATCGGCGACCACCAGTTCCCCGGGACGGACGGGCCGTGGTCGCCCGAGGCCACCCGCGAGCGACTCGCGGCCGGCCTCTCGGCGGACGACGCCCTCGACCTGCTGATCGAGGCGAGCATCCGCGCGATGGAGCGCACACCGCACGCGCAGCTCGCGCACTGGTTCTCCATCCTGCCGAAGGTCGGGCTGGCCGAGGAGCAGCTCGGCGCCTCCCGGCTGGCCGCCTGGGCCGCCGCGGCCGCAGCGACCGGCACGATCGTGGAGGTCAACGAGAAGTGGGCCTGCCCCGGCCCCGACGCTGTGCGCGCGCTGCGTGCCGCCGGTGCGCGTATCGTTGCCTCGACCGACAGTCATGACGCCGCCGACGTGGGCCGCTACGACCGGGTGGCGGCCGTGCTCGACGCCGTCGAACCGGAGGAGCAGGCATGAGCCCCGTCGACCTGACCCGCGTCCAGCGCGAGGAGCTGCAGCGCGAGCTCGACCGCAACCGGCGCTGGGAGCTGCGGCTGCCGATCTACGCCGGCGTGGCCCTCCTGTTCATCGCCGCGATCGTCGTCGTGAGGCTGGTGTTCTTCTCGTGACCGTCAAGAGAGTCGTGATCGCGGACGACGACGCCGACATCCGCGGGCTCATGGTCATCGCCGCCAACCGCGCAGGGGTGGAGATCGTGGCCGCCGTCGACAACGGCCAGTCGGCCCTCGACGCGGTGAACGCCGGCGGCATCGACCTGGCGGTGCTCGACATCTCGATGCCCGGGCTCAACGGCGTGGAGGTCGCCGAGGCGATCCGCGGCGGCGAGCTGACCAGGAGCACGCTCATCCTCATGGTGTCGGCCTCCGTTCAGCTCCTCACCGACCACGGCATCGTCGCCGACCGCTCGGACAGCTTCCTCATCAAGCCGTTCAGCCCCCGGGTGCTCTCCGAGCGCATCCGCTCGATGCTCGGACTGGGAGAACCCGCATGACGGTCGACCGCTGGCTCAGCCGCATCCCGCTCGAATCGCCCTCCGTCTTCGTGAAGCTCGTGCCGACCCTGGTCGGCTACATCATCGCGCTGGGCCTGTCGCTCATCCCCGGGGTGGTGAGCGCGCACATCCCGCTCTTCGTCGCCGGCTCGGTGGCCGTGATGATCGGCGCCTTCCTGCTGGCGATCCTGGTGCCGTGGACGCGGATCGACGCGCACTGGAACGTCGTCGTGCCGCTGGTGGCGATGCTCTCGATCGGCCTGATGCGGATCGGCACCGGGGGCAGCACGTCGTCCATCGGCGTCATCCTGCTGCTGCCGTTCGTCTGGATCGCGACCGAGGACGGCCGGCGCAACATCCTCATCGCCGCGGTCGGGATCTTCCTCGTGCTGATCGGTCCGATCCTGGTCGATGTGGGTTCGACGAGTCCCGCCGACCTGATCCGCGCCTTCTTCTCTCCCGTCATCTACGCGATCGTCGCCGCGGTGGTCAACGAGATCGCCCACCGCTCGCGAAGGCAGCTGAAGGCGACCCGAGCCGCCGCGGAGCAGCGCGAGGAGCTGCTCGCGCAGGCCGTGCGCACGCAGGATGAGCTGGTGCTCAACGAGGCCAGGCTGAAGACCGCGAACCGGCTCATCCAGAGCATCTGGAACGCGGTGACGGAGCAGTCCGTGATCGGCACCGACCTCGACGGCGTGATCGACGTCTGGAACCCGGGCGCAGAGAAGATGCTCGGGCTGACCGAGAAGCAGGTCGTCGGCGCGGACCGCAAGGTCATCGAGTTCCACCTCGTGAGCGAGCTGGAGGAGCGGCTGCGCGACATGGACGCGCGTTTCACGACGGTGTCGGGGATGGACGACTTCTCCGCTCTCGTCGACACCGTCCGGGCGGGCTACGCCGACGTGCGCGACTGGACCTACGTGCGTGCAGACGGCAAGCAGGTGCCCGTCCAGGTCGCCGCGACGCCCCGCCTGGACGAGAACGGCCACCGCGTCGGCTTCATCTTCGTGGCGACCGACATGACGCAGGCGCGGGAGTTCGCCCGCCTCAAGGACGAGTTCGTCGGCCTCATCTCGCACGAGCTGCGCACGCCGCTCAGCTCGATCCTCGGCTACCTGGAGCTGATGCGCGACGACGACGAGGCCCCGCTGTCGAACGAGCAGCTGCAGTACCTGGGCGTCGCCGAGCGCAACGCGCACCGGCTGCTGCGACTCGTCGGCGACCTGCTGTTCACCGCCCAGGTGGAGTCCGGCCGGTTCCCGATCGACATCAAGGACGCGGAGCTGCGCTCGGTCGTCGCCGCCTCCGTCGAGTCGGCGACCCCCGTCGCCGCCACCGCAGGCGTCGAGCTGGTCTGCGACGTGCCGGACGAGTCGGTGGAGGTGCGCGGCGACACCGTGCGGCTCGGCCAGGCCGTCGACAACCTCGTCTCCAACGCGATGAAGTTCACCCAGGCAGGCGGGAAGGTCACCGTCTCCCTGCACCGCGAGGGGGACGATGCGGTGGTGGCCGTGACGGACACCGGCATCGGGATCCCGGCGGTCGAGCTCAGCCAGCTCTCGCAGCGGTTCTTCCGCGCCTCCACCGCGACGCGCAACGCGGTCCCCGGCGTGGGCCTCGGCCTCACGATCACCAAGGCGATCGTCACCGCGCACGGCGGCCGGCTCGACATCGCGAGCGAGGAGGGCGTCGGCACCTCGATCAGCCTCCGGCTCCCGATCGAGACGCCGCGCCCGGTCGCGGAGGCCGTGCCAGGCGCGGAGGCCCGGCCGTGACCGGTGTCGGTGTCGCGCAGTTCACCCCGGGCGACGACCGGGTGCACAACCGGGACGTGGCGGCGGCGCTGATCGCCGTCGCGGCCGCGCGCGGGGCGCGGCTCGTCGTGCTGCCCGAGTACTCCTCCTACTTCACCGACCCGCTTGGGCCGTCCTTCGCGCGCAACGCCGAGCCGCTCGACGGGGAGTTCGTCCAGTCGCTCCAGGCCTCGGCGCGGGACCACGAGGTGTACGTGATCGCCGGGCTCGTCGAGCAGACCGGCGTGCGCGACAAGTTCGCCAACACGCTCGTCGCGGTCGGCCCGACAGGCGAGCGGCTCGCCGTCTACCGCAAGCAGCACCTCTACGACGCGTTCGGCTCCACCGAGTCCGACTGGGTGGTCCCAGGCGACCTCGCCCTGCCCGAAGTGTTCGAGGTGGACGGCCTCCGGATCGGCATGCAGACCTGCTACGACCTGCGCTTCCCCGAGGTGACGCGCCGGCTGGCGGACGCGGGCGCCGAGCTGGTCGCCGTGCCCGCCGAGTGGGTGCGCGGGCCGCTCAAGGAGCAGCACTGGTCGACCCTGCTGGCCGCGCGCGCGATCGAGAACACCCTGTACATCGCGGCGGCCGACCACACGCCACCGATCGGCGTCGGCTCCAGCGCGATCATCGACCCGATGGGCGTCGTGCTCGCGGGGCTGGGGGAGACCTCGGGCGTCGCCGTCGCGGAGGCGTCCGCCGAGCGCGTGCAGGAGGTGCGCCGGAGGAACCCGGCGCTCGCGTTGCGGCGCTACCGGGTGGAGCCGATCGACTGAGCGGCCTCGGCGCCGGCCAGTGCACCGATCAGCCGCTCAGCGTGGCCAGGCGGGCCGCAGCCTCCTCGAGCACCTCGACGCGCTTGCAGAACGCGAACCGCACCAGCGACGCCGTCCGCTGCGCGTAGTCGTCGCGGCAGAACGCGGACAGCGGAACGGCGACCACCCCGGCGAGCTCGGGCAGCCTGCGGCAGAACTCGACGGCGTCGGAATGCCCGAGCGGCGCGGCGTCCGCGACGACGAAGTAGGTGCCGTCGCTGCGGTGCACCTCGAACCCTGCCGCCCGCAGCCCTGCTGACAGGACGTCGCGCTTGTGCGCGAGGGCCTCCGCGATCCCGGTGAAGAACTCGTCGGGGAGAGCGAGGCCGGCGGCCATCGCCGGCTGGAACGGCGCGCCGTTCACGTAGGTGAGGAACTGCTTCACGGCCAGGACGGCCGTCACGAGCTCCGCGGGCGCGGTCAGCCAGCCGACCTTCCAGCCGGTCGTGTTGAACGTCTTGCCTCCCGAGGAGAGGGTCACGGTCCGCTCCCGGCCGCCGGGAAGCGTCGCGATCGGGATGTGCTGCGGTCCGAAGGTGAGGTGCTCGTAGACCTCATCCGTCACGATGATCGCGTCGTGCCGGTGGGCGAGCTCGACGATCGTCGTCAGCGTCTCCCGGTCGAGGACCGCTCCGGTGGGGTTGTGCGGCGTGTTGACCAGGATGACCCTGGTGCGGTCGGTCACCGTGTCGCGCAGCCGGTCGAGGTCGGGCCGGAACGCGGGCGGCTCCAGCGGGACGGTGCGGTGCACGCCGCCGGCGAGGGAGATGACGGCGCCGTACTCGTCGTAGAACGGCTCGAACGTGACGACCTCGTCGCCCGGCTCGAGCAGCGCGAGCAGCGTTGCGGCGATGCCCTCGGTCGCGCCGGCGGTGACCAGCACCTCGCGGTCAGGGTCGACCTCCAGTCCGTAGAAGCGCCGCTGGTGAGCGGCGACGGCCTGCCGCAGCTCCGGGATGCCGATGCCCGGCGGGTACTGGTTCGCGCCGCCCCGGATGGCGTCGACGGCGGCGTCGAGCACGACGGTGGGGCCGTCCTCGTCGGGGAAGCCCTGCCCGAGGTTGATCGCGCCGGTGCGCACCGCGAGGGCGCTCATCTCGGCGAAGATCGTCGGCCGGACGACGCCGTCCGCGCCCAGCAGTCCCGCGCCGCGCGCGGCGGCCCTCCATGCGCCGGAAACCGTCATGGATCCAACCTAGGGCCTCGCTCCCATCGCATCCATTCGTTACGTTGGGAGGAGTCATCGGGAGGCGGAAGGTCGCCCACAGGACCCGCAAATAGAACGCTCAGGTTGGCATCCCAAGCTGTCTAGTGCTTGGAAGGAGCACCACACCATGACCGACACCCCGATCACCCCGGAGCCCGCGAAGCCCCAGAACGACGCCGACGCCGACGCGGTCGTGGATGCCGGCGCGGCTCGTCCCGCCGAGACCCCCGCTGCGGCTCCGGCCCCGGCCGCCGAGCAGCCCGCGGCTCCGGCCGCCGAGCAGCCCGCCGCCGAGCAGCCCGCCGCCCAGCAGCCCGCCGCCCCGGCCGCGGACCACGGCTGGACCGCTCCGGCCGCTCAGCCTGCGGCCGAGCAGCCGACGGCGCAGCAGCCCACGGCCGAGCAGCCGACGGCGCAGCAGCCCACGGCGCAGCAGCCCACCGCACAGCAGCCGACCGCGCCCCAGGGTCCCTACCCCGTGGCGAACCACACGCAGCCGACCCAGCCGGTCGCGCCCCAGCAGCCGTACGGCCAGCCGGCCGGCGCGCAGCACCAGCCGCAGCCGCAGCCCAACTACGGCAACGGCTCCTTCGGCCAGCCCGCCTACGCGCAGGCTCCCTATGCCCAGCAGCCCGGCGCCCAGCAGCCCGGGGCTCACCAGCCCTACGCCACCGCGCCCGGCACCGGCGAGAAGGCGCCCCGCAAGCGCAACACCGGCCTCATCATCGCCACTCTCGCCATCGGCGCGCTGATCGGCGGCATCGCCGGCGCCGGCGCCGGGATCGGCCTGTACTCGGCCACCGGCAGCAACGCGACGATCAAGACCGTCTCCGGCCCGCAGAACATCACCGTCAACGACACGAACAACGCCACGACGGTGACCGCGGTCGCCGCCAAGGCGTCGCCCAGCGTCGTCACCATCTCCGTCAGCGCCTCCAGCGAGGGCGGCACCGGCTCCGGCATCGTGCTCAGCTCGGACGGCTACATCCTCACCAACACGCACGTCGTCACCCTCGACGGCGCCGCGTCCAACGTGAGCGTCAGCGTCACCGACAACAACGGCAAGATCTACACCGCCAAGATCGTCGGCACCGACCCGACCACCGACCTCGCGGTCATCAAGCTCGACGGCGCCAGCGGGATGACCCCGATGAACTGGGCCGACTCCAGCAAGCTGAACGTGGGCGACACCACGGTCGCGATCGGCGCCCCGCTCGGCCTCTCCGGCACCGTCACCGACGGCATCGTGAGCGCGCTGAACCGGTCGATCAGCATCGCGTCCTCGGCGGCGCCGAAGTCCAGCGACGGCTCCAGCAGTGGAGGCAGCGGCAACGGAAGCACGCAGAACCCGTTCAACTTCGACTTCCCGAACCAGGGCGGCGGCTCGTCGCAGAGCGGGACCCAGGGCACGATCTCGCTCCCGGTCATCCAGACGGACGCGTCGATCAACCCCGGCAACTCGGGCGGCGCCCTGCTCAACAGCAAGGGCGAGCTGATCGGCATCAACGTCGCGATCGCGAGCGCCAGCGGCAGCAGCTCCTCCGGCACCCAGTCGGGCAGCATCGGCGTCGGCTTCTCGATCCCGTCGAACCTGGCGAAGCGGATCTCCGACGAGCTGATCAAGAACGGCTCGGCGACCCACGGCCTCCTGGGGGCCTCGGTCGGCGACGCCAGCGCTGACAGCAAGGCGACCACCGTCGGCGCGTCGATCAAGTCGGTCACCTCCGGCGGCGCGGCGGCGAGCGCGGGCCTGCAGGCCGGCGACATCGTGGTCAACTTCAACGGCCTCCCGATCACCGACGCGACCGACCTGACCGCTCAGGTGCGGGCGCTCCCGGCCGGCGCCAAGGCCGACGTCACGTACATCCGCGGCGGCCAGTCCAAGACCACCTCGGTGACCCTGGGCTCGCTCCCGGCGAACTGACCCGGACCGACGAAGGAAGGCCGTCCCGCACCGCGGGGCGGCCTTCCGTCGTCACTGCGTCCGCCGTCCTGGGTCAGACAGGTCGCCCAGGCGCCGGCTGATAAGCTCGGCGCGACCCGAACGACGAATGGATCAGATGCCGGACGACAGCGTGAACACCCTCCCAGGTGTGTCCTACGTGATGCCCGTCCTCAACGAGGCGACCCACGTCCGGGCGGCGGTCGACAGCCTGCTGGCGCAGGACTACGCCGGTCCGTTCGAGGTCACCATCGCCCTCGGGCCGAGCATCGACGGCACCACGGAGCTGGTCGCGGAGCTCGCCTCCGTCGACTCCCGGATCCGGGTCGTCGACAACGAGGTTGGCTCGACCCCGGCCGGCCTGAACCTGGCGATCCGCTCCTCGCAGTACCCGGTCGTCATCCGTGTCGACGCGCACAGCGTCCTGCCTCCGGACTACGCCCGCGTCGCGGTGGAGGCCATCCAGGAGACCGGCGCCGACAACGTCGGCGGCCTCATGGACGCCCAGGGCACGACGGCGTTCGAGCGCGCGGTCGCCCGCGCGTACGGCAGCCGGATCGGGCTCGGCGGCACCAAACTGCACGTCGGCGGCGCGGCCGGCCCCGCCGAGACGGTGTACCTCGGCGTGTTCCGCCGTGACCGGCTCCTGGAGGTCGGCCTCTTCGACGAGGAGATCAAGCGCGGCCAGGACTGGGAGCTCAACCGGCGCATCCGGCAGGCGGGAGGCACGGTCTGGTTCACGCCGCGCCTGCGCGTGGTCTACCGGCCGCGCCCCAACCTGTACCGGCTCGCCCGGCAGTTCTTCTCGACCGGCATCTGGCGCGGCGAGCTCGCGCGCCGCTTCCCGGCCTCCAACGGCGTGCGCTACTTCGCCCCGCCGGTGATGGTGCTCGGCGTCGCGCTCGGCGTGCTGCTCGGCCTCGGCGGCGTGCTGCAGGCGCTGCTCGGCGCTGCCCCGTGGCTGCTCTGGGCGTTCGCGGTCCCCGTGGTCTACCTGATCATCGTGGTGGCGTCCGCGTTCGTCTGGGGACGCCGCGACGGCTTTTCGTCGTTCCTCTGGTTTCTCGTAGTCTTGCCGTGCATCCATTTCAGCTGGGGCATCGGGTTCATCCTCGGATACCTGTCGCTCACGCGGAACATCACGGCACACACCGGAAGGTAGGCATGACTGCAGCGGGACCGGCGGCGCACGGAGCGCGGCCAACGTCGATCGCCGAGCTCAAGGCGGTGGCGCAGCCTCCGGAGGTGCGCGGGCGTCGCAACGCCGAGCACTGGACGGCGTCGCTGTATCTGCGCAACCTGTCGCCGTACCTCACCTGGTTCCTGCTCAAGACCTCCATCTCGGCCAACGGCGTGACCGGGCTGATGATCCTGACCGGCTGGGCGACCGCGGCCAGCCTCCTCATCCCGGGGATCGGCGGCGCCGCGCTGGCGCTCGTCCTCGGCCAGCTGCAGATGCTGGTGGACTGCTGCGACGGCGAAGTGGCGCGCTGGCGCAAGACGTCGTCCCCGGCCGGGATGTTCCTCGACAACGTCGGCCACTACACGACCGAGACGCTGATCGCGATCGCGCTCGGCGTCCGCGCTGCCGGCTTTCCGTTCGAGGCGCCGCAGGACTTCCTCTGGACGAACCTCGGCACGCTGCTCGCCCTCATCATCGTGCTCAACAAGGCGCTCAACGACATGGTGCGCGTCGCGCGGGCCAGCGCCGGTCTGCCGAAGCTGGCCGACACGGAGGCCGCCTACGCGCCGACGCACGGCGTCGTCGCCACGCTGCGCAAGGCCGCCAAGTTCATCCCGTTCCACCGGATGTACCACTCGGTGGAGCTGACCATCCTGATCTTCGTCTTCTCGATCGTCGGGCTGTTCATCGGCTCGCCGCTCGCCGACCGCGTCCTGCTGTCGATCCTGGTCCCACTGGCGCTGCTGGCGGCGATCGGGCACTTCGTGGCGATCATGTCCTCCAAGCGGGTCCGTGGCTGACCCCACGGTCGGCGTCGTCGTGCTCACGCAGGGCACGCGGCCGGACGACCTGCTGCGCGGCGTGCGGTCCGTCCTCGCCCAGGAGGGCGTGACCACCGACATCGTCGTGGTCGGCAACGGCTGGGACCCGGCGACGTCGGACCCGCCGCTGCCGCCCGGGGTCGCGACGCTGGCGCTGCCGGAGAACCTCGGCATCCCGGCCGGGCGCAACCGGGGCGTTCCGCGGGTGGCGGGGGAGTACCTGCTGTTCCTCGACGACGACGCCGACATCCCGTCGCCCGGCTTCCTGAGCGACGCGGTCGGGCTGCTGCAGAGCGACACCGGCATCGGGATGATCCAGCCCCGGCTGCGGGCGCGCGACGGCAAGCCGTCGCCGCGCCGGTGGATCCCTCGGATCCGCAAGGGCGACCCGGAGCAGTCGTCCGCCGTGTTCTCGGTGCTGGAGGCCGTGATCGTGCTCCCGCGCGACGTGTTCGAGCGCGCGGGCGGCTGGGCCGACCCGTTCTTCTACGCCCACGAGGGCATCGAGCTCTCCTGGCGGGTCTGGGACCAGGGCAAGCGCGTCTGGTATGCGGGCGACCTGGTCGCCGAGCATCCGGCCGTCTCGCCCACCCGCCACTCGTATTACTACCGGCTGAACGCGCGCAACCGCGTGTGGCTGGCCCGCCGCAACCTGCCCGCGGTGCTGGTCCCGCTCTATGTCGGCTCGTGGACGGGCATCCAGCTCCTGCGCTGGTTCCGGAAGCCTGACGTCCTGCGCGCGTGGTTCGGTGGCTGGCGCGAGGGCTGGAGCGCCGACCCGGGCGAGCGCCGTCCCATCCGCTGGCGCACGGTGCTGCGGATGACCGCCGCGGGGCGCCCGCCGATCGTCTAACGTTCGGGCGGTGTGCCGGCGGCCTCGATGGCGGCCTGATCCTCCGTGGTCCCCAGCGCCGCAGCGTCCTCGTCCTTCGTGCCGCGTCGCAGCGCACGCGCCGGGATGGCGCCGCGCAGCACCGACCCCGCCTGCACCACGCGGCGTCCGGTGCTCGCGCCGAAGCGCCGCACGGCCCCAGGCCCTTCCGCGGGCGTCAGCGCCGCCGGGATGACGAGCGGCGCCGCCCCGAAGGCCAGCCGGGAGTTCGTCACGACGCGCCGGCCCAGGATGTGGTTGCCGGTGCCGCCGACGACCGCGCCGATGCCGAACGGGATCGCCCTGGCGACGATCGACACCCCGCCGCGCACGGCGAACTGCCGGATGAAGACGTTCCGCAGCCGGTCCACGAGCGGCCCGACGACCATCGATGGAAGCGTGGTCGTGACGAGCTCGCCCCAGTACGCCGTGCGGGTCACCCCGGAGCCGGCCACCTGTCCGGCGAGCTGGCGCACCAGGTCGGAGCCCTCGCGGCCGAGCATCATGGTGAGGACGAGGGCGCGCGCACGCGCCGGATCCTCCACCGCGATGCCGTGCAGCTCGCTGAGGGACTGCGCGTACAGCGCGGTGGCCTCCAGGAACGCGGCGGTCTCCAGCCCGGAGAGCGCCAGCGTCACGCCCGTGCCGATCGCGGGGATGACCGCTGTGGCGCCGACGGCCGCGCCACCGGTGGTGACCGCAGCAAGATACCGCCGTTCGAGGATGGCGGCGAGCTCGCCGGCCGTCGCATCCGGGAATCGCCGCCGCAGGCCGCGCAGGTGCGCGAGGACCACAGGGCGCTGGATGCCGAGGAACCGGTCGAGGGTGTTGTCGACGGCGCGCGGGGTGTCGCCACCGCGGGGCGGACCGCCGGTCGGGGAGACGATGGGCTCGGGTCGCTTGGTCATCCTTACCGAGTGTATGCCTCCACGCCGATGCGACCAGGCCGGCGGCGCGATCGACCCCTCAGAGTCGCCTGTCGCGCTCCTGCAGGAACTCGTCCGCGCTCAGGACGTCGAACTCGGCTGGCAGGTCGTCCCGCGACAGTCCTTCGGTCAGGAGTGCGATCTCGGTGCCGAGGACGCTGGCGATTCGCAGCATGGTCACGAGGCTGGGGTTGGCGAGGCCGCGTTCGATCTTGCCGTAGTTGGTGACGTGCATCTGGGCGAGCTCGGCGATGCTCTCCTGGCTGAGTCCGAGGGCGATGCGTGCGCGACGTACCTTGGCTCCGAAGTGGATCGCGGCAGCAGACGTCGTTTGTTTCATGCTTCATGCCTATCCGGTTGCGGATTCTCGATCCAGAGCGCTCGCCACCCCGTCATTCGTGCCTGAGGCCAGGAGGGCGGAAAATGCATGCGTGCAGCCGAGCCGCGGAGTCGGACGCTCAGCGTCGTCTGGTGCGCTCCCGGACGAACTCGTCCGCCGACAGAACGTCGAAGTCGGCTGGCAGGTCGTCCCTCGTCAGTCCTTCGGTGAGGGGCGCGATGTCCGTGCCGAGGACGCTCGCGATCCGCAGTATGGTCACGAGGCTGGGGTTGGCGAGGCCGCGTTCGATCTTGCCGTAGTTGGTGACGTGCATCTGGGCGAGTTCGGCGATGCTCTCCTGGCTGAGTCCGAGGGCGAGGCGAGCCTGACGGACCTTCGCTCCGAAGCGGATTGCGGCACGAGACGTCGTTTGTTTCATGCTTCATGCCTATCGCGTCGCGGATTCTCTCTCCAGAGTGCTCGCCACCCCGTCATTGGTGCCTGAGGCGAGGAGTTCGGAAAATGCATGCCCGCAGCCGAGGCCGGCCGCGCACACGGCGCGGCCGGCCCCGGCTCAGAAGCTGATCTGCCAGAGGTACTCGTGGCCGTCGGGCGGGAACCAGCGCACGATGAGCAGCGTGTCGCGGGCGGGGTCGTCGCTGCCGCTGAGGCTGGCGCGCACGGCCTCACCGGGGCGGATGGACGACGGCGAGCTCACCCGCACGGACGAGCTGCCCGCGATGCTCACGGTGACGCCGCGAAGCTCGTCGTCGCTGGTGTTGACGAGGCGGAAATGGGGCGCGCCGCTGCGATCGACGGTCCAGGGGACGCGATAGGCGTAGCGCTTGTCGCGGAGCGGGGCGAGTGGGTTGCGAAGGGTCCGAACGTGTCTCATGCGCACCAAGGTAACGACCCCCTCCGACGCCCCAACGTCGAAATCGGGCCTACAGACCTCTTCTGGGGACAACTCGCGCGAATTCTTTTTCGTGGAGGACATTCAGCCCGGTCAGAAACCTGCCACGACCAGGAGTTTTCTACGCCCCGTAATCCTGGTTGTAGAGGTCGAGCACGTCGTCGATCGGCCCGTCCAGGACGAGGCGGCCCTTGTCGAGGTAGAGCCCGCGGGCGCAGAACCGGCGCAGGTCCTTCTCGTTGTGCGAGACGAAGAAGAGGGTGCGGCCGCTGGCGAGGAGCTCCTCGATCTTCGCGTAGCACTTCTCCCTGAAGCCCCGGTCGCCGACCGCGAGCACCTCGTCCACCAGCAGGACGGGTTCCTCGAGCTGCGCGATCACCGCGAAGGCGATCCGGACCTTCATACCACTGGAGAGGTGCTTGTAGGGGGTGTCCACGAAGTCGCCGATCTCGGCGAAGTCGATGATCTCCTCGAACCTGGCATCGATCTGGCCCTTGGTCATCCCGTGCAGCCCGGCCGTGAGGTAGACGTTGTCACGCACGGTGAGGTCGTCCACGAACCCGCCGGTGATCTCGATCAGGGGAGCGACGCCCTCCGTGACCTTGACCGTGCCCTCGTCGGGCAGCAGCACGCCGGCGACGAGCTTCAGCAGGGTCGACTTGCCCTGGCCGTTGCGGCCGACCACGCCGATCGCCTCACCGGGCGCGACACGGAACGACACGTTCCGCAGCGGCCAGAAGTCGTCAGGGCGGCCGCGGCGCTTGCGCCCGCCGAACAGGTCCTTGAACGAGCGACGGGCTCCGCGGTTGCGCTTGAAGCGCACGCCCAGGCCGGTGACGTCGATGACGGCTGACACCTAGATCTCCTTCAGGACGTCGCGCTCGAAGCGCTTGAACACGAGCCAGCCGACCCCGAGCAGAATCAGCGACATCAGCGCGGCCACGATGACCAGGTACCAGTCCAGCTCCTCCGGGAAGAACGCCGACCGGTAGAGGCTGAAGATGCCGGTGAGCGGGTTGAACGCCGACCAGAAGTGCAGAGAGAACAGCGTCTCGGTCTGGGTCCCTGGGTGCGCGGCGACGTACGCGGCGCAGTGCTTGGCGGCCACGCCGGGGCCGCAGCCGCCCGGGAGGTCGCGGGCGCTGTAGATGATCGGCGACGCGTAGAAGAGGAACCGCAGCGCCAGTTTCACGGCGCGCTCCAGGTCGCGGAAGAACACCACGAGCGGCGCGACGATCAGGCCGACGCCCACCGAGAGGATGACCTGGATGAGGATGGCCAGCGGGAAGAGCAGGATGTCGACGTTCACGCGGGCGCCGGTCACGATCGCGAAGATCGCGAGCACGGGCAGCGAGAGCAGGAACTCGATCCCCTTGGCGGTGACGATGCGGTTCACCCAGATCGTGCGGGGGATCATCGTCGAGCGGATCAGCTTCGCCTCGCGGAGGAACGCCCGGGTGTTGTCGGACACCGCGCCGTTGAACCACATCCACGGAAGAAGCGCCGCGAGCAGGAAGACGATGTAGGGGTTCTCACCGACGTTGCGGTGGAAGATCACCGTGAAGACGAACCAGTAGATACCGCTCATGACGAGCGGATCGAGGATCGACCACAGGTAACCCAGCGCGCTGGTCGAGTAGCGCACGCGCAGGTCGCGCACCGTCAGCAGCCACAGCGAGTGGCGGTACCGGGCGGAGCGCGTCCGCTGCGCTGGGCGCAGATCGGCGGAGGTAGTGGTCACGGGAACCTATCGTATTGATCGCAGGCTGCGTGTTCGCATCACGCGGCCCTTCGACTATACGAAAAGATTCGCGCGCTCCAGGTCCTCCTGGAAGTCCACCTCGACGGCGTACAGGTCGGAGATGTCGACCGGCTCGGCCAGCAGGCGGTCCTGCTCGATCGCGAGCTCGATGCCGCGCTCGAAGTAGTCCTGGTCGGCGACGCGCTGGAGCTGGCGCAGCAGGGCGGCCTTGTCCTTGCCCGAGATGTAGTTGATGCCGACGGCCTCGCCCAGCCCGCCCTTGACGGTCTTGGACAGCTCGCGGATGTAGCCCTCCGGGCCGGTGGTGTACTTGACCTCCTCGTCGGCGACCGACGAGGTGTTGACGGTCACGAAGGTCTGGTCGCGGGACACCATCGCCGCGCCGCGGACGAGGACGGCCGGGTCGAACACGACATCGCCGTTCATCCAGAGCACGCCGCCGGGGCCGGAGGCCTGGAGGGCGCGCATGAGGCTCTTGGAGGTGTTGGTCTGGTCGTACTGCTCGTTGTAGACGAACTCGGCGTCGGGGAACGCCTCGATGATGTGCTCGAGCTTGTAGCCGACGACGATTGTCACCGTGACGTCCTTGCCGAAAGCCGCGTGGATGTTGTCGAACTGCTGCTGCATGATGGTGCGGCCGTCGTTCAGCTCCGTCAGCGGCTTCGGGAGGCTGCGGCCGAGCCGGCTGCCCATTCCGGCCGCGAGGATCACTACCTGGGTCGTCACAATCTTCTCCTTGAATCCGCGCGAACCCCGTGTGGGTGTGATGCTGCGGGGCTTCGGCGCCCGCCACTCCCGGGATGTCACCGGGAGTCCATTCACGCTTTACGTGTTTCGACACGCCTTCATGCCTGCACCAGAATACCGGGGGCCCTCATCCGGGGGCAGGGGTTGACGTCGGTCGTTGCGCGGTCGTTATGTTCCTCACAGGACTTTCCTAGGCAGTCTGAGAAGCCTGAGGCCGTGACTGCGAGGTAACCCGTCGGGGGGTACGCAAGCGGTTCTGTCTTGGTACGGTTGCGTGGTGAGTTTCGAGCGCGCGCGACCCGGCAGCAGCACCGATCCGGAGTCCGGCGCGCCCGAAACTCGGGGGGACGACGAGGGGGAGCGGATGTCCGAGATCGCGCAGTCCGAGCCGGAGCAGGCGGCGCCGGCGGCGCGCCAAGCGGCCAAGCGCACACAGCCGAAGACGGCCGCGGCCGCTGCGGGGTCGAGCACGCGCACGCCGACGCCGCGCAAGCGCACCACCGCCGCGAAGACGACGCAGAAGCCGCGCACGGTGAAGGCCGTCGTCGAGACGGTCCCTGCCGTTCCTGCGCCCGCCGAGCCGGCTGAGCCGGTGCGTCCGGCGCCGGTCGTCGACACGCGGCCGAGCGTCCTCACTGTGCACGGGCTCAGCAAGCGCTACGGCTCGATCGTCGCCGTGGACGGCGTCTCGCTGGACGTGCGCGAGGGCTCGTTCTACGGCATCGTCGGACCGAACGGCGCAGGGAAGACCACGACGCTGTCGATGATCACCGGACTGCTGCGTCCCGACGAGGGCCGCGTCGTGGTGCACGGCGTCGACGCCTGGACCGAGCCGGTGCGGGCCAAGCACGTCATCGGGGTCCTCCCCGACAAGCTGCGCCTGTTCGACCGCCTCACCGGCGCGCAGTTCCTGCACTACGCCGGCACGCTGCGCGGACTCTCCGCCAAGACGGTCCACGCGCGCACCGCCGACCTCGCGAACGCCTTCGGCATCGCCGACGCCCTCGACCGGCTGGTCGCCGACTACTCGGCGGGCATGACCAAGAAGATCGCCCTCGCGGCCGCCATGATCCACTCGCCGCGCCTGCTGGTGCTCGACGAGCCCTTCGAGTCCGTCGACCCGGTCTCCGCCGCGAACGTCGTGGACATCCTGCAGCGCTACACCTCGGCGGGCGGCACGGTCGTGCTCTCCAGCCACGGCATGGACATGATCGAGCGGGTCTGCGACAGCGTCGCCATCATCGTCCGCGGCCAGGTGCTCGCGGCCGGGACCATCGACGAGGTGCGCGGAGAGCAGACCCTGGAGGAACGGTTCGTCGACCTGGCCGGCGGACGCAAGGCGGCGGAGGGCATGGAGTGGTTGCACAGCTTCTCGGACTGAGGCTCAGGCTCCTGGGCAACTCCTTCCGGCGCAGCCCGTGGCAGGTGTTCGGCCTGGTGCTTGCGCTGGCGTACGGCATCGTGACGATCGTGCTGGTGTTCGGCGCCCTGGTGGCGGCGCGCCTCGCGCCGGACGTCGCCGACGTGCACGGCGTGCTCGTCGTCGTCGGCTCGATCGTCGTCGCCGGCTTCCTCCTGCTTCCGCTGCTGTTCGGAGTGGACGACGCGCTCGACCCGCGCAAGTTCGCGCTGTTCGGGATCCCTGACCGGGAGCTCGCCCGCGGGCTGGCCCTCGCCGCGCTGGTCGGCGTGCCCGCCCTCGTGCTGTTCGTCTGCTCGCTGGGCACGGTCATCACCTGGTCCCGGGACCCCGGCGCGGCCGTGCTCGCCGTGCTCTCGGCGCTGATCGCCGTGCCCACCTGCGTCCTCGCGTCGCGGGTCTCGACGGCGTTCGCGTCGCTCCTGGTCCCGCCGCGCCGGTCGAAGGAGGCAGGAGGCGTCGTGGCGATCCTCGCCCTCGTGCTGCTCGCCCCCGTGCTGATCCTGCTGCTCACCGTCGACTGGGGCCGCGACGGCCTCGGCACCCTGAACGGGTTCGCCGGGTGGCTGCAGTGGACCCCGCTCGGCGCGGTCTGGAGCATGCCGGGCGCTGCGGCCGAGGGCGACGGGGGAGCGGCGTTCGTGCAGTTCCTGATCGCCGTGGCGACCGTCGGCGTGCTCTGGCTGGTCTGGCGCACCCTCGTCGCGCTGGTGCTCGTCGCGCCGGAGCGGGAAGAGCATGTGCGCGACCACCACGGCCTCGGCTGGTTCGCCCGGCTCCCCGGCGGCCCGACGGCGGCCATCGCCGCGCGGTCGATGACGTACTGGGGGAGGGACGCGCGCTACTGGGTGGCCCTGGTGGTGGTTCCGGTCATCCCGGTGTTCGTGGTCGCGGCGCTCGCGGCCGGCGGCCTCCCGATCCACTTCGCCTCGCTGGTGCCGCTGCCGCTGGTCTGCCTGTTCCTCGGCTGGACCATCCACAACGACGTCGCGTTCGACAGCACAGCGGTCTGGCTGCACCTGGTGTCGGGCACCCGCGGCATCTCGGACCGGCTCGGGAGGATGTTCCCGCCGGTGCTCATCGGCATCCCGGTCATCGTGGTGGGCTCGATCGTGACCGCGGCGGTGTACGGCGACTGGGCCGTGCTGCCCGCGGTCGCCGCGCTGTGCGGGTCCATCCTGGTGATCGGCCTCGGCCTGTCGAGCGCGTTCTCCGCGCTGTTCCCGTACCCGGCGACCAAGCCGGGCGACAGCGCGTTCATGCAGCCGCAGAACTCCGGAGCGTCGGCCGCGCTCGCGCAGGCGTTCAGCTTCTTCGCGATCGTCATCCTGGCGTCGCCCGCGGTCATCTTCCTGGCGCTCGGCCTGACGGTCAGCCCGTTCTGGCTCGGCATCTCGCCCATCGCGTCGGTGCTGGTCGGCTTCGCCGCGCTCGGCGGCGGCCTGTGGGCGGGCGCGCGGGCGTTCGACAAGCGCGGCCCCGAGCTGATGGCGTTCGCCAACCGCAACGACTGAGCGACGTGCCTAGACTGGGAGGATGAACGACGCCAGCATCCTCGAACCCGGCGGCGAGCCGGGCGGCGGTGGCACCTCCACCCTGGAGCGGCCCGATGTCCGGGAGACCCCGCAGGTCTCCGAGCCGGGCGACCACGAGCGCTTCTCGCACTACGTGAAGAAGGAGCAGATCCTCGAGTCCGCGATGACCGGCAAACCCGTCAAGGCGCTCTGCGGCAAGATGTGGACCCCGGGCCGCGACCCGGACAAGTTCCCGGTGTGCCCCACCTGCAAGGAGATCTACGAGAAGATGCGGGACGAGTGAAGCTGGACGAGTAGGGCGCTCAGCCGAAGATCGTCGGCAGCACCGGGTCGCCCCGGCCCAGCCGGAACGCCTCGTCCGGCAGCTCCCGCATCGCGCTCGCGCGGTGCTCGCGCGCCCGCGTCGTGCCCTCCGGGCCGAGGTGCTCGCGGTGGAGCTCGCCGTCCGTGACCAGCGGCACGAGCAGGTCGCGGCCGGTGTCGTCGGGGACGTCGCCTGCCTCCACGATGTGCACGACCTCCGCGACCGCGTGCCCCGACGCGTCGAGCCGGCGCACCGGGTGCTTGCGGCCGGGGATGCTCGGTTTGCCGTCGGACTTCTTGGCCACCGGCACCCACGCGCCGTCGTCGCCGCGGTGCGCGACGAGCTTGTAGACCATCCCGGAGGCCGGTGAGCCCGAGCCGGTGACGACCGCCGTCCCGACGCCGTAGGAGTCGACGGGCGACGACGACAGCGCCGCGATGGTGAACTCGTCGAGGTCGTTCGTCACCGTGATCCGCGTGCGGGTCGCGCCGAGCCGGTCGAGCTGGTCGCGCACCCGGCGGACGAGCTTCGGGAGGTCGCCCGAGTCGAGGCGGACGGCGCCCAGCTCCGGTCCGGCGACCCGGACGGCGGTCTCGATCGCGCGCTCCACGTCGAAGGTGTCGACCAGCAGCGTGGTGCCGGGTCCGAGAGCCGCGACCTGGGCGCGGAAGGCGTCCTCCTCGCTGTCGTGCAGCAGGGTGAACGCGTGCGCCGCCGTGCCCATCGTCGGCACGCCCCAGGTGCGGCCGGCCTCCAGGTTGGAGGTCGCCCCGAAGCCCGCGATGTACGCGGCCCTGGCAGCCGCGACGGCGCTGCGCTCGTTGGCGCGGCGCGAGCCCATCTCGGCGAGCGGCCGGCCGGCGGCGGCGGTGACCATCCTGGCGGCGGCGGAGGCGACGGCGGAGTCGTAGTTGAAGACGCTGAGGATGAGCGTCTCCAGGATGACCCCCTCGGCGAAGGGCGCGTCCACGATCAGGAACGGCGACCCCGGGAAGTAGACCTCGCCCTCCCGGTACCCGCGGATGGTGCCGGAGAACCGGAAGTCTGCAAGCCAGTCGAGCGTCTCCTGGCGCACGACGTCGTTGTCGCGCAGGTACTCGAGCTCGGCGTCGCCGAAGCGGAAGCGCTCGATCAGCTCCAGCAGCCGCCCGGTGCCGGCGATGACGCCGTAGCGGCGGCCGGTGGGCAGACGGCGGGTGAACGCCTCGAACACGCTCTCGCGATCGTGCGTGCCCCTGAGCAGCGCGGCGTCGAGCATCGTGAGCTCGTAGCGGTCGGTCAGGAGCGCGGAGGACTCGGTCACGGCTCCACCTTAGCCACGGCGCGGACGGGTAGGCTGGACTGCTGTGACGGATGCGCCGATTGGGATCTTCGACTCGGGGGTCGGCGGGCTCACCGTCGCCCGGGCCATCCGCGACCAGCTCCCGAACGAGTCGCTGCTCTACGTCGGCGACACCGCGCACTCGCCGTACGGGCCGAAGTCGATCGCGGACGTGCGCCGCTACTCCCTGGAGGTCCTCGACTTCCTGGTCGACCAGGGCGTCAAGCTGATCGTGATCGCGTGCAACACCGCATCGTCGGCGATGCTGCGCGACGCCCGCGAGCGCTACTCCGTGCCGGTGATCGAGGTCATCCAGCCGGCCGTGCGCCGCGCCGTGTCCGCGACCAGGACGGGCCGCGTCGGCGTCATCGGCACGGCGGGCACGATCTCCTCCCGCGCCTACGAGGACGCCTTCGCCGCCGCGCCGTCGCTGCAGCTCTTCACCCAGGCCTGCCCGCGCTTCGTCGAGTTCGTGGAGGCCGGGATCACCAGCGGCGAGGAGGTGCTGCGCGTCACAGCCGAGTACCTCCAGCCGCTGCGCGAGGCCGACGTGGACACGCTGGTGCTCGGCTGCACGCACTACCCGTTCCTCAAAGGCGCGATCTCCTACGTCATGGGCGAGGGCGTCTCCCTCGTCTCCAGCGACACCGAGACCGCCAAGGACGTCTACCGCACGCTCGTCAGCGGCGGCCTGGAGCGCACGGAGACCACGCCGCCCAGCATCCGCTACGAGGCGACCGGCCTCGACACCGACTACTTCCTGCGCCTCGCGCACAGGTTCGTCGGCCCGGAGATCTTCCGGGTCGATCTGGTGCAGACCGGCGTGATCGACCTCCCGCTCTGACCCCGAACGCCGTTTTCCGACCACCGTTTCCGACTGAGGAGAGAACTGTGACCGACATCACCCGCGCCGATGGCCGCACCCCCGACGGGCTCCGGCCCGTCACGATCGAGCGCGGCTGGAGCCGGCAGGCCGAGGGCTCCGCGCTCGTCTCGTTCGGCAACACGCGCGTGCTCTGCACGGCCTCCTTCACCAACGGCGTGCCGCGCTGGATGACCGGCAAGGGCAAGGGCTGGGTCACCGCCGAGTACGCCATGCTGCCGCGCTCCACGAACGAGCGCATGGACCGGGAGTCGGTCAAGGGCCGGATCGGCGGCCGCACCCACGAGATCAGCCGCCTGATCGGCCGCAGCCTCCGCGCGGTGGTCGACATGAAGGCGCTGGGCGAGAACACGATCGTGATCGACTGCGACGTGCTCCAGGCCGACGGCGGCACCCGCACCGCGGCGATCACCGGCGCCTACGTCGCCCTCGCCGACGCGCTGGAGTGGGGCCGCGAGCACCGCTTCATCGGCCAGAAGGCCAGCCCGCTGATCGACTCCGTCTCCGCGGTCTCCGTCGGCATCATCGACGGTACGCCGATGCTCGACCTGGCCTATGTGGAGGATGTCCGCGCCGAGACCGACATGAACGTCGTCGTCACCGGCCGCGGCCTGTTCGTGGAAGTGCAGGGCACGGCGGAGGGCGCGCCCTTCGACCGCGCCGAGCTGAACTCCCTCCTCGACCTGGCGCTCGGCGGCACGACCGAGCTCGCCGCCGTGCAGCGCGCGGCGCTGGAGTCGTCGGCGCTCGGCATCGAGGGCTGATGGTCCGCGTCGTCCTCGCCACGCACAACCAGCACAAGGCGCGGGAGTTCCAGCAGATCCTCGGCGACGCCGTCCCCGGGCTGGAGATCGTCGGCTACGACGGGCCGGAGCCGGTGGAGGACGGCGTGACGTTCGAGGCGAACGCACTCATCAAGGCGCGCGCCGCGGCCGGCCACACCGGGCTGCCGGCGCTGGCCGACGACTCCGGCATCTGCGTGGACGCGATGGGCGGCGCGCCCGGGATCTTCTCGGCGCGCTGGGCCGGGCGGCACGGCGACGCGGAGGCCAACCTCCGGCTGCTGCTCGACCAGCTCGCCGACCTCCCGGACGGCTCGCGCGCGGCGCATTTCACCGCGACGCTGGCGCTGGTGTCGCCGGACGGGCGGGAGACCGTGGTCGAGGGGCTCTGGCCCGGCCGCAT
Organism: Leifsonia sp. NPDC056665; assembly: GCF_042791795.1. NCBI lineage: Bacteria > Bacillati > Actinomycetota > Actinomycetes > Micrococcales > Microbacteriaceae > Leifsonia > Leifsonia sp. NPDC056665. Next base: position 89,409 of record NZ_JBHTXK010000007.1, read on the forward strand.
CGCGCACGAGGCACGCGGCGGGCACGGCCACGGCTACGACCCGATCTTCGTGCCGGACGGCCACGATGCCACAGCGGCGGAGCTCGGGCCGGAGGTCAAGAACGCCGAGAGCCACCGCTCCCGCGCCTTCGCCGCCATAGTTCCCGCCCTGCACGAGCTGGTCGCGGCCGGGCGCTGAGCAGCCGCGCACTGAGAATGAGAACGGCACTCATTCCTATCTAGCCGCAGCGCTGGCACGTCGCGACGACTTCGACATACCGTAGAAGAACCATGAGTCACGACCACGGCCACTCCGCCAACCGCAACCGCCTCCTGATCGCCATCGGGATCGTCGCCGCGGTGTTCGTCGTGCAGGTCGTGGGCGCGTGGCTGAGCGGATCGCTCGCGCTGCTCGCCGACGCCGGGCACATGCTGAGCGACCTGACCGGCCTGGTCGTCGCGCTCATGGCCACCATCGTGGCGGCCCGCCCGGCGACCGACCGGCAGACGTTCGGCTATCGCCGGGCCGAGGTCTTCGGCGCGCTCATCAACGGGCTGATCCTGGTCGTGGTGGCGGTGTTCGTGACCGTCGGGGCGATCGGCCGGCTCGTGTCGGGGGAGGCGGACGTCCAGTCCGGCCCGATGCTCGTGGTCGCCGTCATCGGCCTGGTCGCGAACTTCGGCGCCCTGCTGCTGCTGCGTCCCGCCGCCGATCACTCCATCAACATGCGCGGCGCCTACTTGGAGGTGTTCGGCGACCTGATCGGCTCGCTGACCGTCATCGTCGCGGCGCTGGTGATCATGTTCACCGGCTTCGCACCCGCCGACGCCATCGCGTCGCTGCTGATCGCCGCGTTCATCGTCCCACGCGCGGTGCTGCTGCTGCGCGACGTGGTGCGCGTGCTGAGCGAGGCGGCTCCCGCGGACACGGACGTCGCGGAGATCCGCGACCACATCCTCGGCACCCCGGGAGTCGTGGCGGTGCACGACGTGCACGTCTGGGCGATCACCTCCGGCGCGCCGGTGTTCACCGCGCACGTCGTGGTCGACGCGGGGGTGTTCCGCTCCGGCGCCACGGGGGAGCTGCTGGACGAGCTCTCCGGCTGCCTGGCGAAGCACTTCGACGTGGAGCACTCGACGTTCCAGCTCGAGCCGGCCGAGCACGCCGCGCACGAGGACGAGTTCCACCGCTGAGCCACCTCGGCGTCAGATGGTCAGGCGTCGGGGGTGGGGCGCGGCTCGGTGACGGTCGCCTCGGCGGCTTGGCGCTTCTTCTTCGCCTTGTGCAGCGACTGGAAGTAGTGGAACAGCGTCGGGATGAGCGTGATCACCACCGCACCGATGAGGATCAGGTCGATGTAATGGGTGACGAAGTTCGCGATCGGCGGGATGTAGCCGATGAGGAATCCGAAGAGGGTGAGTCCCGCGCCCCAGAGCAGCGCGCCGATCGCGTTGTAGAGCGAGTACTTCTTGTAGTTCATGTGCCCGACGCCCGCGGCGACCGGGGCGAAGGTGCGCACGATCGGCACGAACCGCGCCAGGATGACCGCGAGCGCGCCGAACCGGTCGAAGAACGCGTTGGTGCGCCGCACGTTCTCCATGCTGAACAGCCCGGTCTCCTTGCGTTCGAACACGCGCGGACCCGCCTTGTGCCCGATCAGGTAGCCGACCTCGCCGCCGAGGAACGCCGCGAACGAGATCGCCAGGCAGACCCACCAGATGTCGACGCCGAAGACGCGCGACGTGTGGGTGAGCAGGCCGGAGATCACCAGCAGCGTGTCGCCGGGCAGCAGGAAGCCGACCAGGAGGCCCGTCTCGGCGAACACGATGCCGCACACCACGAGCAGCGCCCACGGGCCGGCCGCGCCGATGATCGTGGTGGGGTCGAGCCAGGGGATGAGGCCGGCGTGATGGATCACGTGTCTCCAGGGTTTCGGGTGGTGGATTCAGCCCCGAGTTTAGTGGGCGCAACCTCCATGAACCGTGCGAATCAGGGCTCTCCCGGCCAACATCACCCTGTGGACCCACTGAATGCGGTCGGTGTTCATCCCGTGGATGGACGATGAAGTGCGGGAGAAGGGACTCGAACCCTCACGCCGTGAAGCACAGGAACCTAAATCCTGCGTGTCTGCCAGTTTCACCACTCCCGCGCTCGCGCTGCGCGCGGCTACGACAATAGCTCATCCACGCGCGGCGCGACCTCGCGGCCGAGCAGGTCGATGGCCCGCATGATGTGGTCGTGCCCGAGGGTGCCGTTGCTGAGCTTGACGTCGAACCGGGTGAGTCCGAGGCCGCGCGCGGCGTAGGCGATCTTCTGCGCGACCGTCTCCGGCGAGCCGACGACGAGGGCGCCGTCCTCGGCCGCCTCGTGCTCGAAGCGCGCGCGGGTCGCGGGCGGCCAGCCGCGCTCGCGGCCGATCCGGTTCGTCATGGCCTCCCAGTGCGGCCAGAGCAGGTCCTTGGCCTCCTGGTCGGTCTCGGCGACGAAGCCGGGGGAGTGCACGCCGATCGGGAGGTCGGTGTCCTGGCCGAACTGCTCCAGCGCGTTGCGGTAGAGCTGCGTCAGCGGCTGGAAGCGCATCGGTCCTCCTCCGATGATCGCGACCATGAGCGGGAGGCTGTACCGCGCGGCGCGGACCACGGACTCCGGGCTGCCTCCGACGCCGATCCAGGTCTTCAGGAGGCCGTGCTCGACCGGCGGGTAGACGGACTGCCCGTCGAGCGGGGGTCGCAGCGTGCCGCTCCACGTCACGGGCTCCTGCTGCCGGACGGCGGCGAACAGGTCGAGCTTCTCGTCGAAGAGCTCCTCGTACTGGCCGAGGTCGAACCCGAACAGCGGGAAGGACTCGATGAACGAGCCGCGGCCGAGGATGACCTCCGCCCGTCCGTTCGAGACGCCGTCGAGGGTCGCGAAGCGCTGGAACACCCGGACCGGGTCGTCCGAGCTGAGCACGGTGACCGCCGAGCCGAGGTGGATGCGCTCGGTCTGGCCCGCGATCGCCGCGAGGACGACCTCCGGGGCTGCTACGGAGAAGTCCTTGCGGTGGTGCTCGCCGACGCCGATGAAGTCGAGACCCGCCTGGTCGGCCGCTACGCCCTCCGCGACGACGTTGCGCAGCACCTGCGCGTGCGGCAGCGGCTTCCCGTCGGCGTCCAGCGTGATGTCGCCGAACGTGTCGATCCCGATCTCCAGCCGTGCGGCCATGTCCGTCCTCCTGCTCGATGCGTATGCATACGAATCGAACGGTACGGGAGCCGGCGCTATTCCGTCAGCCCTTCAGCGGGGCCGTCCGCCGACCGGGCCCGGCGCGGGATGTAGCGCGGGATGAACCGGGCGAGCAGCCCGGCGCCGACCAGGCCGAGCACGCCCATCACTCCGCTCGCGAACGCGATCGAGACCAGGGCGGTCAACAGCGAGACCACGAGCGGCGCGACGGCCTGGCCCGCGTCGCCGGTGAACCGCCACGCGCCGAGGAACGCCGCAGGGCTCTCCTTGGGGGCCAGGTCGGCCCCGAGCGTCATGATGATGCCCGAGCCGATGCCGTTCGCGAACGCGAGGAACAGTGAGACGCCGATGTACCAGACCACCGCGCCGGGCAGGTCGTGGCTGACCGAGAGCACGAGGAAGCCGAGGCCGAGGCCCAGCATCGAGGGCACGACGCTCCACATCCGGCCGAACCGGTCCATGAGCTGGCCGCTGGCGTAGAACAGGGCGAAGTCCACGGCGCCGGCGATGCCGATGATGAGGGCGGTGTTCGCCTCGCTCAGTCCGATCGAGACGGCCCAGAGCGGCATCATCACGGTCCGCGCCGACCGGACGGCCGCGACGAGGGAGACGCCGGAGCCCATCCGCGCGAGCACGCCGCGGAACGCCCAGATCGTCGCGAAGAGCCCGCGGGTGCGCTCGTCGGCGTCCTCCTCGCCCTCCGTCAGCAGCTCGCCGCCGTGGCCGGCAGTGGTCGGCGCCGGGCCGAACATGCGCTCGGGGTCGGGGAGCACCAGCAGGACGACGACGGAGCCGAGGCAGCTCACGATGAAGATCCAGAACACCGACTGCGTCGATCCGGTTGCGGCGATCACGACGGAGGCGATCAGCGGGCCGATGAACCAGCCGGCGCGGAAGATGCCGCCGAGCGTGGACAGGGCGCGTGCCCGGTAGCGCACAGGGACGTACGTCGTCATGAACGCGTGCCGGGCGAGGGCGAAGACGGCGGTCGCGAGCCCGACAACGAAGATGCCCACCATGAGCACCCAGTAGTTCGGGGCGAGCAGGCAGACCACCACGCCCGCCACCGCGACCGCGGCGGCGCCGATCATGGCGGTGCGCTCGCCGATCCGGGAGACCACCCAGCCGCTCGGGATGTCGCCGGCCAGCTCGCCGAGCATGAGCATCGACGCGATGAAGCCCGCCATCGCCAGGGTCGCGCCGAGGTTGCCTGCGGCGATCGGGATGATCGGGATGATCGCGCCCTCGCCGATCGAGAAGAGCAGCGTAGGGAGGAAGGCGGCGAGTGCGACGGAGCGGAAGGAGAACGGTCGCTCGTCGGAAGTCATTTGCTTAACACAGTACAACTGTCCGGTGGGTGCCTCGCCGGTCGTCGCCGGTAGGCTGGAGGACGCCATGATCGAACTAGACCTCTCCCCGCAGATCGCGGAGCTCCGCTCGACCCTCGACGACATCATCGCCGTCGTCAACGTCGAGAAGCTCCGCGCCGACATCGCCGACCTCAGCGAGAAGGCCGGGGCGCCCGACCTCTGGGACGACACGGTGAACGCGCAGAAGGTCACCAGCGCGCTCAGCCACCGCCAGGCCGAGCTCGGCCGCATCACGTCGGTGGAGCGGCGCCTCGACGACCTCGAGGTGCTCGTCGAGCTCGCCAACGAGGGCGACGACGAGGAGTCGGCCGCCGAGGCGCGCACCGAGCTGGAGTCCCTCCAGAAGTCGCTGGGCGACCTCGAGGTGCAGACGCTGCTGAGCGGCGAGTACGACGAGCGCTCGGCGATCGTCACCATCCGCTCCGGCGCAGGCGGCGACGACGCCACCGACTTCGCCGAGATGCTCATGCGCATGTACCTGCGCTGGGCGGAGCAGCACAAGTACCCGGTGAAGGTCATGGACACCTCCTACGCGGAAGGCGCGGGCATCAAGTCGGCGACCTTCGAGGTCGAGGCCCCGTACGCGTTCGGCACGCTCTCGGTCGAGGCCGGCACGCACCGGCTCGCCCGGATCAGCCCGTTCGGGTCGGCGGACAAGCGCCAGACCTCCTTCGCGGCGGTGGAGGTCATCCCGCTGATGGAGGAGGCGACGGCGGTCGAGGTCCCCGAGGGCGACATCCGCGTCGACGTGTTCCGCTCCTCCGGCCCAGGCGGCCAGTCGGTCAACACGACCGACTCCGCGGTCCGCATCACGCACCTCCCGACCGGCATCGTCGTCTCGATGCAGAACGAGAAGTCGCAGATCCAGAACCGCGCGGCAGCGATGCGCGTGCTCCAGACTCGTCTGCTCCTCCTCCAGAAGGAGGAGGAGGCCGCCAAGAAGAAGGAGCTCGCCGGCACCATCACCGCGAGCTGGGGCGACCAGATGCGCTCCTACTTCCTCTACGGACAGCAGCTCGTCAAGGATCTGCGCACGGGCTACGAGTCCGGAAACCCGGCGTCGGTGTTCGACGGCGACCTGGACGGCTTCATCGCGGCGGGCATCCGCTGGCGCGCAGGATCCAAGGACGAGGACTAGACCGGGTCACAGCCCTCCCGTCGCCGGCGCTCAGCGCGTGTGCCGGGGACTGTCAGGCTTGCGGCCCGCTGGCATGTCGCTACTGTGGAACGCGGAAGTGTTGCTTAGTCTCTAACAGTCATGATCCGGTTCGAACACGTATCCAAGCAGTATCCGGGAACCGCACGCCCGGCACTCAACGGCATCAACCTGGAAGTGCTGCGCGGCGAGTTCGTCTTCCTGGTCGGCGCGTCCGGCTCGGGTAAATCGAGCTGCCTGCGGCTGATCCTCAAGGAGGAGCGGCCCACCAAGGGCGGCATCCATGTCCTGGGCCAGGACCTCGGCACGATCTCGTCGCGCAAGGTCCCCTACTTCCGCCGCAACATCGGCGTGGTCTTCCAGGACTTCCGGCTCCTGCCGAACAAGACGGTCTTCCAGAACGTCGCGTTCACCCTCCAGGTGATCGGCAAGTCGCGTGGCTTCATCCAGGAGGCCGTGCCCGATGTGCTCGCGATGGTCGGCCTCGACGGCAAGGCGCAGCGCCTGCCGCACGAGCTCTCCGGCGGTGAGCAGCAGCGCGTTGCGATCGCCAGGGCGGTCGTCAACAAGCCGCAGATCCTCCTCGCCGACGAGCCGACCGGAAACCTCGACCCCGCCACCAGCGCGGGGATCATGTCGGTGCTCGCCCAGATCAACGCCGGCGGCACCACGGTGCTGATGGCCACGCACGAGGCGGCGATCGTCGACCAGATGAAGCAGCGCGTGATCGAGCTCGTCGGCGGCCAGATCGTCCGCGACGAGCGTCACGGCGGCTACGGCGTGACGGCCGCCATCCCGCTGCCGCGGCCGACCGCGGAGGGATTGGCGGCTCCGGCCGGTCACACCCAGGTCGCGTCGGCGCCACTGCCTGTCGTACCGGTGCAGGCCGCTGCGGCGGCGCCCGCGCCGTCGGAGCCGATGACGCGCCCGCACACGCCGGTCGCGAACCCGACGGGGCCGGTCCCGGTCGGTGCGACCGGTCCGGTGCAGCCGGTGCAGGCCGCGCCCGTGCAGCAGCCGCCTGCATACCAGCAGCCTCCGGCGTACCAGCAGCCTCCGGCGTACCAGCAGCCTCCGGCGTACCAGCAGCCGCCTGCATACCAGCAGCCTCCCGCGCAGCAGCCGCCTGCGCCCGCTCCGGCTGTCCCCGCTCCCGTCCCGGTCGCCGTGCCCGCCTCCGCGGGCGAGGACCTCCCGGATCACCTGAACTTCACCGCCAACCTCGACCTGAGCGGGCTGCGCGACGCGTCCGACCGCGACGGCGAACAGAATGTGGGGCCCACGAAATGAGATTCGGGCTCATCTGGTCCGAGGTCGGCAACGGCCTGCGCCGCAACCTCTCGATGGTCATCTCCGTCGTGCTCGTCACCTTCATCTCGCTGACCTTCGTCGGCACGGCCGCGCTGCTCCAGCTGCAGATCGCGCAGATGAAGACGTACTGGTACGACCGAGCCCAGGTCGCGGTGTACATGTGCACCGAGACCGACAACTGCCCGGGCGGCGCGGCGACCGCGCAGTCGGTGGCGGCCGTCCAGAAGCAGCTCCAGTCCCCGGAGATCGCGCCCTATATCCAGAAGTTCTACTTCCAGGATCAGAAGCAGGGCTACGAGCAGTTCAAGCAGCAGTTCAAGGGCAACCAGATCGCGAACTACGTCACGCCGGAGATGATCCCGCAGACGTTCTGGGTGAACCTCAAGGACCCGAACCGCTCCGACGTGCTGAGCGAGACGCTGTCCAGCACGCCGGGCGTGCAGAGCGTCGTGGACCAACGCAGCTACCTCGACCAGATCTTCAGCATCCTCAACGCGGCCAGCATCACCGCGGTCGGCATCGCGATACTCATGCTGGTGGCCGCGGTGCTGCTGATCGCGACCACGATCCGGCTCTCGGCGTTCTCGCGACGAAGGGAGATCGGGATCATGCGGCTGGTCGGCGCGTCCAACCGCTTCATCCAGACTCCGTTCATCATCGAGGGCGTGATCGCCGCGCTGATCGGATCGATCCTGAGCTGCGTGGTGATCTGGCTGCTGGTGCAGTACTTCGTGCGCGGCTTCCTCGGCCCGAAGATCCCGTCGATCAACTTCGTCGGGATGGATCAGGGCTGGCTGGTGATACCGCTGCTGATCGTCGTCGGCGTGGTGCTGGCGGCGGGCGCCGCGAACTTCGCGATCAAGCGGTACTTGAGGGTCTGACCCGATAGACTGATCTGCTGCCCGGCGCTGTGCCGGGCAGCACCATCTTGACGTCAGGAGACGCTGTGCCCAGGGAACGTGGTCAGAAGGTCGTGGCCACCAATCGCCGAGCGCGCCACGACTACACCATCGAGGACACCTACGAGGCGGGCCTCGTGCTCACCGGCACCGAGGTGAAGTCGCTGCGGGAGGGCCGTGCGTCGCTGGTCGACGGGTACGCGTTCGTCGACGGCGGGGAGGCCTGGCTCGACGCCGTGCACATCCCCGAGTACCTCGACGGCACCTGGAACAACCACGCTCCGCGGCGCAAGCGCAAGCTCCTGCTGCACAAGGCGCAGATCGTCAAGATCGAGAACAAGGTCAAGCAGGGCGGCTACACGATCGTCCCGCTGCAGATCTACTTCAGCGACGGGCGCGCGAAGGTCGAGATCGCGGTCGCCAAGGGCAAGCGAGAGTACGACAAGCGCCAGGCCCTCCGCGAGCGGCAGGACAACCGCGAGGCCGAACGGGCGATGTCCAGCAGGCGTCATCTCGGCGAGTGACGGCGGGCGCACGACGCCCTGTCGGCCCCCGGTGGCAGGATGAGGGCATGAGTACGAACGACGAGGTGACGGCGGGCGTCGTCGCCGCGCGCATCCCGGTGAACGGCACCTACAACTTCCGCGACGCGGGCGGGTATCCGGTCGCGGAGGGCGTGGTGCGCCGCGGCAAGCTGTTCCGCTCGGACGGGCTGGCGCGGCTCGGCGACGAGGGGCGGCAGGCGCTGCGCGACCTGGACGTGCGCGTCGTGATCGACCTGCGCGACGACTTCGAGGTCTCCGTGCTGCCGGACGACGTCGCGGGCCTCGGCCTCCAGCGCCTCCACCTGCCGGTGTTCGAGGGCTCCGGCGCGTCGCAGTCGACCATCGGCATCACGCTGGTGGGGCTCTACGAGAAGATCCTGCTGCAGCACGGCGACGTCGTCGTGACCGCGCTGCGCGAGATCGCGGACACCGGGGAGGAGGCCGTCGTCGTGCACTGCACGGCCGGCAAGGACCGCACCGGCATCGTCGTCGCGCTCGCCCTGCTCGCCGTCGGCGTCGACCGCGACCTGGTCGTCGCCGACTACTCCGCGACGCAGGCCAACCTTCGCGGCCCCTGGCTGGACGCCATGCTCGAACTGGTGCGCAGTCACGGGGTGGAGGTCACGCCCGACCTCCGCATCATCCTCGGCGGCAGCCCGCCCGAGGCGCTCGAGGAGGCGCTCGACCTGGTCGAGCGCCGGTTCGGGAGCGTGCGCGCGTACCTGCTCGCCACCGGGCTGGACGAGCTGGAGCTGGCGAAGCTGCGCTCCGTGCTCGTAGAGCCCGCGTGAGTTCACATCGAAGCCATAACCGGCGTTCAGCGGTATCGCGGCTGGATCAGGTGTTCTTGTGAGCATGGACGAGAATCAACCCACCGAGCCGCTGTACCCGCAGCAGCCCGGCGCGCAGCAGCCCGGTGCGCAGCAGCCGCAGGGCGTTCCGCCGCAGCAGAACGTCCCGCCGCAGCAGGCCGGGAACGCGTACGGACCGCAGCCGCCGCACTACGGTGCGGCAGCGCGACCGGTGGGGGAGCCGTTCTACAAGCGCCACGGGCTGGCGTTCGCCATCTCGACGCTGGTGCTCGGCGCCATCGTGCTGTTCGGCATCGCCGGTGCAGGCGCGTTCGCGGTGGGCTCCGTCGTGTTCCACTCGGGTTCGTCCGTGTCCCGGCTGCTGCACGACGGCAACCGCGGCCCGGTGCAGGTGAAGCCGGGAGCTCCCGGGTTCCCCGGTCAGAACGGCAAGGGCAACGGCTCCGGCCAGAGCGGCAGGCAGGACGAGGGCCCGATCGCGAAGGGCGTCGTCCGCGGAACAGTGACGCAGATCTCCAGCGCGTCCTGGACCATCACGACTCAGCGCGGCGCGACCCTGACCGTCGAGACCTCCTCGTCCACGTTGTACGGCGCCCCCGGCCAGACCCAGAAGGCGTCCGACTTCGCCGTCGGCGACGAGGTGATCATCGTCGGCACGCGCTCGGGCAGCACCGTGACGGCGCTCCGCATCCTCAACGTCGCCGACCTCCCGCTGCGGCCAGGCCAGTCCAGCGCGACGCCCACGCCGAAGCCGAGCAGCTAGCGACCGGCGCTCGCCTCAGGACGCCGCGAACCGCGCGTGCACCTGCACCGAGACCGTGATGTCCTCCGGCTTGAGCGCGAGCGTCGCGCCGCCGAAGTCGGCGGACATCGCGCGCGCGATGAGCGGCTGCGGCTGCCCGTTCGCCGGCCCGTCGCCGAGCATCCCCGGGTCGCTGAGCGCGAGCGGCTTCACGGCCGTGAGGCCGAGGCTGGTCGCGTAGACCGTCGCCTTGGCCACCGCGTTCTCCACCGCCCGGCGCCGTGCCTCCTGCGTGATCGACTGCCGCCGCGCCTCCGTCAGACTCCACGTGACGCCCTGGATCGTGACGCCGTCGAGCAGGGAGACCACGCCCACCCAGTCGGAGAGCGCGGTCAGCTCGCTGAAGGTGACGTCCATCCCGACCTCCGCGTGATAGACGGGTGAGAGCCGCCGCCCGTCCTGGTTCCACGGCCGGTCGCCCCAGACGCGGAGCTGATCGGAGGCCCACGCGGTCACCGGTCCGGTCTGCGGGTTGTGCAGCTCGCGCAGCTCGGAGGCGAGGGAGGCATGCCGCTGGGTGGCGAGGGCGAGCGTCTCGCTGCGCTCCTCGCCCTCGTAGGACACGCTCAGCCGCACCGCTCCCCGCTCGGCCGGATGCGTCAACTCGAACTCGCCCTGGACGGTGATGATGGTGTCGGCCATCCATCGATCGTGGCATAGATGTGGGAGCGGTGTTGTTGTAGGATGAGAAGCTCGCCGCCAGGAGCGGTGTGTATCTGGACAACTCAACAGCGCGCGATGACGACCCGGCCTCACGGCCGTCGCATGGGGATGATCGGTTTCGACATTGTCTGCACGAGTGTGAGAAGCGGGTCGAGGATGCATGGTTATCTCGTAAACGATCCATGCAAAACAATAAGTGCCAATAACAAGAGCACTGTCTCGGCCAAGGCCGACTTCGCCCTCGCGGCGTAAGTTCCCCTTCGCTATATAAGAGACCGTCAGACCGGGAACTGTCTTCTACCCGGATCCTGACGTCAGCTAGAAGACTTGCTTCTGCGTTGAGCATCAGGGCGCAGAGGGACTCACACTGATACTGAGCCCGTCGGAGCAGGTGCCAGAGACAAGTTCCGGGGCTGAGAAAGCGACTTAACTGGCTACACCCGTAGAAGGCACATGACCACAGCAGTGGACGGGGGTTCGATTCCCCCCATCTCCACCAATCGGTCGTCGTCGCGCGTTGTTGAGGTTCGCGGAATTCCGCGGAAGTTGGGGCCTTCTCCGGTTTCGGAGAGGGCCCCAGTTTTGTCTCGGCTTGCGACTGGCGCCTCTCGCACGCCGACCATCGCTCGGAGCGACCCGTTGCCCTCCGCGTCCGACGGGTGGAGCCTCTAGAGAGGTTGCCAGCGCATTAGCACTGGTGGCCGTCCGTGCCTCATTCCTGAGGGCGAGAGCAGAGTTGGCAGGGGGGCGTTCGCATGCAAGACAGTGAAAGGTTCACCAGGGGCCTTGAAATTCGTCGTGAAGTGCTGGGAGACGAATACGTCGACAACAATCTGTCCGGGTCAGACGAATTCATGATGACCTTCCAGCACATCGTGACGGAATTGGCGTGGGGGCTCGCATGGGATGGCGCAGCCCTGGATAAGAAGACGAAATCGATCCTGAGCATCGGCATCCTTGCCGCTCTCGGCCGTTTCGAGGAGGTCGAGATCTACACGAACGGTGCACTTGCCACTGGCGTCACTGTCGATGAACTCCGGGACGTGCTGACCCATGTCTCGGTCTATTGCGGCACGCCGACGGGTCGTCAGGCCTTTCTCGCCGCACATAGGGCTCTTGAGTCTGCGGGGATCGCGTAGCGGCGCGGCTAGCATTCGGTCATCCAGACCGAAAGAAGTGGGAAGACGTTGCAATGACTAGCACGATGCACAACCCGGCGGACGAGCTACGGCGCGCGATTGCTGAGGGTCGCATCTCGGAAGCCGCGCTGCAGGTCATCACCAGCATCGACGGCGAGCGCCTTGCGACGTTCCTCGACGAGGTGCACCGCTCGGAAGTGGGGCTCTCGACGCGGACGCCGATCCTTTCCGGCGACGAGAGTGTGCGTCTCTCGGTGCTCGCCGGGCAACTCATCCAGGGGATGGAGATCGCCGACGACGATCGACTCCGCGGGATCCTCGAAGGACTCACTATCCAGTTCGAGCTCACCCCGCAGAACATCGCGCTACTCACGCACACGAATGTCGGGGATGTCGAGGCGTGCCTCGCCGATCCGGGAGCTGTCTCACCCGAGGTGAAGTTCCCGCTGGCTGTGAGAGCCTCATACGTGAACCTCGCTATCGCCAACGCTCGGCGTCATTGATGCGGGCGCTCGTGACGTGAGGCCATCCGCCCCGTCGCCCTCTGCGTAGAACTGCGAATACCGTTCACGCCCCCGCCGGCGCACCATGACAGCGGAGGCGATCACCATGAACGTCCTGAGCACGCCGGTCGAGCCCGTCGCCATCGACTGCGTCATCATCGACTGGGAGCAGGTTCAGATGCCTGCGACCGGTCCGGAACCCCATCCCGCGAACGAGCCCGCCAGCCGGTAGAGCGCGGGGACGGGCGAATCGGGTCGCCCGTTCCCGTTCGCCGCGCGCCTACGCACTTCACGTATGCCCTTCGCACTCCGGGTCTCCCACCATGAGGGTCGCGGTCGGTTACGGATCGCACCTCGTGGTCCCGCACGCCGCGGACCGCTCCTGAGCGATCCTCACTGAGAATCCTCGAAGACTCCCTCCCCGCGGGTCCGGGGACGGTCGTATCCTGTCGCGCAGGTGCGTTGGGGGCGCAGCGCGGGCGCGATCATGGACGTTCGGGCGCAGGTTCTGTCGGTCAGCTACGACGTCGACGGCGTCGCCGGGAGGGACGCGCGTGTGCGCGCCATCGCCGAGTCGCTCGACGCGCTCCTGCCGTCGGAGCACTCCGGGTGGGCCGACATCGGGTCGCTGCCCGGTGACGTCACCCTGATCGCCCGTTACGGGCCGGAACGCGCCGTCATCGTCGACGCGGTGAAGCGGACGGCGGACGCGCATCCGACGATGCTGGCCTTCCGCAGCCGCCCGCGCTCGGTGGACCCGATCCGTTTGAGCGACCGGATCGGGCTGCGGGAGTGGCGCCGGCACGAGGTCTACTCCGAGCTCTTCAGCCTGATGGGCACCACCTATCAGGTCGCCCTCCCCGTCCAGCCGCTGGCCACCGGCAGGCTGCGGACGTGGGTGTTCAACCGGGCGGACCGCGACTTCGGCGACGACGAGCTCGAGCTCGCCCGCCGGCTGCAGCCGCTCCTGGCCGCGGTCGACCGGGTCGCGGTCGCCACGCAATCGTCCGTTGCCTCGCCGGCGTTCGCCGCGCGGTCCGGTCTGACCGTCCGCGAGGCGGAGATCCTCGGGATGCTCGGCTCCGGGATGACCGCCAGCTCGATCGCGTACGTGACGCGCGTCAGCCCGCGCACCGTCCAGAAGCACCTCGAGCACATCTACGCGAAGCTGGGCGTGCACGACCGGGTCTCGGCCGCGCTCCTCGCCGCGGGCCGGCTCGGCGGTCCGTAGTTCTGCGTATGGCGCCGCCCGCCGCGGATCGGCGACGATCGCAGCGATCGGGGGTGCGCGATGCTCATCCGGGCGGCCGTCTGCGCGGTCGTGGCAGCGACTCTGCTGGCGATGCCGGCAGCGCCGCAGAACCGTGCCGTCGTCCCGGTCGACCGGAGCACGGCAGTCGTCGTCGTCGACCCGTTCCAGCACGCCGGAGCGCGTCCGATCGATTACGCGCCGCGCCGCTGACCCGCTGGGGCCCCCGGCACGGGCGACCACGATCGAGCAGTTCTGGAGAAGCGCCCACGCCTCCCGCGACCGTAGATTGTGTCTCAGCCGATCGAACGGCGCCGAACTCGGACGAAGGGGACCATCATGGCCGACACCACATTCAGCAAAGAGGAGAAGGCCGCGATCAGGGCCACCGTCGCCGAACAGAAGGCGATGAAGGCGGGCGCCGACGCCGCTGCGGCGTGCGAGGAGGCCATCGCCGCGATGACCGGCACCGACAGGGAGTTCGCGGAGGCCTTCCATCAGCTCGTCAGGGACAACACCGACCTCGCGGCGAAGACCTGGTACGGGATGCCGGCGTACGCCGACGCCGAGGGCAGGACGGTCGTCGCGTTCAAGCCGGGCTCCAAGTTCAAGATCCGCTACGCCACGATCGAGTTCCAGCAGGCCGCGACGCTCGACGACGGCAGCCTCTGGCCGGTCGGGTTCGCCCTGACGAAGCTCGACGACGCCGACAAGGAGCGCGTCGCGCAGATCCTCCGCACGGCCGTCGGACGCTGACACGGCTCGGCCCCTCCGCGACAGTACGCGTCGGGGCCGCGGACGTGATTGGATGAGCGCGTGACCCAGACTCCGGACGGCCTCCCCGCGGCTGCGCGCTCGCGCGTGGAGCGGCAGGCCGCGAGCGGGGTGCGGTCGTCGCTCTTCTCCGCCCCTGCGGCGGCAGCTGCGCGCAGCGCGGGGCTGCTCCCGGTCGGCGAGGTCTTCGGCGGCCTTGTCGTCAACCTCGGCTGGACCGGAACGGGCTGCGCCTGGTGGAGCGCGACCGGACCGACGCTGGGGCCGGGCATGCTGAGCCGCACCGCCTGGCGCTCGCCGGTCACGACCTCCGGCGGCAGCACCTACGCGGGCTACGCGCCCTACGTGAAGGCGTTCGAGTCCGCCTGGTACGGCGCCGTGCGGCGGATGCTCGCCGAGGCCCGCGCGCTCGGAGCCCACGGCGTGGTGGGCGCGACCGTGCAGCGCACCCGGCTGGACGGGTCGACGTGGGAGTTCACGGCGCTCGGCACAGCGGTGCGCTCCGACGACCCGCTGCTCGTGCCGTACCCGAAGAACCGCGGCGATGTGTGGAGCACGAACCTGACGGTCGAGGACACGGCGTCCGCCATCCTCAGCGGGTACTCGCCCGGCGAGCTGCTGCTCGGGATCTCCATCTCCACCAAGCACGAGGACTACGAGCTGCGCACCCAGCGGACGAGCTGGGTGAACGGCGAGGTGACCGGGATGACCGAGCTCGTCCAGGCGGCGCGCGCGGAGGCCCTGCACCGGCTGGAGACGCGCGCCACAGCGACCGCCGGCGCCCAGCTCGTCGTGACCGACCTCGACCTCGGCGAGTTCGAGACGCCCTGTGGCGAGGAGAAGGACCTCCACGCCGAGGCGACAGTGGTCGGGGCCACCCTGATCCCGGTCCCGCGCTACAGCCGCCGCGCCGAGCTGTCCGCCGTCACCACCGTGATCCCGCTCAGCGACCTGCGTCCGCGAGCCTGAGACCCACCACCCGAGAGGAACCACCGTGTCCGACCCGTTCTCCAGCGTCACCCTGCCCAGCGACGCACGGGCCCGCCTCGCCGACGGGCGCGCGCGGCTGTTCACCTCCGACCTGTCGGTGAACGAGTTCCTCCTGGTCCGGCAGGCGGGATTCCGTCCCGTCGGCCTCGTGCTCGGCTCCAGCGTCTACCATGTGGGCATCCAGGCTCGTAAGTGGAGCAAGAACATGGAACTCGAGAAGCTGAGCGAGGCGATGTACCACGCCCGCGAGCTCGCGATGACCCGCATGGAGGCCGAGGCCGACGCGCTCGGCGCGGACGGGATCGTCGGCGTGCGGCTCGAGATCGAGTTCAAGGAGTACGGCAACGATCTCGCCGAGTTCGTCGCGGTCGGAACGGCCGTCGTCGCCGACGAGAAGCCGCCGACGGGCACGTGGCGCAACAACAAGCGGATGCCGTTCACCTCCGACCTGTCCGGTCAGGACTTCTGGACGCTCATCCAGTCCGGCTATGTCCCGCAGGGCCTCGTCATGGGCACCTGCGTGTACCACATCGCCCACCAGGGCATGATGGCGACGATGAACAACCTCGGTTCGAACGTGGAGATCACGGCGTTCACCGAGGCGCTCTACGACGCCCGCGAGCTGGCGATGGGCCGCATGCAGGCCGAGGCGGAGGCGCTCGACGCGGAGGGCGTCGTCGGCGTCCAGCTCCTGTCGCTGCCGCACCGCTGGGGCGGCCACACCACCGAGTTCTTCGCCATCGGCACCGCGGTGCGCCCGCTTCGCGACGACCACGTCATCGCGACACCGAACCTCGTCCTCCCGCTCACCGACGGCGGACGATGACCGGACCCGCTGAGGCGGCGGCCGACCCGCAGACGTTCCTGACCGACTTGGTCGAGAGCGTCGGGCGCGCGCTGCCACCAGCGCTCGCCGCCCGGGTGCTGGTCGTCGAGCGCAGACGGACGCTCGCCGACCGCGTCTCCGGCAGGCCGGGCGTGATCTCCCGGGTCAGCCTGATCGGCACGGAGGAGACGCTCACGCTCGGCTACGAGCCGGGGCCGCACTGGAAAGGGGAGGCGCACCGCGTCTACGGCGGCGTGACGATCGCGCGCCGCGCCCTCGGCCTCGGGGACTGGCTCACCGCGTTCGCCGGCAGGGTCGCCGCGCTCGCCGCGGAGGCGGCCGGGGACGCCGCGACCTCCTCGCGCGCGCTTCAGACGCTGGGCCTGGAGCCGGCCGGGTCGGAGATCCAGGTGCGGGACGCCACGATCGAGGGCGACCTCCGGACTCTGCCTGCGCGCCTCGGCCACCGGGTGCCGGACGAGGCGGTCGCGCAGGTCGGGCGGATCGGGGACCTCCTCATCGACGCCCTCCCGCGGGTCGCAGGGCAAGGTGAGCCGGAGGTCGTGGTGCGGCGGACGGCAACCGTCTACCTCCCTGACACGCTGCGCGCGTACCTGTCGCTGCCGGCCGACTGGGCGGCCGACCACGTCTTCCCGGACGGGACGACCGCGTCGGGGGCACTGGTCGGTCAGCTCTCCGAGCTGGAGCGCGCGGCGAAGCGGATGCGGGACGCCGCGATCGAGCAGGACGCGTCGGCGCTGCTGGTCAACGGGCGGTTCCTGTCGGAGCGGTTCGGGGCGTCGCGGCTCGACCTGCCCTGAGCTCGATTGCCCCGGGCGCGACGCGCACGCGAGCCGGGCGCCGGGTCAGCTGCTCGTGCCCGAGTGCGACCGGTCCAGGTAGCTGCGCGAGCGCGAGATCTGCTGCTCCAAGGCGTCCACTGTCTTCGCCATGCTCTCGACCGCCTTCACGCGGTAGCTGTCGATGGAGTCCATCGTCGCGAAGACGTTGTCGAAGGCGTGCTGCAGCGTCTCCAGGCTGACGCCGGTGGAGACGGCGTCCTCGTGGACGCGCGCCGTCTGCTGGCGCAGCAACTCGCCGGTGCGGTCGATCATGGAGTTCGTCGCATCGTTGAGCGCGCTGATCTGGTCGAGCACCAACTCCTGATTGCCGAGCGCCTGCGCGACGATGATCGCTGTGCGCAGGGCTGCGACGGTGGTCGTGCGAGCGCGCTCGACGCCCTTGATCAGCTCCAGGTTGTTCTTGCGGATGGCGTCGAGCGCGAGGTAGCCCTGCACGGACACCGCGATCTGCGTCGTCAGGTCCTGCCTGCGCTGGCGGATCGGGAAGAGCGCGTCGGCGAGCAGGGCGTCCGCCCGGCGCGGGTCGCTGGCGCGGAGCTGCGCTGCGCGCGCCTCGATCGAGTCGTCCAGGGCCTTCGCGAGCGTGGTGTACTCGCCGAGCTTGCCCATCGTCGCCCACAGGTTGGTGCGCTCCAGGTCGATGGCGGCGTTGTCCTTGAGGAGGGCGTCCTGACCGGAGATGAGGGCGGTGATGATCGCGTCGAGCTGCTTCTGCGCCGGCTGGTAGCGCTCGAAGTAGCGCATCAGGGACTTGCCGCCCGGCAGCTTCCCGAGGAAGCCCTTCGAGCCGGACAGGTTCGAGTGGCCAGGGTCGAGGTCGGTGATCGTCGTGCGGAGCTGCTGCAGGGTCTGGGCGACCTGGGTCTGCGGGTCGGAGGGGCCGCCGCGACCGCGGGCGGCGGCGAGCGAGGACTCCGGCCGCTGCAGCATCCGGTTGGACACCTCGGAGGACGACCGGATCTCCTGCACGCCCATCCGCGCGATCTCGTCGACGCGGCGGGTGAACTCGGGGCTCCCCGGCTCCACCCCGGCGAGCCCGGAGACGAACTCGTCCGCCTTCGCGGCGAGCTCCGCCCGCTTGTCGGCGGGCACGGCGACCATCCCGACGGCCTGGTCGCCGCCGACCTCCGGCACCGCGGCGGGAGGCGTGAGGCTCACCCCGGCCGCCGGCTGATCCGGCGGCGTCAACGGCTGATTGAGGTCGAGCTCGGACATCGGTAACTCCTCCCCGGGGTCGGGCGCGGAAACGTGCGGCGCCCGACGACAAGACACTTGAGCCAACACTAGAACGAACAGTGCGGTGCGGGCGCGCGGTTCGGGTGACTCGCAGGTGAGTGGACGATCCGCCGACCCTACGGCGTCGGCTCCCGGTCCTTCCCGACCGCCGTCGTGAACCCGGTGACCGGCTGGTTCTCGTCGAAGGCCGCGGCCCGGCGGCGGAAGCCGCGCGTGAGCACGAGCAGGTACGCGAAGCCGATCGCGGTCCAGATCAGGCCGCCGATCAGCGCGTCCGCGTGGAGGTTCGCCCAGAGGACGCCCGTCAGCGCCATGCCGATCGCCGGGAGGACGATGAAGCTCACGACGTCGCGGACGGTCTTGCGACGGCCCTGGCGGACCGCGAACCACGCGATCACCGAGATGTTCACGAAGGTGAAGGCGATCAGCGCGCCGAAGTTGATGAAGGCCGAAATCATCTCGAGCGTGAACGACGCCGCCAGCAGGCAGATCACCCCGACGAGCACGATGTTCAGCGTCGGCGTGTGCGTCCGGGGGTGGACGTAGCCGAAGAACCGGCGGGGGAGGACGTTGTTGCGGCCCATCACCAGCAGCATCCGGGACACCGACGCGTGCGACGCGAGGCCGGAAGCGAGCGTGGCAGCGAAGCCGGCCGAGACGAAGATGGCCTGGAAGACCGGGCCGCCGACGATGAGGCCGATCTGGGGGAGCGGGTCGTCGGTGAACTCGCCGAACGGAGCGTTCGTCGGGAACCGGAGCTGCGTGAAGAAACCGGCGATGAGGAAGATCGCCCCGCCGATCGCCACCGTCAGCAGGATCGCCCGCGGCATCACCTTCGGAGTCTTTGCCTCCTCGGCGTACATGGTCACCGCGTCGAAGCCGATGAACGAGAAGCAGACCACCGTCGCGCCGGTGAGCACGGCCGACAGGGTGACGCCGTCGTGGAAGAACGGCTTCACCGAGGCGACCGTGCCGTCGCCCGCGCCGTTCGCGAGCTGCGCGATCACCATGACCACGAACACGGTCATCACGACGATGGCGAAGACGAGCAAAATCATGTTGATGTTCGAGGTGCCGCGCATCGTGAAGTAGATGAGCGTCGTGACCGCTGCGCAGTAGATCACGACCCAGATCCAGCCGGGGACGCCGGGGAAGACCTGCTCCAGGTAGAGCCGGATGATCAGGCAGTTCACCATCGGCAGCAGCACGTAGTCGATGAGGGAGGTCCAGCCGACCATGAAGCCGAGGTTCGGGTGGATGGACTCCCGCACATACGTGTACGCCGACCCGGCGCTCGGGATGGCGCCCGCCATCTTGCCGTAGCTGACGGCCGTGAACATCATCACAATGAGCGCGACCAGGTACGCGGCGGGGACGGCGCCGCTGGTCTCATCGGAGACGATGCCGAAGGTGTCGAAGACGACGGTCGGCGTCATGTACCCGAGGCCGAGGCCGACGATGGCCCACAGCCCCAGGCTGCGGCGCAGCGTGCCGGAGCGTGCGGGCGCGGGCGCAGTGGACGTCGTCGTCATGAGCTCTCCTTCGGGAACGGGGTGGCGGCGTGCCTCGCAGTGGCCCAGCCGGTGACTTCCCGCGACCCTAGCAGGAGAAGGGCGCTTTTCTGAAAGAACCCACAGAAACGTGAGCGTTTCGGTCAGCGGGTGGAGGTCGCGACCACCCAGTCCAGCGCAACGGGGAGCGCGGTCAGCACCGAGACGTGGCCCTCGCGCGGACGCAGCCAGAGCTCGCCGCGGCGGAGCCGTTCGAGCATCCAGCCGGCGTGCGTGGCCGGGACGACGCGGTCGCGTCCGCCCTGCACGAGGAGGGTCGGGGCGGACACCGCGCCCAGCTCGACGCCCCAGGGGGTGACGAAGGCGAGGTCGTCGTCCACCTCGCCGGCGTGCCCCTCGGCGGCGCCGGCTCCGGCGTCGGCACCGAGCGCGGCCCACGGGCCTTTGAGGGTCTCGTAGTCGCGGTCGGTGAACGACTCCGGCTCGAACTCGGCGGTCTCGGCGTGCGCTGCGCGGGCGTCCCGGCCGGCGAGCGCGGCGCGGAGGCCGCCCGGGTCGGCCATCCCGGCGAACCAGTCGACGTCGCCCCAGAACGGAGCGATGCCGGCGAGCGACACCACCGCTCTCACGCGTGACGGGGCGAGCGCGGCGCAGGCGAGTGCGTGCGGGCCGCCGCCGGAGGCGCCGAGCGTGGTGAAGCCGTCGACGCCGAGCGCGTCGAGGACGGCGAGCACATCGGCCGCCGCGTCGGCGACCGTGCGTCCGGCCCGGGCGGCGGACCCCGGGTAGCCGGGCCGGGCGACCGAGACGACGCGGAGGCCGCGGGCTGCGGCCGCGTCAGCGACGGGCTGGATGACGGCCCCGGTCTGGGGAGTGCCGTGGTGCCAGACGACGACCGGCGCGTCGGTGTCGTCCGCTGCTCCGGGGCCCTCCGGGGCTCCGGTGTCGAAGAACCGCACGGAGCGTCCGTCGGGCCGGATGATGCTCCCGACCCGGCCTCCCGTCAGCTCCGCCACGCGTCGACCTCCCGCTGCAGTTCGGCTTTCCGCTCTGCGGTCGCGAACGAGGCGGCGATGGAGGTGCGCGCGAACCGCTCGGCCTGTTCGGACGTGACTCCGAGCGCGTCCCGGATCGCGAGGTAGTTGTCGCCGGCGTAGCCGCCGAAGTACGCCGGGTCGTCCGAGTTCACCGTGACGCGGACCCCAGCGCGGTCGAGCCGCAGCAGCGGGTGGTCGCTCAGCTCGGGGACGGTGCGGAGGCGGACGTTGGACAGCGGGCACACGGTGAGCGGGATGCCGTCCGCGGCCAGGCGCGCCAACAGCTCCGGGTCCTCTGCCGCCCGGATGCCGTGGTCGATGCGCTCCACGCCGAGCAGGTCGAGCGCCTGGACGATGTAGGAGGGCGGACCCTCCTCGCCCGCGTGCGCCACCGCGCGCAGCCCGGCGTCCTTCGCCCGGGCGAACACATCCGTGAACAGCTCGGGCGGATAGCCGACCTCGGCCGAGTCGAGCCCGACCCCGAGCAACCGCTCGGGCCGGGTGAGCGCGGCGGTGAGGATGGCGTCGGCGGACTCCACCGGCTGGTCGCGCAGGAAGCACAGGATGAGCCCGCCCGACATCCCGAGGTCGCGTTCGGCCTCCGCCAGGGCTCCGCTGATCCCGTCCACGACCGCCTCGATCGGGACGCCGCGCGCCACGTGCGCCTGCGGATCGAAGAACAGCTCGGCGTGCCGCACGCCCTGCGCGGCGGCCGTCCGGAGGTACCGGCGGGTGAGCTCGGCGAAGTCGTCCTCGGTGCGCAGCACGGCCATCGTCGCGTAGTAGAGGTCGAGGAACGACTGCAGGTCGGAGAAGTCGTACTGCGCGGCGAGCTCCTCGACCGAGGCGTAGGGCAGGTCCACCCCGTTGCGCCCGGCGAGCTCGAACGCCAGATCGGGCTCGAGGGTGCCCTCGATGTGCAGGTGGAGCTCGGCTTTCGGCAGGGCGAGCAGGGCGTCGTCGGAGGGCGGCGTGGTCATGGTTCGATCCTCCCACTGAACGAGCGTCGCCGTCGGGGAGCCCCGTGGATCATCCGTCCGGCGGACGCAGGATCCGTCGCACGCCGACGGCTGGGCCGGCGCGTTCGCGGGGGATGCGCTGTACGCGGGGATCAGGACACGCGGAGCAGGATCTTTCCGAGGTGCGCGGACGACTCCATCCGCCGGTGCGCCTGGGCCGCGTCCGCCAGCGGGAACACCGAGTCGATGACCGGGCGGATCTCTCCGGACTCCAGCAGCGGCCAGACGCGCTCGAGCACAGCGGCGATGATGGCGACCCGTTCGGCGAGCGGACGGGCGCGCAGCGTCGTGCCCTGCAGGCGGGCGCGCTTCGTCATCAGGAGGCCCATGTCCACCGCGGCCGGGGTGCGGTCGCGGATCGCGATCGACATGATGCGGCCGCCGGTCGCGAGGGCCTCGAGGTCTCGGGCGATGTACGCGCCGCCGACGATGTCGAGGACGACGTCGGCGCCGCGGCCGTCGGTGAAGGCGCGGACGGCCGCCACGAAGTCGTCGGTCCGGTAGTCGACGGCGGCGTCCGCGCCGAGGCCGCGGCAGAAGGCGGCCTTCTCGGGGCTGCCGGCGGTCGCGATCACCGGTGAGCCCAGCGCGTGGGCGAGCTGGATGGCCATGCTGCCGATCCCGCTGGAGCCGCCGTGGACCAGCAGGGTCTCGTCGGGCGCCAGCGCGCCGAGGTCGAACACGTTCGACCAGACAGTGGCGGCGACCTCGGGCAGGCCGGCGGCCTCCACGGGGTCCACGCCGGGCGGGATCGGGAGCACGAGTCCGGCGTCCACCGTGACGTACTCGGCGTAGCCGCCGCCGGGCAGCAGCGCGCAGACGAGGTCGCCCTCACGCCAGCGCCCGGGCTCGACGTCCGTGCCGATCGCGTCGATGACGCCGGACACTTCGAGGCCCGGCCACTCTGGCGCGCCGGGAGGCGGCGGGTAGAAGCCGCGGCGCTGGCTGAGGTCGGCGCCGTTCAGCCCGGCCGCGATCACGCGGATGCGCACCTCGCCGGGTGCGGGCTGCGGCTCCGGGACGTCGGCGATGGTCAGGACCTCCGCGTCGCCCGGCTGCGGCACGACCACGGCGAGCATCAGCGGACCGCCGATCCTGCGGCGGGCCTGCGCCCCAGCACATCCCGGATGCGCACCTTGCTGGAGTACTCGATGGACCCGTAGCGGAAGAGCCGCACGGCCAGCCGGAGCACCACGTACGACAGGACGAACAGCTCGACGATGATCACGATCGCCTGCCAGAGCGGCAGCGACCCGAACGCGTTGAGGATCAGCGCGGTGATCGGCGCCGTGTAGGGGAAGAACGCCAGGACCTGCACGATGGGCGCCTGCGGCGTGCTGACCGCGTAGCTGGACGCGTAGATCGGGATGACGACGGCGAAGATCACGACCGAGAAGAACGGCGCGGCATCCTTCGCGGTCGGCATCACAGCGCCGACGGCGACGAGCGTCCCGGTGAAGAGCGCGAACCCGCCGATCGTGATGAGCGCGCCGACGATCATCTTCTGCGGGTCGAAAACCAGCGAGCTGAGGTCGAAGTTCGGGATGGCGAGCTGGTCGCGGAAGAACAGGTAGCCGATCACGACCGGCAGGGCGAACACCGCGATCTGGATGATGCCGACCGCGAACAGCGACACCACCTTGCCGACCAGGAGGTTGGTCGGGTTGATCGTCGTGAGGATCATCTCCGTGACCCGGTTCTCCTTCTCCTCCAGGGTCGAGTTGAGCATCTGGTTGCCGAGGAACACGATCACCACGAAGAAGGCGGCCAGGAAGATCAGCGGGGGCAGGATGCCTTGGAAGCCGGGCGCGACCGCGCCATCCTTGAACGTGGTCGTCGAGGTGTTCGTCTCGCCGCGGAGGATCGCGACATCCACCGGGCTGTTCAGCTTCTGCTCCACACTCGTCGCCAGCAGCGACTGGGCGACGGCGGAGTACTTGCTGTTCGCGAATACGCCGGCGTCGGTCCCGTAGACCTTGATCGTCTGCTTGGAGGGGTCGGCCGGGTAGTCGAAGAAGGCCGGCGTGCCGCCGATCTGCACCTCCTCGACCCCCTCCGAGCTGCTGGCGATCTCCTTGCCCCCGTAGCTGCTCGCGACCGCTGGGTCGACCAGCCCGGACGCGTCGACGTAGAGGAAGTCGAAGCGCGCGTTCTTCTGCTGGTCGGCGGTGTTGGCGCTGGAGACGTTCGCCGAGATGACGAGCGCGCCGAGGCCGAAGACCAGGATCGGCAGGATGAGCGTCACGGCCCAGAAGCTGCGCTTCTTGATCGTGCGGGTGAACTCGAACCCGATGACGGTGGAGAGGTTGTGGCGGGCCATGCTCAGTCCTCCTGGCGGCTCTCGGCGCCGTAGACCTCGACGAAGATGTCGTCCAGGGATTTGCGGGTGGGGGCGAAGCGGGTGATGCGGAGGCCGGTGTCCACGAGGCCGCGGAGGATCGCAGCGGTGTCGGCGTCGTTGGCGACCTCCAGCTCGGCGTGCCCGTCCTCGTCCTTCGCGACGCGGTAGGCGGGGGAGGAGGGGATCGTGCCGTCGTGGTCGACGTGCACGACGGTGCCGCCGAACTGCTCCTGCACCTCGGAGACGGTGCCGTAGGCGCGGGAGACGCCGTCCTTGAGGAGGATGACACGGTCGCAGAGCCGCTCGACCTCCTCCATCTGGTGGGTCACCATCATCACGGTGGAGCCTGCGCGCTTCTGATCGTCGATGATGTCCATGAGCAGGCGCCGGTTGACCGGGTCGAAGCCCTTCGTCGGCTCGTCGAGGATGAGCAGCTCCGGCTGGTTCATGATCGTGACCCCGAGCTGCACCTTCTGCTGCTGGCCGCCGGAGAGCTTGTCGAGCCGCACCTTCTCCTTGTCGCCGATCCCGACGCGCTCGAGGTACTCGCTCGACCAGCGCCGCGCCTTCTCGGCGCCGAGGCCCTTCAGCCGGCCGAAGTAGACCATCACGTCGATGACGGACTCCTTCTTGTACAGGCCGCGCTCCTCCGGGAGGTAGCCGAGCCGCTCGCCGGCCTCCGGGGAGAAGTCCTTGCCGTCGATGTGCAGGACGCCGGCGGTCGGCTGGTAGATGCCGAGCAGCGCGCGGATCGTCGTGGTCTTGCCCGAGCCGTTGCTGCCGAGGAAGCCGAACGTCTCGCCGCGGACGATGTCGAAGGAGAGGTCGCGGATGACGGTGGTGCGCCCGAAGTCCATGCGGAAGCCGGCGATGTGCACGAGGGGCTCGGCGCTGTGGGTGTTCACACGGTCGAGCCTATTGGGTGGAGGGTGCCGCGGTCGCGGGATTCGGACCCTATGAAAGTGTTCTCCGGCATTGCCTGCTCGGCACTCGCCCCGCTACGCGAGCGCGTCGAGCAGGGCCGCGTGCAGCAGGCCGTTCGACGCGAGCGAGGAGCCGTGGGACGGCCCCGCTTCGCCTGTCACCGAGGTGAGGGCGCCGCCGGCCTCCTCCACGATCGGGATGAGCGCTGCCAGGTCGTAGGTCTTCACGTCGAACTCGCCCACCGCGTCCAGGAGACCCTCCGCCAGCAGCATGTACGCCCACATGTCGCCGTACGCGCGGTCCCGCCACACCCGCCGGGTGAGCGCGACGAGCCGGTCGAGGTAGCCGGCCTGATCCCACTGCGCGATGCTCTGGAAGCTGACCGACGCGTTCGCGAGGTCGTCGACGGCCGACACCCGGATGCTCCGCGGCTCTGCGCCGGGGGCGTCCGTCGTCCACGCGCCGCCGCCGGCCGCCGCCCACCAGCGCTTGCCGAGCGCGGGGGAGCTGACCACACCGACGACCGGCTTGCCGTCCTCGGCGAGCGCGATGAGCGTTCCCCACACCGGCACGCCGCGCAGGTAGTTGGAGGTCCCGTCGATCGGGTCGAGGATCCACTGCCGCGCGGTGTCGCCCTCGGTGCCGTACTCCTCGCCGAGGATGCCGTCACCCGGCCGCTCGACGGCGAGCGCCTCCCGGATGGCCCGCTCGACGGCCAGGTCGGCCTCCGTGACGAACGTGCGATCGGGCTTGGTGTCGATGTGCAGGCCGCGCTCCCGGAAGTGCGCGGACGAGATGCCGTCGGCGAGGTCGGCGAGCCGCAGCGCGAGCGCCAGGTCGTCGGAGCGGAGCGGGGCGGTGTCACGAGCGTCGTTCACGCCAGGAGCCTAGCGGCCCTGCGCCGGGACACGCCCGGGGTGCACTTGCGGTGGCGTCGATTGGCGTCCCGCCCGGACCGGATGCTAATGTTGAGCCTCGGTCCGGGAAACCGGAGCGAATGCGCCTCTAGCTCAATCGGCAGAGCAATTGACTCTTAATCAATGGGTTCAGGGTTCAAGTCCCTGGGGGCGCACCCAACACCGCAGGTGGCGAGAAGCCCCCGATTCCGTGGAAACACTGGGATCGGGGGCTTCTTCGTTGTCGCAAGCCGGTGCATGATGAGGCCGTTTGCCCACTTTGCGCCCACCTCTGATTGAGTCGTCTCTTGTCCTTCGCTTCACGCCCAAATGCATCTCAAGGAGGACGCGCGTGTCGCACTGGAGCGATTGACTGACGTCATTCGCATTTGCGTGCGCGGCTAGGAGAGCGTGAACGCCAAGCGGTTCGCGGGTAGCGTCTGGAGCACGATGGGGGAGAGACGAGTCGATGAGATCGCGGGTGCGTATCTGGTGGGTGGTAGGCGGCGTGACAGGGGCGGCGATGATGCTGCTGCTCGTATTGGGAGCGACGACCGTCGCTTCGATGGCTCAGGGGATCATGCCCTCCGACCAGGCCGAGATTCGCCAGGCCATCAGAGCCGACATCAACTACCGGGACGGTCGGATGGTGACTTCGGCGCTCGCATCTTCGTTCAGGTCCCCGGCCTTTCCCCGGCAGGTCACGATCGCCGAAGGGGCGCGGCTCAAGCGGGCCCCGTCCGCGGGAAGCGTGCCCGACACGCTCGTCGGCTTCACGACATCGATCGACACGACCACGATGAGCAGGAAGGGAGACGATGTCGTCGTGGACTTCACCGAGACCACCATGATGCCGCGGCCGCACCCACTTCCCGAGTACGGCTACGCCACCCCGCAGATCGCGACACTTATCCAGAAGGACGGCATCTGGCTGGTGGACAGTATCGCCTTCGCTCCCGGAAGCGGGATGGACGGCGCCACCTGCCAGCCGGGCCGCTGGGCAGGGGACTGCTGAGGCAGCGCCGCCGGCCGGCGAGGGAGCTGTTGATGACCCCGTCGTTGCGCGCTGACGGGTTCTGGCTGGCGGTGATACATGCAGTCGCGTGAGGGTGGGGGACGCTTGGGCGCGGGAGCCGCAATCGTCGGTCTTCTGTTCGCGCTTGCCGGTTGTACTGGCGGCTCCTACCCGCCGGCAAGGGTCGCCTCTGACGTGGTCGGTACGTGGGCGCATGGTCCGGGCCGGCTGGTTCTGAGATCGGATTCGACTTTCGTCATGACGAACATGCCGGAATACGTTGTTGACGGCATTTCGGATGAGCCGCGCGGCCCGGTTGTGAGTTGTTCCGGGAAGTGGGGCATCCTCCCGGAGAATCAGAACATAACGCTGTATCCGGATTCAGGGACGTGCCGAAGTAATGGTCTCTTCGTCACCGGCCGCGACAATGAGCGAACGATCGCGTTCGGTCTAGACACCGGATCCGGAAATCCTCTGTGCTTCGAACTTGTCCGATCCGATTCAAAGCTCACGCCCCAAGGGGTGGATGAGTGCTCCACGAATTGAAACGGGGCAGGCGACCGTGAGCACCGCGAGCTGGGCAGCCCTGCACCTTTAGCCGCGGAATCCGTCGGCGTGGGATGATTCCTGCCATGATCACCGCGGTGCCAGTCGATGTGGAGGCGATCGCTCACGCGTGCGAAGCACATGGCGTCAAGCGACTTCGCATCTTCGGGTCGGTGCTTGGCGAGAAGTTTGACCGCGAGACTAGTGACGTCGATTTTCTCGTCGACTTCTTGCCGGGCCGCGGTGGACTGTTCCACGACTACTTCGACCTGAAGGAAGAGCTGGAACGGATCGTGGGTCGCGGGGTAGATCTGGTCGATGCCGGAGCGGTGCGCAATCCGTACTTTGCGCGGTCGGCCTTCGGCAGCGCCGAGGATCTTTTTGCTGCCTGAGTAGCCGGCGTTCGTCTGGGATGCGCGCGAGGCCGCGACGAAAGCCGCATCCGTCGCACAGGGCCACAGCATCGCGACGCGAAACATCCTTGTACACGCGTACGCGCAGCTGGATCAGCGGCGAGTGTGGGAAATCCTGACCGGTGACCTCCCGGAGCTAATCCCCCCTCCGGCGGCCCCGTATCCGGGTGCAAGTCCCTGGGGGCGCACCCAACACCGCAGGTGGCGAGAAGTCCTCGAATCCCTTGGAAACAGTGGGATCGGGGGCCTTTCTCGTTGTCGGGGAGGGCCTGGTTTTGTCGCAGCCGCAATTGCCCGCGAGTGGAGTGCACTCCTCCCTAGGGATGATGTTGGCGGCAAGACCCAGCTGATCGGTCCTCCGGAGCCCTAGCGTGCGGTCGATCCACGATCGACCGCCTCGTGGGGCGGCGTGTGCCCGATACCCGTGGGCGCGCCGGTGTCGAGTACCTGGTCGGCTTTCTGTGGCTGTTGCTGACCGTTGGCGCCGTGTTCGTGCTCCTCGGACTGACCGTGTGGTGGATCGGGATGTTCCCCTCCTGAGGGCTGCCGGCCACGGCTCAGGGCAGGAACGGAACGACCTCCTCACGGTCGCACTCAACCGTCGTACGGGGCCTCCGAGCGGTGTCCGGCGTCCGGCGGGGCGGAGCAGAAGCATGGCCACTGGCCGGGAAGTGTCTCGGAGATCACGCCGAGATGGACCTGACGATCAGCGTGATGCCAACGATGACGGATATCACTCCCACAGGAATCATCTTTCCCGGTGTTGACCGTTCGCCGAAACCTGGGAATAGCTTGCCGACGATGCTCGCCTCGATGTTCTTCTTGTTCCTAGCCGCGAACTCTGAGCGGAACAGCACGATTGCGAATCCTGCTGCGATACTTCCGCACCCAGCGATGAGCATCACGATCGGTTCTATGTTCACGTGGGTCATTCTGCCCGGGGATCGCCGAGCGGACGGAGATAGACGGGCAGAATCGCTTGGGCAAATATCCTGATACTCCGTTCACCGCGAAGGGAAGCACCCGTGTTCACGCCGTCAGTGGTTCTGGAGTTGATTGCGTTCTGGCCGCTCGTCATCGGAATCTTCGCATTGATCCTCCGGCGCCGACTCGTTGGCGTACTAGAGTGGGCCTCGAGGCACTCATTCGATGGGGCGCGCTCACGCGCCGTGAAACGTTCGGTCTTGTACGGCGCCCTGCTGCTCATCGACATCGGACTTGGTGCGACCGTGTGGAGTTACGCGTCGGGTTCGCGGCCGGCGGTCTTCTTCTCCTCGCTCGTCGTCGGTTTGGTGTTGCTTGTCGTGACAGGGACGAACGTCGTTACGGTCTTCGGTGGGCGAAACCCGGTCCGTGACGGTGCGCCCAAGGCTGCAAGCGCCGCAAGCGTGGCGGGATCCGATTCGGTCACAGTCGGACGGCCTCCGTATTCGGGAATCGTGGAGACGGCCATCGCCAAGGTCTTCGTCGTCGACGCCGACCCGAGGGCAGACGCGCGTCGCACGGTGGTTCGCCGGCTGACGGTCGTTGCCACCCTTATCTTCGCGGTGGCGGCGCTCATCATCGTTGGCATCATGCTGGTCGCAGTCGTCGGCATCACGCAGCAGTAGCACCACGGCGGCACACGAATAGCGGCATCCGGGAACAGTCACACCGCGGTACGGGCTCGGTGCCACGGCCGAGCGGAGCCCTGCGCGTTCACCACCCCCGCGTTGGGACTGCCGGGCAACCCGCGATCGATGTCAGGGTTGCGCCATGAGTTCAGGCCCGGGCTGGGGGAGCCAGCCGACGCAGTACGTCTATGTTCAGCACGCTCCCAAGCCGCCGACCAACGGGCTGGCCATCGCCGGGATGGTGCTCGGCATCGTCGGCGCCGCTCTGTCGCTCATCCCCTTCGTCGGAATCTTCATGTGCTGGCTGCCGGCGCTGCTGGGGATCATCTTCGGGTTCATCGGTCTCGGCACGGCCACGCGCATCGGTGGCTTCCGTCGGCGTGAAGCCATCGCGGCTATCGTGTGCGGGTTCCTGCCCATCCCGATCATCCTGTTCGGCGTGATGATCCTCGCCGCGATCGGTTCGGCCTCCCACACGTCCTGAGCATGGCGGTTCCTGGAGGCAGCGGCACTGCGGATCCGTTTCGTCGACGCAGCTGCCCAAGCAGCATCTTGTCGGCCAGGCCGTAACGAGCGGGACGTCGTCAGACCGAGTCGCCGGCTGTGGCCCTTCGTCCCGGATGCGCTTCGCTGAGGAGTTCCGCGGCCAGCTCGGGTGAGACACCCGCCTCGGCGAGCCAGGATCGGAAGCGTGACGGGGTGAGCACCTTCGGGCGCGTGGCGGTGTCGAAGCCGCGGGCCCACAGGGTGCGACGGATGGCGTTGCGCACCCGGCGGAGCAGGACCAGGACGACGACCACGACGGCCAGCAGCACCACGGGGAAACCGGCGTTCACCATCCCGAGCATGGAGTGGGCCGGGCCTCTGGTGACGGCATGCAGAATCTCGATCGCCCACCAGACCGGGTACGTCACGATCAGGAGCAGCTGGGGCAGGTAGGCGCGCGCGAGGTCCTCCGCCAACCCGGGACCGATCGACGTGGTCCATCTCCGGACGAGCCGGTCGCGAACGAACACCGGCCTCACCGCCAGGGGGAGTAGGTCAGGACGATCGCCACGACCGTCACGCCGAGGACCGCGAAGAACGACCACACTGGCGCCCGCCCGCGCGCCCACGCGACCGGTTGCCGGAGCCACGGCAGTGTCCGAGGCTCTCCGACCCAGGTCTGCCCGTCGTAATACAGCCAGAGGTCGTCGTGAGGGGCGGGATACCGGTAGTACGAACGCACCGGCGACGTCGGCGTCGGGGGCACACCGATCGTGCTGACCGTGGGATTCTGCATCGTTGTCGTGACTCCGGGCCATTCGTCGGTGGTGGGGGCGTGGCCTCATCCTGCTCCAGGTCGAGGGGATGGGCGGGATGCGACATCCCGGGATATCGGTCGGGTCACTAGGCTTCCTGCATGACCGCAGCCGCCAGTATTGATTTCCTGCGGTCCCGGGGCGTCCCGCTCGATCCCGGGCTCACCCCCGCCGAACTGGAGGCCATCGAGGATCGCTTCGGATTCGGCTTCAGCCCGGACCATCGCGACTTCCTGTCGCTCGCTGCACCGCGCGGCGGCCGGTGGATCGACTGGCGCGGTGACGACGCTGCCCTCGAGCACGCTCTGTCGTGGCCTCGGGAGGGGGCACTGTTCGACGTACGGGAGAGTGGATTCTGGCCGGCGTCCTGGGGCGACGCGCCGAGCGAGCTCGACGAACGCGTGGACGTCGCGCGCGAGCGGATCAGGCACTGGCCCACGCTGGTCCCGGTGTACGGCCATCGGTACCTGCCCGCGTCGCCGGCCGGCCCGGGCGCGCCGGTGTTCTCCGTCTGGCAGACCGACGTGATCTTCTACGGGCGGGATCTCCTCGACTACGTCCGGCGCGAGTTCGGCGATCACACGGATCGGCGCTCGCTGGAGGGGACGGACCCGTATGATGTCCCGCCGTGGTCCCTGTTCGCCTATGGTCGGGACGACGAGGTCTGAACACGTCGCGACGCGGCTGAGCGCGGTGAACCTTCCACCCGCCCACCCCGTGTACCTCACAGGAGGACGCACGCCGTGACGACCCCGCGGCCTGACCCATGACCATTCGCACCGAGAGCAGGATCGTCGTCGCCGGCAGTGTCCGCGACGTGTGGGACTACCTGGCCGACGTCGGGCGCTGGGCCGAGTGGGCGCCCACCGTGCTCGAGTGCAACGTCCGGGGCGGCGGCTCGCTCGTCGCCGGCGGGTGGATCGATCAGCGGGCGAGGGACTTCCGGCGGGAGCATCGCCGCAGCGAGCGGATCACCGGCGTCGATGAACCCCACACGATGGCGTTCGCGGGCACCATCGGGTCCTCGCCGGCGCGCTGGGGGATGGAGATCCTCCCGGCCGGCGAGGACAGCACCGACGCCATCATGTGGGTGGAGGTCGACCTCGCGAACGTCATGCGCCTCATCCCGCCCGGCATCCTCCGGAGCAGGATCCAGCGCACCAGCGACATCGAGATGGCCGCGATCAAGGCCGCGGTGGAGGCCGACGTGCAGGCGGGCGCGGGGTCGCCGTGACCCGGGTGGACGGCGCCCAGCGCCTGATCGAGGTCTACCGGCGGAAGGCCGCGCACTACGACCTCACCTCGCGGCTGTATCCGGTGCCCGGCTACCCGCAGCGGTCGCAGCGGCTCCGCACCGTGCGGGCGCTCGGCCTGCGCCCCGGCGCGACCGTGGTGGAGGTCGCCTGCGGCACTGGGCTGAACTTCCCGCTGCTGCAGGACGCGATCGGCCCGGGCGGACGGCTCATCGGGGTCGACCTGACCGACGCGATGCTCGACCGCGCCCGGTCGCGGGTCGCGGCGCACGGCTGGCGGAACGTGGAACTGGTGCAGGCGGAGGCGGCGGAGTTCGCCTTCCCGGGCGGGGTGGACGCCATCCTGTCCACCTACGCGCTGACGCAGGTGCCGGACTGCGGCGCGGTCGTCGCGCACGGGGCGGCGGCGCTCGTCCGCGGCGGCCGCTGGGCGGTGCTCGACCTGAAGGCGCCCGACCGCACGCCGGCCTGGGTGAGGCGGCTCGGGGTCGCGGCGGTGGGGAAGTCGGCCTCCCTGGACGAGTGGATCGGGCGGCGGCCGTGGGAGGTCATCCGCCAGGCGATGCGGGACGCGCTGGCGGACGCAGCGTGGGAGGAGCTGTGCTTCGGGACGGCGTTCCTCGCGACGGGGACGGGTGCGGGGACGGGTGCGGGTGCGGGTTCGGGTGCGGGGGAGTCGACCTCCCGGTGAGGTCGCGCTTGCGGAGGCGGCTCACAGCGCCTACCATCGCACAAACCATCCAATAGTGGGTTTTTCCGGCCCGCCCGAGGGAGACCCCGCTTTCGATGACCGATCAACTCACCCGCACCCCGTCCGCCGTGCGGGTCGTGCTGGCCTCCCCGCTCTACCGCGGCGCGACGGTCGCACTGTTCCTCTCCGGCCTCGGCTTCTCCGCCGCCGCGCCGCAGATCGCCCAGTTCCTGGTCAGGGACCTGGGCGCCTCGCTCACCACGGCCGGCCTCTACTACCTCACCAACCTCACCGCCCCGGTCGCCGGTTACCTGATCGGGCGGCGCTCCGACCGCACCGGTCGCCGGCTCGGGCTGTTCCGGATCTGCGCGGTCGCCGGGTTCGCCGGCTGGCTCGCGATCGCGTACTCCGGAGCGCTGTGGATGCCGTTCGTGATCAGCGCTGTCGTGCTCGGCTTCGCTGGCGCGGCGACCTCCCAGCTCTTCGCGGCCATCCACGACGAGCTCGCGGCGTCGCCGACCCCGGCGGCAGACGGCGTGGTGTCGATCGTGCGGATGGCGCTGACCCTCGGCTGGGTCATCGGGCCGGTGGCCGGCGCGTTCCTCGCGGCTCAGGCGGGGCTGCGCACCATGCTGGTCGCAACCGCGGTGTGCACGCTCGCCCAGATCGTGCCGCTCGGGACGCTGCGCGAGCGCGTCGACGCGACCGCGGACGACCCGGACGCCCCGCGGCCGGTCGCGCACGTGCCGGTGCGGGCGATGGCCGCGCTCCTCGCGTTCACGGGGCTGTTCATCCTGGTGTATGCCGGCGAGCCGATCAAGTACGCGTACCTGCCGATCTACATGAACGACCAGCTGCACTTCCCTGCCGCCCTCAGCGGCGCGATCATCGGCATCCAGCCGCTGGTCGAGCTCGTGCTGATGCCGGTCGCGGTCGTGGTCGCACGGCGGATGGGGATGCTGCCCCTCATGGTGCTCGGCGCGCTCTTCGGGGTGGGCGCGAACCTCCTCTTCGCCACGACAGGGACGGCGCTCGGCCTCTTCGCGGGCCAAGTCCTGATGGGCGGCGTCTGGGGCGTCTTCGCCGGCCTCGGGATCATCGTGGCCCAGCGGCTGCTCCCCGCCGCGATCGCCACGGCGTCGGCGATCTACCTCAGCGCGCCTGCGCTCAGTTCGGCGGTAGGCGGGCTCGCGGGCGGCCTCGGGGCGGGCGCGCTCGGGCTGCCGCTGGTGTTCGTCATCCCGGCGGCGCTGGCGCTGGTGGCGGCCGGCGGGCTGGTGGTGCTGAACCGGAAGGGGGGGGAGCGGGTGCGGGGATAGGCGGGCGCGAGCCTCACCGTCGTCGCGGGACTACCCCGCAGGCTGACCGGCCGCGCGTCCGGTGCCCCGGCCGTTGCCGCGCTTGCGCACCTCGCGCAGCACGATCTGCTCCGGGCACACGGTCGACAGGAAGTCGCCCACCGAGAGCGCGAGCCGGTCGGTGACCAGGGAGTAGAGGATGCGGTTGGCGTCCCGGCGCTCGGTGACGAGGCCGGCCTGGCGCAGGACGCTCAGGTGACGGGAGATGGTCGGGCCGGTGGCGTTGAAGCGAGCGGCGATCTCCCCGGCCGCGAGCTCTCCATCTTTGAGGTCCTGGAGGATCTGGCGCCGCGTCGGATGCGCGAGCGCCGCGAACACCTCGGTCGCGCTGTCTGTCATGGTTGCAATATAGCACCATTGCTAGATACAGTTTAGCTTCATTGCTAACAAGCGAAGGAGCAGGGACTGTGCGCATCGCCATCACCGGGGGAACCGGGTTCGTCGGACGTCACCTCGTCGAGCGGCTGGATCCCGTCGAGACCGTGATCGTCTCTCGTCGCACCGGCGTCGACATCGACGACGTGGACGCCCTGACGCGGGCCTTCGACGGCTGCGACGCGGTCGCGCACTGCGCGGGGATCAACCGCGAGCTCGGCGGCCAGACCTTCCAGCGGGTCCACGTCGACGGGACGCGCGCCGTCGTGGAGGCCGCGCGGCGGGCGGGCGTCAAGCGGATCGTCATGGTCAGCTTCCTGCGAGCCAGGCCGGACTGCGGGTCGCCGTATCACGAGACGAAGTTCGCCGCGGAGGAGCTCGTGCGCGCCTCCGGGATCGAGCACACGATCCTCAAGTGCGGGATGATCTACGGTGCGGGCGATCACATGATCGACCACGTCACGCGCGCGGTGCGGACCCTCCCGATCTTCGCGACGGTCGGCTTCCGCGAGCGGAACGTCAGGCCGGTGCCGGTGGACGACGCCGTCGACGTGCTGGTCGCCGCGCTGGAGGGCCGCATTCCCGACCCGACCGTCGCGGTCATGGGCGCGGACGAGCTCACGCTGGGGGAGGCCGTCCGCCGCATCGCGCGCGTCGCCGGGCGCCGGCCCGTCTACGTCCCGGCGCCGGTCTGGACGATCCGGGTGCTCGCCCGGCTCACCGAGTGGACGATGGTGGTCCCGCTGGTCGCGAAGGCCCAGGCCCGGATGCTGGCCGAGGGCGTGGACGAGCCGGCGCCGTACGCGCCCGAGCTGCCGGAGGGCCTGCGGCCGTGGCGGTCGTTCGACGATGAGCGGATCCGGGCGGCGCTGCCGCAGGGCGGCTTCAGGCCCGACGATCTGCGGGCGGTGCGGTGGTGGCGCGGCCGTGGCCGTGCTGGCGCGCGCCGAACCGGCTACCAGGGCAGCACGCCGTAGCCTCCTTCGCCCTCCCGCAGCCACAGGTGCCCCCAGAGCACGCCGGACGGCCCGTCGTCGGGCAGCGTCGCCAGGTGGACGCTCGGCTCGGCGCCGTCCTCGACCGAGCGGATGCCGCGGTGGTCGTTGAAGTCGGTGTCCGTGAAGCCGGGGTTGGCGGCGTTCACCTTGATCGGGGTGCCCCTCAGCTCCTTCGCGTACATCGCGGTGAGCATGTTGACCGCCGCCTTGGACGACGGATACTGCGCGGACGCGGGCATGTCGTACAGCGGGCTGGCCGGGTCGGACTGCGACCCGATCGAGCCGACCTCGCTCGACACGTTGACGATGCGCCCAGCCGCAGAGCGGCGGAGCAGCGGCAGCATCGCGTTGGTGACTGCGACCAGGCCGAACACGTTGATGTCGTAGACGGCGCGCATGTCCGCCAGGGAGGTCGCGCTGGCGACGGCTCGCTGGCGGGAGACGGTGGCCGTGCCTGCGTTGTTGACCAGCACGTCGAGGCGGCCGAACTCCCGGTCGATCCCCACAGCGGCCCGCGCGATCGAGCCCTCGTCGGTCACGTCCAGCTGAACGAACCGGGCGTCGGCGCCGCCGTCCCGCAGCGCGGCCTCCGCTGCGAGCCCGCGCTGCTCGTCGCGCGCACCGACGAGCACGGTCATCCCGAGCTCGCCGAGCCGCCGGGCCGTCTCGAAGCCGATTCCCTTGTTTGCCCCGGTGATGAGGGCGATCGTGGTGGTCACGTCGATGGACTCTACGCCCGCTACGTCCGATCTTTCCTGGGCATCACGACCTCCTTGATGATGAGGATGATGCCGGCGGAGATCGGGATGGCGACGAGAGCGCCGGGGAGGCCGAACAGGGTCGACCCCGCGAGGGCGGAGATGAGCACGACCGAGCCGGGGATCTGCACCGCCTTGCCCATCACCTTCGGCGTGAGGATGTATGCCTCCACCTGCATGTAGATCAGCATGAAGATCAGCACGAGGATCGCGCTCACCGGCGAGTGGATCAGCGCCAGGATCGTCATCAGGATGGTGGTGAGCACCGTTCCGATCAGCGGGATGAGCGTGATGAAGAACGCCGCGAGTGCGATCAGGAACGCTCCGGGCACGCCGGTGACCAGCAGCAGGATGAGGCTGTAGGTCGCGTTGAGGAACGCCAGGATCACCATTCCGCTCAGGTACTTGCCGAAGTTCTGCAGGATCCGCTCGGAGTAGCCCTCGAACTGCGCGCGGTGCGAGCGGCGCACCAGGTGGTACAGCGATGCCTTGGTGGAGTCGTAGGACGCGATGAAGTAGATCGTCAGGATGGCGATGAAGAAGCCGGTCGTGAAGCCGTTGAGCACGGAGAGGCCGACGCCGACCAGGCCGTTGCCGATGTTCGCCCAGGTCTGCGGGTTCTTCACCTGGTCGGAGATCCAGGTGAGCGCCTGCCCGAGGACGCCGTTGCTGGCGGCGTTGGTGGTGTCGAACCAGCCTTCGGCCCGCAGCTTGGCCACCTCGGCGGGGATGGCCGTGGCGAGGTTCGTGATCTGCTGCACGACCAGCGGGACGACCACCCAGATGATCGCGACGAGCACGCCGACGATGAGCAGGATGACGGTGACGATCGCCCAGGCCCGCTTCATCCCGTGCCGCTGGAACCAGCGGATCAGCGGGTCCAGGCCGACGGTCGCGAAGGCCGCGAGGAAGACCGAGAAGATGATCGAGCGGAGGCCGTAGAGCATGTAGCCGGCGGCGACGGCGCCCAGTGCGCCGAGGGTGACCACGAAGCC
Source organism: Leifsonia sp. NPDC056665 (assembly GCF_042791795.1). Classification (NCBI taxonomy): domain Bacteria; kingdom Bacillati; phylum Actinomycetota; class Actinomycetes; order Micrococcales; family Microbacteriaceae; genus Leifsonia; species Leifsonia sp. NPDC056665. The sequence goes on from NZ_JBHTXK010000007.1 coordinate 126,796, forward strand.
GAACAGCAGCGGGCTGCGCTTCAGGAGCGGCGCGCTCCCGGTGTCGGGAGCCTGCGTGTGCGTGCGCCGCTCCGGCGACTGGATGAAACGCATGGCCCCGCCTCTCGTCGTCGGCGTATTTCACGCCTTCCGCCGAGCGTATTGGGGCGCGGTCGGGGAGGACAAGACCGACGCGCGCGGCCGGCAGAACCGGGGGAGAGTGACCCGGAATATGCAAATCGATTTGTTTGTAGGAAATCCGCTCTTGACCTTCTCCTGACCGGCATGCTCTACTGTCCGAAAGCAATTACAAAAGTCATTTTCTTTGTAACGGACGGAGAGGTCCTGCGATGGTCCCGGGCGACAACGGCGCGACGCACGACGTGCGACTGACGAACACGAGCGGTGCTCGTGTCGCCGTGGCGCTGCGCGACGGGGGCCGCGCGACCGTCGCCCAGCTCGCCGAGCGCATCGGCCTCTCGCGTCCCACGGTGGAGGCCACCCTCCCGTTGCTGCGCGAGCGCGGCCTCGTCGGCATGATCGACGAGCACACCCTCGGCGGCCGCGGAGCCGGCCGGCCCGCCCGCATCTTCGAGTTCGTCGCCGACGCGGGACTCCTGGTCGGGGTGGACGTCGGCATCCACCGCATCCGCGTGGTCGTCGCCGACCTCACGGGTCGCGTCGTCGCCTGGCACCAGCGCGACATCGACGGCACCTTCGTCGGCGTGGGCCGGCTCGACAGCGTCAAGGAGGCCGTGCACGCGTGCTTCGAGCTCGCGGGCATCGAGACCGGCCGGCTGTCCCGCCTCTCGGGCATGGCCGTCGCCGTCTCCGGCATGGTCGGCTCAGACGGCCGGCTCACGGTGTCGCACAACTTCCCGGACTGGGAGGGCGTCGACATCGCCGGCAAGCTGAGCGAGGAGTTCGGCTGCCCGGTCACGATCGAGAACGACATGCGGCTCGCCGCGCTGGCCGAGCACCGGATGGGCGCCGCCCGGCTCGTCGACGACGTCGCCTACTTCTTCGCCGGCCACCGCATCTCGATGGGGCTGATCATCGAGGGCAAGCTGCGGCGCGGGCGCCACGGCGCGGCGGGCGAGATCGGCGGCAGCGTGTTCTCGATGCACGTGGACGACTCAGGGCAGCTCCGCTGGGAGTCCGCCGGAACCGGTGAGGAGGTCTTCCGCGCTGCAGGCGAGGGCGACCCGGCCGCGATCGCGGAGATCGAGGCGTTCGTGCGCGGGGTCGCGACCGGCATCGCGACCGTGACGATGGCGGTCGACCCGGACGTGGTGGTCGTCGGCGGCGGTCTGTCGCGCGCGGGCGAGGAGCTGCTCCGGCCGCTGCGCGCGGCGGTCATGTCCGAGATCGGCGTGCCCGTGCGGCCGTCCATCATCCAGTCCGAGCTCGGCGCCGAGTCGGTGGTGCTCGGCGCGCTCGCGCTGGCCTCCGGCCAGGCGATGGAGCGGCTGTACCTGGCTCCCGGGATGCCGGAGCCCGAGATCGACGTGGCCGGGGCGCAGGCCCTGGCGGCGCGGGAGAGTGTGGAGGGATCGCGGAGATGACCGTTCAGGAGACGATCGGCGTGGACGCCGCGGAGAAGCGGGTGCTGCGCCTGGCCGTGATCGGCGCCGGCGCGCGCTCGGAGATCGCCCACCACGCCATCGAGAGCGGCGACGGCAGCATCGTCGCCGTCGTGGACCCGTCGCCCGCGGCGCGGGAGCGCGCGGCCGAGACGTTCGGCGCCGGCGCGACCTATGCCGGCCATCGCGAGCTGATCGCGGGAGGCGACACGGTCGACGCCGCGTTCGTCACGTCGCCCGACCACACCCACGCGGAGCTCGCGATCGACCTGCTGCGCGCCGGGATCGCCGTCTATCTGGAGAAGCCGCTCGCCATCGAGGTGGCCGACGCCGACGCCATCCTCGCGGCCGCCGCCGAGACCGGTACCCGCCTCTACGTCGGCCACAACATGCGCCACATGAGCGTGGTGCGCACCATGCGCGACATCATCCGGCGCGGCGAGATCGGCGAGGTCAAGGCGGTCTGGTGCCGGCACTTCGTCGGCAACGGCGGCGACTACTACTTCAAGGACTGGCACGCCGAGCGGGCGAAGTCCAACGGCCTGCTGCTGCAGAAGGGCGCGCACGACATCGACATCATCCACTGGCTGGCCGGCGGGTACTCCGAGCTGGTCACCGGGATGGGCGGGCTGACCGTCTACGGCGGCATCGACGACCGCAGGGACAACTCCGACCGGGCGATGCCGGACTGGTTCTCGCTGGACTCCTGGCCGCCGCTGACGCAGCGCGAGCTCAACCCGGTGATCGACGTGGAGGACATCTCCATGATCACCATGCGGCTCGACAACGGGGTCTACGCCTCGTACCAGCAGTGCCACTACACCCCGGACTACTGGCGCAACTACACCGTGATCGGCACGGAGGGGCGCCTGGAGAACTTCGGCGACAGCCAGGGCGCGGTCGTCCGCGTCTGGAACCGCCGGACCACCTACAACCCCGCAGGCGACGTCGAGTACCCCGTGCTCGACGACGAGGGCGGGCACGGAGACGCGGATCGGCTCACCATCGCCGAGTTCGTGGGCTTCGTGCGCGACGGCACCGCGACGACGACGTCAGCGGTGGCAGCGCGCAACGCCGTGGCCACCGCCGTGGCGGCCACCGAATCGCTTCGCGACGGATCGCGGCCTCGCGCCGTGCCCGCCGCGGACGAGAGGGTCGTCGCGCTCCTGTAGCGACGTCCCGCGCTCCGCGAACAGCGGAGCACCCTGCACCGAAGGAAGACCGGGCCGGCGAGGTCAAGTCGCCGACCCGGGAAGCATCGACACCACATTTCGAAGGAGAAACCAATGCGAAAAGCCCTGCTCGCGGCTGCGGCCGCTGTCGCGTCCGCAGTCGTGCTCGCCGGATGCTCGTCCAACACTGGCAGCGGCTCCGATGCCCCTGCCGATCATAATCTGTCGGCCAGCATCTCCTACGCGTACTGGGACGTGAACCAGAAGCCCGCAATGGAGGCCCTGATCAAGGACTTCAACAAGACCTATCCGAACATCAAGGTGACCTCCCAGATCACTCCGTACCAGAACTACTTCACCAAGCTGCAGACGCAGGGCTCGTCCAAGACGCTGCCCGACGTGTTCTGGATGAACGGCCCCAACTTCCAGCTCTACGCGTCCAACGGCCTGCTGGAGCCGGTCGGCTCGGCGATCGACCCCGCCAACTACCCGAAGGCGCTGGACTCGCTCTACTCGTACGGCGGCAAGCAGTACGGCGTCCCGAAGGACTTCGACACGATCGCCGTCTACTACAACAAGGCGATCTTCGACAAGGCGGGCGTCTCGTACCCGACCGCGGGCTGGACCTGGGACGACTTCCACCAGAAGGCCAAGGCGATCTCGGACAAGCTCAAGGGCGACGGGATCTACGGCGAGGCCAGCGGTCTCAGCGGCGGCCAGGAGATGTACTACAACACCATCCTGCAGGCCGGCGGCTCGATCATCTCCTCCGACGGCAAGAAGTCGGGCTACGACGACCCCAAGACCATCAAGGGTCTGCAGTTCGTGCGCGACCTGATCGCTGACGGATCGTCGCCCACGCTCGCGCAGCTCTCCGACACCCCGCAGGACCAGTGGTTCATCAACGGCAAGTCGGCCATGTTCTGGTCGGGCACCTGGTCGAACGCCGAGCTGCTGAGCTCGCCCGTCAAGGCCCAGATCGCGGTCGCGCCGCTGCCGGTCGGAGCGCGCCAGGCCACCGTCATCCACGGTCTCGCCAACGTCGTCGCCAAGGACTCCAAGAACAAGTCGGCCGCCATCGCCTTCCAGAACTACCTCGGCGGCAAGGAGGCCGCGCAGACCCAGGCGAAGATGGGCGCGGCGAACCCGGCGTACAACGGCACCCAGCAGGCGTTCGTCGACTCGGCGCCGTGGGACCTGAGCGTGTTCGAGAAGGCGGCGACGGACTACGCGTACCCGTACCCGATCTCCAAGAACACCGCGGCCTGGAACAAGGCGGAGAGCGACCTCCTGCCCGACGCGTTCAGCGGCACGAAGCCGGTGGCCGAGGTCGCCAAGGAGCTCGCAGCGCAGATGAACGCGGACCTCGCCAAAGAGTGACGATGTCCACTCAGACGATCACGAAGGGAGCGGGCGCCGCGCCGGCGGCGCCCCCCCCCCCCCGCGCCCGCCCCCCCCCCCCGGCCCCCCCCGGGCCCCCCGCCGGGGGCGCCCCGCGCCCGGGGGCGGGGGGCCGGTGAGGGTGTCGGTGTCGGTGTCGGTGTCGGTGTCTGAG
>NZ_JBHTXK010000007.1:131094-147461 GCF_042791795.1 Leifsonia sp. NPDC056665
CCCGGCGCCCCCCCAAAATTCGCCCGTTTCCCAACCCATCCCACCCCTTGGGGCGGGGGCCCCGGGCGGGCGCCCCCCGCCACCCCGGGCGACCGCGCACCGCGCGCGGCCAACCGGGGCCGAGGCCGCCGCCTGCGCACGGACGGCTGGTGGGCGCTGCTGTTCGTCGGGCCGCTGCTGATCGGCGTGCTGGTGTTCTACATCTGGCCGATCTTCCGCAACGCCTACTTCAGCTTCACGACGTGGGGCGCGTTCGGCGGCGCGACCTGGAGCGGGATCACGAACTACCAGCAGATGCTGGCGGACCCCGACTTCTGGCGCGCGATCCTCAACACGCTCATCTACGTCGTCATCCTCCTGCTCGGCATCCCGCTGGCGGTCTGGTTCGCGGCGCTGATCAACCGGCCGGGGCTGCGGTTCGCCGCCGCGTACCGCACGGCGTTCTTCCTGCCGTACGTGGCGATGCCCGCCGCCATCTCGATGGTGTGGCGGATCATCTTCAACGGCGACTTCGGCGTGATCAACTACTCGCTCTCGCTGATCGGGATCAAGGGGCCGAACTGGCTGAGCACGGAGTGGTTCGCGCTCTTCGCCGTCGGCGTCGTCGGGGTGTGGATCTCGCTCGGGTTCAACCTCATCGTGCTCTCGGCCGGCATGCGCAGCATCCCGCCGGAGATGTACGAGGCGTCCTCGATCGACGGCGCGAGCCGGGCCCGGCAGTTCTTCTCGATCACCGTGCCGCTGCTGACCCCGTCGATCTTCTTCGTCTCGGTCATCACCGTCATCACCGGGTTCCAGCTGTTCGACCTGCTCTACGCGCTGATGGGAACGCAGAACCCGGCGATCAACCAGACGCAGTCGCTCGTCTACCTGTTCTTCGCCCACCAGCAGACCGGCGACAACGGCTACGCCGCGGCGGTCGGCGTCGCCATCCTGGTGCTGGTCGGCGCGTTCACGATGCTCCAGTTCCGCATGCAGAAGAAGTGGGTGAACTATGTCTAGCTCGGTGATCGCACGGCCTCGGCCGCGGGCCGGCCGCACGCGCGGGAACGGCCTGACCCACGCGGTGCTCATCGTGGCGTCGCTGCTGATGATCTTCCCGTTCGTCTGGCAGATCCTGATGTCGCTGGCGACGAATGCGCAGGTCACCTCCGTGCCGCCGACGGTGTGGCCGGGGACGCTGCACTTCGAGAACTTCGCGCACGTCTTCGACCAGCTCCCGTTCCTCAACCAGCTCTGGGTGTCGGTGGCCGTCACGATCATCCGCACGGTCGGCCAGCTCCTGCTCTGCTCGATGGCCGGCTATGCCTTCGCCCGGATGGAGTTCCCGTTCCGGCGGACGATCTTCGCCCTGGTGCTCGCCATCCTGATGGTGCCGCCGCAGGTCTACCTGCTGCCGCAGTACCAGATCGTGCAGGGCCTCGGCTGGCTCAACACCATCGCGGGCATCGCTGCGCCCGGGATCTTCAGCGCGTTCGGCACCTTCCTGATGCGGCAGTTCTTCCTCGGCCTGCCCGACGAGCTGGCCGAGGCGGCGCGGCTCGACGGAGCGAACCACTTCCAGGTGTTCTGGAGGGTGATGCTGCCGCTGGCCAAGCCCGGGCTGTCCGCGCTGGCGATCATCACGGTGCTGGCCTCGTGGAACGACCTGCTCTGGCCGCTCATCGTGGCGACGGACTCCACCCAGATGCCGCTCGCGCCGGGCATCGCCACGCTCACCAGCCAGCGCTCCATCCCGGACTACCCGCTGCTGCTCGCGGCGAGCCTGCTCGCGATGGCGCCGGTCCTCATCCTCTTCCTCCTCATGCAACGACGCGTCATCGACGGCATCGCGTTCTCCGGTCTGAAATGACGCAGGAGACCGAGGCGACGACGCCAGAAAGGCACACACCGTGAACACCCTTCGAGTCGGCCTGATCGGGGCCGGCGGCATCTCGCGCGTCCACGCGGACGGCTGGCGGGCGCTCGGCGCCGCGGTCACCGTGCACTCGCACGAGGGCGCAGAGGCGCTCGCCGCGCAGTACGGCTTCGCCGTCGCCGGCGACCTCGACGCGCTGCTCGCCGCGAGCGACGTCGTGGACATCGTGACCCCGACCACCAGCCACGCGCCGCTGGCCCTCGCGGCGATCCGCGCAGGCAAGCACGTCATCTGCGAGAAGCCGCTCGGCTCCTCCGTCGAGGAGGCCAGGGAGGTCGTCGAAGCGGCGCGGGAGGCCGGCGTCCGGCTGTTCCCGGCTCACGTCGTGCGGTACTTCCCGGAGTACGCGGCGGTGCAGCGCGAGATCGCGGCAGGGCGGATCGGCGAGCCCGCTGTGCTGCGGTTCGTGCGCGGCGGCGAGGCGCCGAAGGCGGGCACCTGGTTCCACGACGAGGCCCGGGGCGGCGGGATCGTGCGCGACCAGATGATCCACGACCTCGACCAGGCGCTCTGGCTCGCGGGCGACGTCGTCCGCGTGTACGCGGTCCAGAGCGCGCCGGGCGGTGACGCCGCCGAGCCGCACACGGTCACCGCGCACGTCGTGCTGACGCACGCGACCGGCGCGATCAGCCACCTCCAGGGCACCTGGGGGGCGCGCGGACTGCCGTTCCGGACCAGCGCAGACCTCGCCGGCTCCGCCGGCACGCTCGCGATCGACTCGACGCGGACGCCGAGCCGGGTCGACATCCCGTCGGCGCACGAGGCGGACGGCTACCTGCCGCCGCCCGTCCACGCCGAGAGCCCGTACACCGCGCAGCTCCGCGACTACGTGGCGGCCATCGCGGAGGACCGTGCCGCCAGGGTCACGCCGGAGGACGGCGTGCGCGCCGTCGCGCTGGCCGAGGCGGCGATGGAGTCGCTGCACAGCGGCCTGCCGGTCGAGCTGGACCTGGCGTCGGCGTCGGCGTCGGCTGAGGCGATGGTCGGCGCATGACCGTCCCGATCCAGGAGGAGAAGACCGTGGGGATCCCCGAAGGCCGCCCGCTGAAGGTGGCAGTCCTGTCCTTCGCGCACACGCACGCGATCGGCTACTGCCGCGCGCTCTCGGGCCGCGCGGACATCGAGCTCGTCGTCACCGACCCGGACGGCGCGTCGGCGGCGGACGCCGCCCTCCGCGGCAGCGCGCTCGCCGAGCAGCTCGGCGTGCGCTACCTGCCGACGTACGAGGACGCGCTCGCCTGGGGTCCGGACGCCGTGATCGTCACGGCCGAGAACGTCCGCCACCGCGCACTCGTGGAGGCGGCCGCGGCGGCCGGAGCGCACATCCTGTGCGAGAAGCCGCTGGCCACGACGGTGGAGGATGCCGAGGCCATGCTGGCGGCGGCCGAGCGGGCCGGCGTCACTCTGATGACGGCGTACCCGGTCCGGTTCGCGCCCGCGTTCGCCGACCTCCTGAACCGGGTGCGCGGCGGCGCGCTCGGGACGCTGCTGGCGGTGAAGGGGACGAACAACGGCAAGGTGCCCTCCGACCGCGCCTGGTTCACCGATCCAGCGCTCGCGGGCGGCGGCGCGCTGGTCGACCACGTCGTGCACTGCGCCGACCTGCTTGACGCGCTGCTCGGCGAGCAGCCGGCGACGGTGCACGCGGTCGCCAACCGCATCCTGCACCCGGAGGCGTCCGTCGAGACCGGCGGCCTGGTGACCGCGGTGTACGCGAGCGGCGTCGTGGCGACGATCGACTGCTCGTGGAGTGTCCCGGACGCCGCGCCGACCTGGGGCGGCCTGACGTTCCAGGTGACGGGCACGCGCGGCTCGGTCACGATCGCGCCGTTCGCGGAGCACGTCGGCGGCCAGACCGGCGACGGGCCGGTGTGGGTCTCGACCGGGGACGACCTCGACGCGGCCATGCTCGCGGAGTTCGTCACCGCTGTGCGCGCGGGGCGGGCGGCGGTCCCGGACGGGACCGTGGGGTTGCGGACCCTTCAGGTCGTGGACGCGGCACGGCGCTCGGCGGCCGCCGGCGGGGTGGTGACGCTAGTCGGCTGAGCACCCCTCGACGGGTGCGGTGCTCACCGATCACGCGCGATGACCGAGAAGTCCATCCCGCCCTGCCCCACGTCGATCGCCCGCTGCAGCTCCGCCGCGACGAGCGCGACGGCCGGCAGCGGCACGTCCGCGGTCGCGAGCATGAGGCGGGTGTCCTTGGCGAGGGCGTCGGCGGTGAACTGGGCGTCGTCGTAGTCGCCTGCCGTCACGAGCGGGCCCTTCGTGGCGGCGAGCGGGGCGATCGCGGTCAGGGAGAGCGTGGCGAGCACCTCGTCGTCGGTGAGTCCCGCGGCGCGTCCGAGGCGCAGCGACTCCGACAGGGCCTCCATCGAGATGGCGAGCGCGAGGTTGGCCACCAGCTTCGCCGCCGTCGCCGCCGCGGGCGTATTAAAGGTGCGCAGCTTCTCCTGGTCGGCCCACAGGCCGACGACGCGCTTCGCCTCGCGCGCCGCGTCGTGCTCGCCGCCGACCAGCACCGCGAGCGATCCGGCGCGGGCGGGGGCGAGCGAGCCGACGACGGGGGAGGCCACGTAGCGGATGCCGAGGACGGCGGCGCGGGCGGCGAACTCCGTCGCGTCGGCCGGGGAGACCGTCGTCACGTCGATCCAGAGCGTGCCGGGGCGCCACGGCAGGTCCGCGTCCAGCAGCGTCTCGCGCACGGCCTCCGGGCCGAACAGCACGCTCACGATCGTGCCCGCGGCGGCGACGGCCTCTGCGGCCGACCCCGCGACGTGGGCGCCGCGGCGGCCGATGGTCTGGGCCGGCTCCGGTGAGCGGTTCCAGACGGTCACGGTGTGGCCGGCGTCGATCAGGTGGGGGACGAGCTCGCGGCCCATCCGGCCGAGCCCGAGGAATGCGATGTCCATAGCGCCACTCTCCACCGCCGGCCGCACGGACGGAAGCCGGAACGCCGATCAGACTTCCGGCAGCAGCGCCCGCTGCCGCGACAGGAACTCCCGCTCGCTGTCGTTCGCGCACAGCCGCACCGCCTCGTCGTACTCGGCCGCGGCCTCCTCCGGCCGTCCCGACCGGCGCAGCAGCCCGGCGCGGATGCCGTGCAGCAGATAGAACGACGCCAGCTCCTCGCGCAGCGGCTCGATCGCCGTCAGCGCCGGCCCGGGACCGACGGCCTCCGCCACCGCGACCGCGCGGTTGAGGGCGACGACGGGGGAGGGCTGCACCCGCAGGAGCTGGTCGTACAGGGCGACGATCTGCCGCCAGTCGGTGTCCTCGGCGCGCGCGGCGTCGTCGTGCACCGCCTGGATCGCCGCCTGGAGCTGGTACGGTCCCGGCCGTCCGGCGACGAGGCAGCGGCGCACGATCGCGTGACCCTCGGCGATCAGCGCGTCCTCCCAGCGGCCGCGGTCCTGGTCGGGGAGGGCGACCATCGACCCGTCGCGATCCAGGCGGGCGGGACGGCGGGCGTCGACGAGCAGCAGCAGGGCGAGCAGCCCCTGGGCCTCCGGCTCGTCGGGCAGCAGCGCCGTCAGGAGGCGCGCGAGGCGGGTCGCCTCACCGCAGAGCTCCTCGCGCACCAGCCGGTCGCCCGCGGTCGCCGTGTACCCCTCGCTGAAGATCAGATAGACGACCGCGAGCACGGAGCCGAGCCGTTCCGGCAGGTCGGCGGCGGCCGGGACCCGGTAGGGGATCCTGGCGTCCCTGATCTTCGCCTTCGCGCGCGAGATGCGCTGGGCGAGCGTGGCCTCCGGGACCAGGAACGCCCGCGCGATCTCGGCGGTGCTGAGCCCGCCGAGCAGCCGCAGCGTCAGCGCCACCCTGGCGTTCGGCGCGAGCGCGGGGTGGCAGCAGGTGAAGATGAGCCGGAGGCGGTCGTCGGGGATCGCGCCGGTGTCGGCGGCCTCCACCGTGGAGGCCAGGGCGAGCAGCGCCGTCGCCTCCGCCTCCCGCTCCCGGCCGACGGCCTCGCGGCGCAACCGGTCGATCGCGCGGCGACGGGCCGTGGTGATGAGCCACCCCGCCGGCGCGGGCGGGAGGCCGTCGACCGGCCAGCGCGCGACGGCGACGGCGAAGGCCTCCTGCACGGCGTCCTCCGCACGGTCCAGGTCGCCGAGGGAGCGGTAGAGCACGGAGACGGCGCGGCCGTACTCCTCGCGGAAGATCGAGTCGATCGCTCCGGAGGAGACGGCCGCGCCATCCCTGTCGTAGCTCACGCGAACGGCCGCACCTCGATCGGCAGCGTCGTCGCGACGGCGAGACGCCTGCCCCACTCGAGGGCGGCGTCGAGGTCGGGCACGTCGACGATGGTGAAGCCGCCGAGGTGCTCCTTGCCCTCCGCGAACGGGCCGTCGGTGATCATCACCTCCGCGCCGGCCGGCCGCAGGACGGTCGCCGACTGCGGCGGCAGGAGGCCGTTGGAGAACACCCAGGCGCCGGCCGCGCGCATCTCGGTGTTGAGCGCGTCGAGGTCCTCGCCGATCGCGGCGAGGACCTCCGGCTCCGGGACGGGCCCGTCGGGCTGGTAGACGCTGAGCAGGTACTGGGACATGATCGTGATTCCTTCCTCTCACCGTCCATACGAACGGGAGGGCGTCATCTCGACATCATGTCGCGGAAGTCGCCACCCGCTCCAGCTTCGCGACGCCGATCTTCGAGTCCGCCATGCCGTAGAAGACCCAGTCGACGCCGTCCACGCGCTCGATCGCGGTGGGGAACACGACGTTCGGCACGATGCCGCTCCGCTCCTCCTCGGTCTCGGCGCTCAGCAGCGGCTCCTCCGTCCGCCGGATCACCCGCCACGGCTCGTCGGCGTCGAGGATCATCGCGCCGGCGGAGTAGTTGACGTGCTTCTGCTGGTCGACACCGCGCTCCAGTCGCCCCGTGACGCCGTGGTGCAGCAGCAGCCAGCCCTCCGGCACCCGCACCGGGGCCGGGCCTGCGCCGATCTTCAGCTCCTCGAACGGGAACTCCGGACCGGCGAGGAAGCGGTTGTGCCGCCACCGCGTCAGCTCGCCGATGTCCTCGCGCACCGCGGCCAGCGGGATGAACGCGATCCAGATGCTGGGACGCTTCTCCTCCAGCCCCGTCGGCGGGTGCGCGCCCTCGCCGTCCCTGACCTCGCCGAGGTCCCACACCGGCCGGTGCAGCACGGCGAGGCTCTCCACGCCGTCCGGCCCGGTGACCGGCTCGGGGAAGAACACCGTGTCCTTGTTGTGGAACAGCGCCAGGTCGACGCCCAGCTCGTCGTCGTACTCGAAAGTCACCGGGCCGAGCCGCTGCCACGACCGCAGGTCGGCCGAGACGGCGACGGCGGTGCGCGGGCCGAGCGGGCCGTACGCGACGTAGGTCATCACGTGGAGGCCGAGGGCGGGCACGAACGTCGTGCGCGGGTCCTCCACGCCGGAGTTGCGCCGGCCGCGCTCGAAGTCGCGGTCGGGCGCCAGCACGACGCCCTCCCGCTCGACGCCGACCGGCACGCCGTCCTCGACGACCACGCGGGCGAGGCCGACTCGGGACACGTTGCCGCCGGCGACCAGCCGCGGCAGAAGGTACAGCTCGCCGTCGGCGTCGCGGCCGGACGCGGGGTTCAGCACGCCTTCCGCCTCGAGCGGCTCGCCGGGATCGGGAGTCATCACCACGCCGGCGCGGGTGAGGCCATACGGGAAAGGCGCAGTGGGGAAGGGCTCAGTCACTTCGTGACCTCCTTGTAGACATAGAGTTCGCGCTCTCCGCGGGGAGCGTCCCAGCCTTGCGCGAACGACCAGCGGCCGTCCACCTTCTGCAGGCCGCCCCAGGCGAGGGAGCCTCCGCGATGGAGGCCGAGCTGGGTGAACGGGGCGTCGGTCGAGTAGTGCGCCTGGGCTGCGGCGAAGTCGCCGTTCTCGTCGGCGTAGAAGAAGTCCAGCACGAGGTCGTCCCCGCGCACGACGGCGCAGGCGACCTCGAACAGGCTGCCGGGCAGCGGCGACAGGTCGAGGTAGGGCTGCTCGGCGAAGGTCCAGGAGACCAGGTCGTCGGAGTGGCCGATCATCGGCCGGCCGCCGCAGCCCTCGGAGAGGAACATCAGGTACTCGCCGCCGATCCGCACGGCACGGCCGTGCTCGTCGCGCGGAATGACGGCGCCCTTCGCCCAGTCCTGGGAGACCTCGAGCGGGACCACCAGCCCGATCTTCTCCCACGACACCAGGTCGTCGGAGACCATCCCCATGATGTCGACCGCGATGTCGCCCGCCTCCGTGCGCCGGTTGGCGTTGTAGAAGAGCACGTAGCGGCCGTCGGCCTCGTAGACCTTCGGGTCCTCGCAGCCGAGCGGCTCGTTGGGCAGCGTCGGGTAGACGACCGGGTTGGCCGGGTCGTCGTGCCACACCCCGTCGCGGAGGACGGCGTGGCCGATCCGGCTCGCCAGCGACTCCATGCGCGGCGATGCCCGGTAGAAGAGGTGCAGCTCCCCGTCGCGCTCGATCATCGACGGGTTGAAGATCGCGCTGCTCGTCCAGCCGACGCCGGTGGGGTCGTCCCACTGGCCGTCGAGCCGGAAGGTCAGCGACGGGTCCCGCTCGAACGGGCCGATCGCCCAGTCCGGCGGGTCGACGTAGTTCGCCGAGAAGTGGTCGGTCGAGATGTGGTCGGTGAGGGCGTTGGCGTGACCCAGCGCCTCCTCGTAGCTGAGGCGGAGGGCGTCGGTAAAGGCGGCGTCCACTTTTCTCCTTGTGTTCGGTGCGGGCGGCTCAGCCCTTGACGGACGAGCCGATGTCGGTTGAGGTGAAGTAGCGCTGGAAGACGATGAACAGCACCACCACGGGCACGGCCAGGACGACCGCTCCGGCGAGGATCGCCCCGAACGGGTTGGCCGTGGAGGCCGCGACCGTGCTGATGTAGTTCGCCAGCGAGACGGCCAGCGGTTGCAGGCTCGCCTCCTTCGTGATCAGGAACGGCCAGAGGAACTCGTTCCAGGGGCCGATGAAGGTCAGCAGCAGCACGGTCACCAGCGCGGGTCGCACCAGCGGGAGGGCGACCCGCCAGAGCAGCGTGAACTCCCCGGCGCCGTCCACCCGGGCGGCGTCGAACAGTTCCCGCGGCAACTGCAGGAAGTACTGCCGGAAGATGAGCACCGCCGCCGAGTTGATGGCGTACGGCAGGATCATCCCCAGATAGTTGTCGCCCAGCCCGTAGTTGCGCGCGATGAGCACGTACAGCGGGATCATCAGGAGCTGGAACGGGATGGTCTGCACCAGCAGAGCCAGCGCGAAGGTCACCCCGCGCCCCCGCCAGTGCAGGATCGACAGCGCGTACCCGGCGAGCACCCCGAACACGACGGTCCCCAGCAGCACGCCGCCGGTGAAGATGCCCGAGTTGACCAGGCCCTGCAGGAGGTTGATCCGGGAGTCGATCGCCGCGTAGTTGTGCAGCGTGATGTTGGCCGGATTGGGGAACGCCCCCGCGACGGTCGTGTCGGGCGACGCCTGCAGCGACCCGATCAGCATGTAGTAGAAGGGGAACAGGAAGGCGAAGGCGCCGATCGTCAGGACGACCCCCCGCAGGATCGCCTGCGGTCGGCTCAGCCGCACGGAGGCGGCCATGTCACGGCGACGGCGCTTCCTCGGGGCGCGCGGAGTCTGCGGCGCCGGTTCGGCGCCTGTCGGCTTGAGGGTGGTCATGACTCTCGTCCTCCCGCGAATCGGTTCTGCAGCCAGGCGATGATCAGCACCACGATCACGAGCACGACGCCGATCGCTGAGGCGTAGCCCGGGTGCCCCTGCTGGATGCCCTGCTGGTAGATGAGGAGCACCGGGGAGGTCGAGTGGCCGTCCGGGCCGCCGCCTCCGGTGAGGAGGTACGGCTCGGTGAACATGTTGGCGCCGGTGATGGTGGCGAGCAGCAGCACGAGCACGGTCGCGGGCCGCACGCCGGGCACGGTGACGGAGAAGAACTGCCGTACCCTCCCTGCGCCGTCGGTCGCCGCCGACTCGTACAGTTCGCGGGGCACGTTCTGCAGCGCGGCGAGGTACAGCAGGATGTAGAGGCCGAGCTGCTTCCAGGTCACGTAGATCGCGATGGTAGGCATGGCCAGCACCGGGTTGATGAACCACGACGGGTTCGGGGCGAGCGGGCCGAGGATCTGGTTCACCAGTCCGGAGCCGTTGAACAGGAACAGCCAGACGCCGATGATCGCGACGCTCGCCGTGACGTACGGCACGTAGTAGCTCACCCGCAGGAACGTGCGGAACCGGGTGATGCCGTTGAGCCCGCTCGCGAGCACCAGCGACAGCACGACCGTCAGCGGCACGTTGATGATCAGGAAGATCCCGACGTTGCCGAACGACTGCAGCACGGCAGGGTCGGTGAAGGCCTGGATGTAGTTCTGGAACCCGACGAAGGGCTCGGCGACCTGGGCTCCGGGGGCCGCGAAGAAGTAGTCGAAGAACGACATGTAGACCGCGTAGATCAGCGGGTACGCGAAGATCACCAGGACGAAGATCAGGTACGGCGCCGCCAGCAGCCAGCCGAGCGGGTTGGTGCCGAGGATGCGCTGCAGCAGCGGCTTGCGTCGCCGCGGGGCCGCCCCGGCGGCGGGCGTGGTGCCCGCCGCCGGGGGTGCGGAGAGGGTGCTCATGATTACTTCTGAGCCTGGAGCTGGTCGATCTTCTGCGAGGCGGCCTTGAAGGCGTCCTCCACCGTGCCGGTGCCGTTGATCACCGACTTGGAGTACGCGTCGCGCAGGGCCTGGAGCTGGGCGATGGTGTTGACGCCCGTCGGGTCGTCAGCGGTCCGCTCGCTCTGGGCGCCGAACTCCTTGTACGCCGGGTGCGAATCGAAGTAGCTCGCGTACACGCTCGACACGTTGGAGCGGATCGGCATCTGGCCGGTGACGTTCAGCAGCTGGCCGTCCTGGTCCTTCGAGGTGGCGTACTTGATGACGTCCCAGGCCGTGCCCTGGTTCTTGCAGGACGTGTACATGCCGATGTTCTTGGCATCCGGGAAGGTGTACGTCTGGTCGGCCGACTTGCCGTCCTTGGTCGGGACGGGGACGGAGCCCCACTGGATCTTGTTGTAGACCGCGATCGCCCACGGTCCGACGATGGCCATCGCGGACTTGCCGTCGGCGAAGGCGTCGCCCTGGTACTGCTCCTTGCCGGCGAGGCCGTCGGCGTAGATGCTCTTCCAGAAGTTGGCGACATCCACCGAGTCCTGGCTGGTGATGTTCGACTTGCCGTTCTCGATGAAGGTCTTGCCGCCGGTCTGCGCGGCCAGCAGGGGCAGGTAGTCGAAGTTCGGCTGGAAGAACTCGCTGGTCGGGGCCGGGTAGATCGCGTACGGCGCGGCGCCGGACGACTTGATCTTCTGCGCCGCGGCGATGAACTTGTCGTAGGTCGACAGGTCGGGGCTGTTCGGGTCGATGCCGGCCTTCTGGAAGATCGCCTTGTTGTAGAAGATCATCACCGGGTTCTGCTTCCACGGCATCTGGAAGAAGTCGCCGTTCGGCGACTTGTACTGGTCGGCGGTCGCGCCGCTGCGGCCCTGGATGTACGAGTTGCCGTCGGGGAACTTCGACAGGTCGACCAGGCCGCCCTGCTTCTCCCACTGACCCGTCGCGGCGGGCAGGTTGTTGAACACGAGGCAGGGGGTGGTGCCGGCCGTGATGGCGGCGCCGATGACCTCTTCTGTGCTCTTTCCGGCCGGGACCTCCTGGGCCTTGATCTGCTCCTTGGGGTGTGAGGAGTTCCAGGAGGAGACCATCGACTTGCCCCACTGCACCTCCTGCGGGTTGTTGGAGTACCAGATGGTGATCGGGCCGTGCGCCTTCATGGCGTCGGTCTGACCGCCTCCGCTGCTGGAGCCGCACGCGGCCAGGGTGCCGGCGACGAGGCCGGCGCTGATGACGGCGACCGCGAGTCTGCGGCCGGTGATGCGTTTACGCATGTTCTGTGCTCTTTCTCGTGATTTCAGTGACGCGATGGTGACGCCGTGGAGGCGCGCACCACCAGCCGGGCAGGGGGCAGGGCGACGTCGGCAGGCTCGCCCTGTTCCACCAGCCGCAGCAGTGCGGTGGCGGCGGCGATGCCCCAGCCGGCCGGGTCGTTGTCCAGGGTCGTCAGGCTCGGATAGATGTAGGTCCCGATCTGGGAGCCGTCGAGCCCTGTGATGGACAAGTCCTGGGGGAGGCGGAGGCCGCGTTCGTGCGCGACCCCCATTCCCGCGATCGCCATCGGGTCGTTGCCGTAGACGATGGCGGTGGGCGGCTCCGCGGAGTCGAGGAGCGTCTTGGTGGCCTCCGCGCCCTGTTCGGGCGAGAAGTCGGTGGGGACGATGACGGGGTGGAGCCCTGCCGAGCGGATCGCCTGCTCGAACCGCTCCCGGCGGAGGAGGCCGTGCAGCATCCGCTCGTCGCCCGATACGTGCGCGATGCGCGTGTGGCCCAGTTCGAGCAGGTGCGCGACGAGCTCGTCGATGCCCGCGTCGTAGTCGCGCGTGATGACAGGGAACGGGCTGCCGCCGGCCGGCTCGCCGAGCGAGACCGCCTGCGAGCCGAACTCCTGTACGAGCGCGAGACGGTGGTCCTCGGCGAGGATGTCGGTGAGCAGGAAGCCGTCGACCCGCTTGTCGAGCGCGAGCCGCTCGTAGGCGCGGGCCTCCGCCTCGTGGTCGGGGACGACCGTCAGCACGAGCACCTGGCCGCGCTCCGAGAGCACCGTCTCGACGCCCGCGATGAACGCCGCGAAGAACGGGTCCACCTCGATGGTGCGGGCGGCGCGGCGCAGGATGAGCCCGAGCGCGTAGGCACGTCGGGTGGTGAGCCCGCGGGCGCTCGGGTTGGGGGTGAACCCGAGCTCCCGCGCGGTCGCGAGGATGCGCTCGCGGGTCTCCAGCGCCACGCCGGGCTTGCCGTTGAGGGCGAGGGAGACCAGTCCCTTGCTCACGCCCGCCGCCCGCGCGACGTCGTTGATCGTGATGTCGGCCGGCGTCACCGCGGCACCACCGTGGTGAAGCCGCCCGGCACGATCGTGACGGTGCCGTTCCCGTTCAGCGGGATCGGCGCACCGACCTGGCGGCCGGAGGCGTCGTAGCGGGTCGCGAGCACGGGGCCGGAGGAGCCGAGGTGCTGCACGGCCGTGCCGGTGGTGGCGTTGACGTAGACGTCAAGCCGGCCGGTGCCGGTCAGGCCGAGGTGCGAGACCTCCGGCTGCACGAGCACGGCGTCGAGCCGGGCCTGGCCGCTCACCCGCGCGGTGATCGTGGTCGCGCCGGCGGGAGCGGAGACCGGGAGGGTCTGCGGCAGCAGGAACACCGTGGTGGGCGCGATGCCCTGGGCGCCCGGACGCAC
The DNA here is from genome assembly GCF_042791795.1 of Leifsonia sp. NPDC056665. Taxonomy (NCBI): domain Bacteria; kingdom Bacillati; phylum Actinomycetota; class Actinomycetes; order Micrococcales; family Microbacteriaceae; genus Leifsonia; species Leifsonia sp. NPDC056665. Next base: position 144,339 of record NZ_JBHTXK010000007.1, read on the forward strand.
GTTCTGGCTGGAGCCGAGCTGCACGGTGCGGTTGCCCGCGCTCGCCGTCCAGGCCGTCGTGCCCGACCCGCTCGTCGCGGTGCCGTCGGGGCCGAGGTCCTCGATCGGGAGGATGCGCGCGGCCGGGTGGCCGGCGGGCAGCGTCATCGTGACGGTCGCCCCGGTCGAGGCGGAGACGTACGCGCCGCCCGACCAGTTCGCCGAGCCTGTCCACGCGGACGGCGGGGTGACCACGGTGGCGGGGCCGGTGAGCGCGCCCTTCTCGGCCTCCACGACCTGGAGGCCGTCGGCGGCGGAGCGGTGCGTCAGGGCCAGTGCCTCGCGCTTGATCGCCGGGTGGGCGTCGAGCGCGAGCATGCTCAGCTCGGTGTGGATGACCGACTCGGCGCCACAGTTGTGGTTGACGCTGGCGTCGCCGCCGATGCCGTCGACGCAGACGCCGGTGGACGGGTCGTACACCGGCACGCCGGCCGGGTTGGCGCCGAAGTACCAGGCAGCCTGGGCGCCGGCGAGGGTGGCGAGGCCGGTCGAGCCGGTGGCGTCGGAGGCCGCGACCAGGGCCTCGACCCGGGAGTCGACGCCGTAGGCGATCTGCGACTGGTCGGCCGGGGTGGGCGTCCAGCCGTTGTCCGGGCCGCCGCTGGCGAGGAGCTGCGGGGTGAAGCTCGCGAGGTCGGTGTTCGCGGCGCTCTGCAGGCTGCCGTCATGGAGCTGCGTCGCGGCGGCGGTCAGCGCCGCGGGCGCCATACCGCCCCAGGCGTGCCAGAACGTGGGCGAGTTGGCCTCGGGGAGCAGCGCGCCGAACGGCCACTGGCCGGTGCCGCCGGAGGACAGCCCGGCGATCCCCTTCGCGTAGCGCTGGAGGTCGGTGCGCGCCTGGGTGTCGCCGGGCGCCGCGGCCGTGTATGCGCTCAGGCCGAGCACGGCCTCCGCCGTCGGGGCCGCGCTGTTCGTGATGAGCCAGCCGGGGACCGTGACGCCGTTCGCCTGCACGGTCGTGCCGTAGTTGGCGAGCGACTGACGTTCCAGGGAGCGCAGCGCGAGGTTCATCCGCTGCTGGAGGAAGGACGCGAACGCCGGGTCGGACTTCTGGAAGCCCGCGTAGCCCTCGCCGAGCGCCCAGACGGTGCGCGCCAGCCAGTAGGACTCGCCGGAGTCGCTGGGGTTCGGGTTGTCGGCCGGGATGGCGGACGGGTTCAGGGTTCCGTCGTGCTGCTGCCAGAGCACCACGTTGCCGGCGTTCGGGCCGGAGTCGACCTGCAGGTAGGTCAGCTCGCGCAGCAGTTCGTAGGCGGACGCGCGGCTGGCCGCTGTGCCGTTCTGCTTCCAGTCGCGGAGGTAGACCACGGCGGAGCGGGAGATGTCGTCGGCGTCGAAGGTGCCCTGCGCGTAGTAGCCCTTGGCGGCGTTGGTGATGGGGCCGCCGCCGACGCGCGTGAAGCTGCCGTCGGCGTTGCGGTTCGCGTACACCCACGGGGCGCGTGCGGTCGGCTCCTGGCTCTGCTGGTACGTGGAGTGCCCCGCGACCCCGGGAAGCAGAGGCACGTCGTCCAGGAGGAAGTTCAGGTGGGCGAGGTTCGTCAGCGCCGCGTTGGATGAGGGGGTGGCGGCGGCCGTGGCCGCGGGAGTGGGGGAGGCGTTCGCCGGGGCGGCGATCACCGGTACGAGCGCGGCGGCGGCGAGGGCAGCGCCCGTCGCTGCGGCGAGGAGTCGATTCCGCTTCATTGCGTGTCCTGTCTCTGTGCTCCGATGGGGGAAAGAGCGATAAGCCCGGTGCCGCCCCCAGAACGGGTGACGTCTAAACCGGTTTAAAGGACGGTAGCCGCGCTTTTCGGATCTGTCAACGGGATGACCCCCAGGTCCACCCCCGGGGTCTTGTGCCGCTCTGCGCCCGCGACGAGACTGGGGCGACCGGCCGCCGACGTCCGGCCGGGTCACGACCGAGGAGGAAAAGTGGAGTACAAGGACATTCCGACCAAGGCCGACATCGAGAGGATCGCGGCGCTCCGCGAACCGGGTTGCGTCAGCATCTACCTGCCGACCGGCACGACGCCGCCGGAGGCGGACAAGGCCCGGATCGACCTCAAGAACCACCTCGCCCTCGCGGTGAAATCGCTCGAGGCGATGGGCGTCGATCGCCACCGGATCGCCGCCGTGCGGGCCGAGGGCGAGGGCATCCTGGAGGACCGCGACTTCTGGCGCTACCAGTCGCGCTCGCTCGCCGTCTTCCTCGACGGGGAGGTCGCCGAGACCTTCCGCCTGCCGAACCGCCTGACCTCCGCGTGCGAGGTCGCCGACCGCTTCTACATCAAGCCGCTGCTGCGCGCCGTGACCTTCCCGCAGTCGGCGCTCATCCTCGCGCTCGCGCAGAACTCGGTGCGCCTGATCCGCGTGGACCCGGAGCTCCCGCCCGCGCTGGTCGAGGTCGAGGGGATGCCGAAGGACGTCGCCGCCGCGGTCGGCAAGACCTCCATCAGCGGGCGAGCCGCCGAGGGCCGCATCCAGGGCTCCGAGGGCCAGAAGGTGCGGATGCTGGAGTACGTGCAGGCGATCGAGCGGGCGCTGCACCCGCTGCTGGCGAGCTCCACCGAGCCGCTGATCCTCGCCGCGGCCGAGCCGCTGACCGGGATCTTCCGCGGAGCGACGGACTATCCGCGGCTCGTGGACGACGTGATCGCGGGCAACCCGGAGGAGAAGACCGAGGACGAGCTGGCGACGGCCGCGCGCGTCGTGCTCGACCGGCTGTACGCCGGCAAGATCGACGCGCTCAAGGAGGACTTCTCCAGCCGCATCGCCGGCGGAACGGCCCTGGTGGACCTGAGCGACATCGCCCGCGCCGCAACCTACGGCGCCGTGGAGACGCTCGTGTTCGACATCGACCGGCGGGTGCCGGGGTCGCTGGACGACGAGACCGGCAAGATCGCGTACCTGGACGACGACACGGCGGGCAACTACGGCGTGGTGGACGAGATCATCCGCCGCTCGCTGGCCTCCAAGGCGAAGGTCTACGCGCTGCGCGCCGAGGACGTCCCCGGCGGCGGAGCCGTCGCCGCGGCCGTCCGCTTCCCCGTCTGACCCCTCGCCGAAGGGCACGTAAACGCCCCTAAAACCGCGTTTTAGGGG
>NZ_JBHTXK010000008.1:0-144399 GCF_042791795.1 Leifsonia sp. NPDC056665
GTGTTGCGTCCCCTGGTTCGCGGAGAGAGGGCTCGCAGAGAGGGGGGCTCGCGGTCAGCGGGCCTTTCGGAGCCGCCGCCGCTCGCGCCGGCTGAGCGCCGCCTGCGCCTCCGCCTCCGCACGCCGGTTCGCCTCGGCGTCCCGGAGGCGCGCGTCGCGGCGCTCGGTCCAGCGCGCCACCTCCTCGTCGGCGTCGCGGGTCGGCGTGACGACGGGAGGCCCGCCCTGGAGCTGCCGCCGGGCGTTCACGACCCGGCGGTTGAAGTCGGCCACGTGGTCGCGCACCGCCCGCTCGGAGGCGAGCCGGTCGAGCGTCGCCTCGAACTCGGTGTGCTCGGTGCGCAGCGTGAGGGCGGGCGGCCCGAGGCCGGTGAGCTGCTCGCGCTCGATCTTGCGGCGGATCCACCAGTCCGGGTCGTGCGTTCCGGTGAGCCCGGGCAGCGGCTTGCCGGCGCCGGGGAGGTCGTCGAAGTCGCCGCGCCGGATCGCCTGCTGGATCGCGTTCTCGATCACGTGCGAGCGCTGGTCCATCGTCGGCTGGCCGGCGTTGACCTCCTCGACCTCCTCGCCGCGCGCCTCGGCCTCGCGGCGCAGGCGGTAGCGCGCGGCCTCCACCTTGGCGTCGGGCTCGGGGCGCAGGCTGTCGTCGGCCATGCGATCAGCCTAACGCCGGGAGCGCCGGCCGGGCCTGGCCGGGCGTCGGGGGCGCACCCTAGCGTTGGCGCATGGAGCCGTTCCGGATCGCCGTGCCCGACACCGTCCTCGCCGACCTCGACAGCCGACTGCGGGCGACCATCCTGCCCGGGAGGACGCCGGGGCCGGACTGGTCCAACGGCATCCCGCCCGAGGTGCTGGGCGGCCTCATCGAGCGGTGGCGCAAAGAGTACGACTGGCGGGAGGCCGAGCGGCGGCTGAACCGCTTCGAGCAGTTCGTCGTGCCGATCGACGGCTGCGATGTCCACGTCGTCGTCGCCCGCGGACGCCGGCCCGGCCGGCTCCCGGTCGTGGTCACGCACGGCTGGCCGTACTCGTTCGCCGCCATGCTGCCGCTGGTCGACGCGCTCGACGGCGAGCTGGACGTCGTGGTGCCCTCCCTGCCGGGCTACGGCTTCTCCGGAGTCCTGCCGTCCGGGTACTCCTCCGCCGCCGTCGCCGACCGGTGGGATGCGCTCATGACCACCCACCTCGGCTACGAGCGCTACCTGACCTACGGGGAGGACGTCGGTGCGGGCGTGAGCGACTGGCTCGCCGGCGCGCACCCCGCGGTCGCGGGCATCGTGGCCAGCCACGCGTCGTTCTCCGGGCGCAGCCGGCCCGGCGTGGAGCTCGACGACGCCGAGCGGGCCTTCCTCGCGTCGGTCGCGACCTCCGCCGAGTCCGGGTACGCGCACCAGATGGGCACCAGGCCCGACACGCTCGCGGCGGCGCTGGTCGACTCCCCCAGCGGCCTGCTGGCGTGGATCGCCGAGAAGGTCGCGGCCTGGAGCGACGGCGACCGCCTGGCGGCGTTCGACCCGGACGAGATCCTCACGAACGTCATGGTCTACTGGGTCACCCGCTCGATCGGCACGAGCTTCCGGCCCTACTGCGAGTCGCCGGACGACGACGACCTCCACCCGGTCGTGCAGGCGCCGGCGAGCATCCTCGTCCAGACCCACGAGTCCGGGTACCCGCGCTCACTGGCCGAGAAGAGCTACGCCGACATCCGCTCGTTCGCGAGACTGACGCACGGCGGTCACTTCACTGCATTGGAGAACCCCGCCGCCGTGGCGGAGGCGATCTTGGCGCTGGAGGCCGAGGTCCGCTGAAATCGGCGCCGCAAGCCGGTTGACAACCGGTAGGGCACGCATAATGTGTGCACTAAGCAACCGGATGGCAGGCCGAACCGTATGGGGACGGGCGGCTGTACTGCGTTCCCGGTGGGCGATGGCCCGGCCTGTGGCAGGCCGGGCCATCTCCCGGCTTCCCGCTCAGCGGGACGCCGGATATCTCAGTCTGACTGCTGTCAGAGCGGGCGGATGTTGGAGGCCTGCATCCCCTTCGGCCCCTGGGTCAGGTCGTACTCGACCTTCTGGTTCTCCTCCAGCGTGCGGTAACCCTGCGAGGAGATCTCGCTGAAGTGGGCGAAGACGTCGGCACTGCCGTCATCCGGGGCGATGAACCCGAACCCCTTCTCTGCGTTGAACCATTTGACGGTGCCTGTAGCCATCGTTTTCTTCCTTCGTCGTCTTCTCCGAACGCTCGATCGAGCGCACGGCACTGCCAGGCTACTCTCCGCGGGCTTGTTAGCATTCATCGCGTGCACTCGGAAAGTAACGCGATCGCCGACCGGATCGGCGAGAACATCCGCGGACGGCGGGAACGGCTGCTCTTCACGCTCGAAGAGCTGGCCCGGCGCGCCGAGCTCCAGGAGCACACGCTCTGGCGGATCGAGCGGGGCACGATCATGCCCTCCGTGCTGAATCTCGTGCACCTCGCGGACGTGCTGGAGTGCCGGCCGGGCGAGCTGCTGCACGGGGTGTCGGCGACGATGGACGAGGTCTCCTGACCCCGTCGCCCGGGTGTGGCCGCGCTCAGTCGTAGCCGAGGATGACGACGTCGGCGTCGCTGCGGAAGCCGCCGCCGAGTCCGCCGATCCCGAGCGCGCCGCCGAGCCCGAGGGGTGCACCGGTGTGCGTTCCCTCTGCGGGGTGAACCCGGGTCCGGTCTTCGTCGACGATGGCGCTCATGTCTAGGATGGTAGGCGCGCGGGCGCGTCGTCAGAATCGACACCGCGTCCAATGTCCGGGCGCGGATCGACACCGCGTCCATCCACTCGCGGCTTCCCCAGCGCCAACCTGGAGACCTCCGGGACCTGGGATGTCAGCAACTGTTCGCCCAGAATTTCCCGACATTCCCGATTGCCCCCTTCCTGGGGGTGGTCCGCTCGTGCCAGAATCACGGAACCCGCCGCCCGTCGGCGGTGCACCAAGGCCCGAACACGCTGACAACGACGCCACGAAGGAGAGCCTTATGACGGACATCATCGCCCCCGCCGCTGTGCGCGCCGCCCTCGACCACGCAGTCGCCGCGGCCGGGGAACGGCATCGCTACGCGTTCCCGGCCGACGGTCTGGTCCGGTTCACCTGGGACGCCGAGGGGACGCAGCGCGGCGACCTGATCGGCGAGGCGCTGCGTGAGCTGGCGCCCGACGTCTACGAGCACCTCGCCACCGTCGAGACGGACGACCCCGGCCAGCCGGTCGAGTCCGTGCTCGACCTGGCCGAGCACGGACTGGCCGTCCCGCTCGCGACTGTGGCCGCGTTGGACGAGGCGCGGGCGATCGAGGACGCCGGGGGCACCTGGGGCGAGGCGCTCGCCCACTTCAACGAGACGTATTTCGACTCCGCTGCGCTTGCGGGGTGAGGCGCGTGACGGTCGGGACTAGGCGCGCGACTCCCTGGAGGCACGGCGGAGCGTGGTGAAGCAGCCGAGGACGGCGAACAGCAGGGCCAGCAGCACCGAGGGCAGGTAGGACTGCCACATGTCCCCGTTGGTGAACAGGTTGTCCCAGAACAGGCTCCACACCCGGCCATCGGTGAGGGCGTCGCCGAGCGGGATCTTCAGGGCGGCGACGAGGTCGGTGAAGATCCCGGCGAGCAGCGACAGCACGATGGTCACGGCGACGATGGCGATGATGCCCCAGAACGCCCCGCGGGTGACCCGCGCCTTCGACCCGACCCGGTAGAGCCAGACGGTTCCGAACGCGACACCCCACGTGACGATCGAGGCGATGAAGCCGACGTTCCAGAGGACAGTCCAGACGATGACGCCGGCCGGGATGATGAGCAGCGCGAGCGCGATGCCGCGGCCCACCCGCTCGGACTGGGTGAAGGGCTGGTGCGCAGGCGCGAACGTCGCGAAGGGATCGGATGCCGTGAAGGGATCGGACGCCGTGAACGGCTCGGACGCAGCAGAGGACGCGCCTTCGACAGGAGCGGGCACGGACGGCTCGGCGCCCTCCGGAGCAGGCTGGACTCGGTCGTCGGTCGCGTCGGTCACGCTGGTTCCCCCTTCGCGCGCCACCGTGGCGCGCGCTGGACAGCCTGGCACAGCGGTCCTGCGGAAATCGATCGCGCGGCGGCCCCCAGTTCGGGGTGCGGCGCGCGTCACATCGTCGGCCGCATCCCGCCGTCGATCACCACGTCCGACCCGGTCAGGTTGCCGAGGACGGGACTCGCGAGCATCGCCACCAGCGCGCCCACCTCCTCCGGCGTCGTGAAGCGGCCGGTGACCATCGCCTGCTCCGCGCCGTGCCGCACCTCCTCCGGGGTGCCGCCGCCGGCCGCCGACACCGTCTGGGCGACGCCGCCCGCGCCCAGCCAGAGCGCCGTGGCGACCGGACCCGGGCTGACCGAGTTCACCCGGATCCCGCGCGGCCCGAGCTCCTTCGAGAGCGACTTCGTGAAGCTCAGCAGCGCCGCCTTGGCCGCGCTGTAGTCCATCACCAGCGGGTCAGCGAGGATCGCGTTCTCGCTCACGACGTTCACGACCGCGCCGCCGTCGGGGATCAGGTCGAGCAGCGCGCGCGTGACGCGCACCGCGGCGAGCGCGTTCAGCTCGTAGGTGCGCAGCCAGTCGTCGTCGGTGATGGAGGCGAACCCGCCGGGCCGCGGCGGCGCGGAGCCGACGTTGTTGACGAGGACGTCGACCCGGCCTCCGTCGCCGGCCAGCTCGTCGCGGAACCGCGCGATCCCGTCCGGGTCGGAGAGGTCGGCGGGGTGGAATCGGAAGCCGGCCGAGGCCTCCAGCGCCCGGGACTCGTCGGTCGGGGTGCGCGCGACGCCGATCACGGTCGCCCCTTCGTCGAGGAGGGCGCGGGCGGCGGCCAGCCCGATGCCGCGGCTGGCGCCGGTGACGACGGCGCGGGTGTCGTTCAGTCGGAGGTCCACGGGCCGAACCTAGTGCCTCCGCGGCGCGTGCGGCTAGGAGCGTCGGCCGGGATCGTCGGCTGGGGACCTCCCTGCTCAGCAGCCGTAGTCGAGGACCTGGTAGTCCTGCACCGCCGGGCCGCCGACGATCACGGCGTGCGTCGCATGGCTGTCCACGAACCCGGAGAACGACGCCGTGGGGGCGCAGTAGCCGAGGGTCAGGAGGAGCGGTCCCGGCTGGCTCGCGGCGAGGACCGCCGTCGAGAGGGCGTCGGGGAACATGAGCCCGTTGACGAAGTACGCGGTGTGCGAGACGAAGGTGCGGGCGAGCGCGGCGGCGGTGCCGAACCGGTCTGCTCCGGCCGCACGGGTCACCGCGATCCCGGCGCCGCCGAGGCTGCTCTCGATGCCGGTCGAGACGCTCGCCGGCCCGCCCACGATGGTGACGTGCGTCGTCCCCCAGTTCTGCAGGGCCGTGGCCGTCCCCGGGTCGAGCGCGCCGGCTCTGCCGTCCGTGAGCAGGACGGCGCGCCCGGTGGAGGCGGCGGCCGCGGCTGCGGCGAGCGCGTCGGGGAACGCCGCCCCGGTCACCAGGTAGAGGTCCGGGATGCTGGCGCCGAAGGCGTCGGCCACGACCTGCCGGGAGACCGCGTAGCGGTCGGCGCCGGAGATGCGGTCCACGGTGGTGGCGAACGGCAGCGCCCTCAGGTCGGTGACGACCTGGTCGGACAGGGCCATTGTCCCGCCCACCACGACGATCCTCGCCGGATGGAGGCGGACGAGCTCGGCGGCGACGCGCGTGTCGAGGCCGCTCGGCGGCGTCAGCAGCAGCGTCCCGTGCAGCTTCGCAGCGGCGGCGCCGGCCGAGAGGGCGTCGGGGAAGTCACCTCCCGACGCGATGTAGGCGACGGGCACGGCCGCCGACCCGTCCGGGTGGGCCTTCTGCGACGCCGCGACGGAGGTCGCGTACCGGTCGGTGGAGGCGACCCGCTCCGAGCTGAGGATCGGCGCCGTGACCTGGAGGTCCGCCGACGACTGCTCGATCACGATCCCCGGGAGGACGGTCCTGACCAGCGCGTGGACGGAGTGCCCGATGAGGTCGAGAGTGGTCGTGAACGAGGTGCCGGCCGGGCCGGGATTCCACCAGTTGTGCGGGTTCGGGGCGCTCGTCCCCACGGTTTGGTAGCTCCCCCACGAGTAGCTGTCGGACCCGCCGCTCGGGGAGGACAGGGCGACGGAGAGTGTCGAGCCCACCCTGGCCGCTCCGGTGAGGACCGGGTGGTACGCCGGGCGCGCCGCCGGGACGTTCACGGTGGCGCAGGACAGCCCGCTCGTGCTCTCGGGGTAGGTGTAGAAGCTGTAGAGGCGGAGGCAGACGGTGACGGGGCCCGTCTGCGGCGCGAGGGCGTGCACCTCGAAGCCCTGGTTCGGCCCCAACCCATAGCGGGCCGCGATGTCGGGCCGCGGGTAGTCGAACAGCCAGTTCTCGGCCCAGGCGAGCGTCGTTTTGGACCCTCCCGCCCCCGGGAGGTAGAGCTCGAGGCCCACAGGCTCGGAGGCGTCGCCGTTCGATCCCGGCTGGTTGAGGTCGCCCGCCCAGCCGACGATGTGCAGGCCCGGGCGGTCGTCGCCATCGGTGTACTCGACCGCGATGGACTCGATGGACCCGATCGCCGCGAGCGGGTGGAGGGTGTCGTCGGCGGACGCGGGCGGCGCCACCACCCCGGCGACGGTCACCGCCGCGGCGACCGCGGCCAGCCCGACGATGGAAACGAGACGTGTGCGGAAGCTCATGGCCCGGCCTTCTGCGACGCCGACCCCCGGCTCCCCCTCGCGCACCCACTTGTGCGCGTCCTGTCGCTCCGGCACATCCTATGGGCACGGCGCGGGATTCCGCGACCGGCGCCACGCCGGATCGCGCTGGGCCGCGGGCTAGGCGCGCGGGCCGAGCCAGCGCAGCAGCGCCTCGGCCAGCTCCGCCTGCTCGTCGCCCACCCAGGCGACGTACCCATCCGGTCGGAGCAGCAGCGCCGGCACGCCGATCGGGAGGTCCGCGTCCGCGACCGCACCGATCCGGTCGTCCCAGCCCGCGGTGGTCAGCAGTCCCGTGCGGTCGAGCAGGAGCCCGCGGCCGTCGCGCAGCCGTTCGTAGAGCCGGCCGTCCGGCAGCGGGAGGTCGCGGAGCCGCCGGCCGAGGAGGTCCGGACCGGCGCCGAGGTCGTAGCGGATGCCGAGGCCGCTGACCTGCTCGGCGAGGTAGCGGCCGACTCCGTCGACCTCCATCAGCTCGGTGAGCAGCCGCCGCACGGCCTGCGGGCCGGGCTCCGGGTCGATGAGCACACTCTGCGCCCGGGTGAGGGTGAGCACCTGCTCCGCGACCGCCCGCCGTTCGGCCTCGTAGCTGTCCAGGAGGCCGTCCGGCGCGCGTCCGCCGACCTCCGCCGCGAGCTTCCAGCCCAGGTTGAAGGCGTCCTGGATGCCGAGGTTCAGTCCCTGGCCGCCGAGCGGCGGGTGCACGTGCGCGGCGTCCCCGGCGATCAGGACGCGACCGTCCCGGTAGCGGTCCGCGAGCCGGGTGGCGTCGGTGAACCGCGACAGCGCCCGGGGCGAGTGCGCGCCGAAGTCGGTGCCCGCGTAGGCGCGGAGCTGCGCGCGGAACTCGTCGAGCGTCGGCAGCACCGTGCGGTCCTCGGCGACGGAGGCCGCGGGCACGACCGCGCGGAACAGCCCGTCAGCGGCCGGGCCGATGCCGAACCCCCTGTGCGTCTTGCGGATCTCCTCGGAGATCGCTGCGACCTCCTCCGCGGGCATGGTCACCTCGACCTCCCCGAGCAGCCACTCGGTGCGGGCCGGCTCGCCCGCGAAGCCGACGCCGAGCAGCCGCCGCACCAGGCTGCGGCCGCCGTCACAGCCCACCAGCCACCGCGACCGCAGCCGCTCGCCGTCCGCGAGCTCGACCGTGACGCCGGCCTCGTCCTGCTCAAAGCCGACCAGCTCGGCCCCGCGCCGCACCTGCGCGCCCAGCTCGACGGCGTGCTCCTCCAGCAGCCGGTCGGTGACGGTCTACGGAATGCCGAGGAGGTAGGCGTGCGCGCTGTCCAGCTCCACCGGCCGCGGCGGCACGATCCCGGCGAACCGCCCGACCCCGTCGGGATACCGCCGGCCCAGCGCGAGGAAGCGCTCCAGCAGCCCGCGCGTGTCGAGGATCTCGACGCTGCGCGGGTGCAGCCCGAGCGACCGGACGAGCGGGCTGCGCGTGACCTCCCGCTCCAGGACGACGGCGTCGACGCCGCGCAGGCGCAGCTCGGCGGCGAGCATCATCCCGGTCGGGCCGCCGCCGGCGAGGGCGACGTCGTGGGTGTGCGGCTCCGTCTGCGAACTCACGCTGACGACTCTACTGTCCGGCCGCGCCGTGCCGCGGGCGCGCATCCCTCCCCGCGACAAATCCTCACGTTCTACTCCCCTCGCCCGCCCGCCCGGCGCTACCCTGGCCCGCGAAGGCCCGGACCAGAACGGGCCGGGGAGGGCCAGCGATGCCCAGGAGCAGAATTCTCGCCGCACTCGGGGTGTCCGCAGCCGTCGCCCTCGTCGCGTTCGGAGCACCGCAGAGCGTCGAGGGGATCGTGCCGGGGCAGGCCAGCATCCAGTTCACCGCGGCGGGCGACTACGCCGCGAACGCGAACACCCAGACCGTCCTCTCCGAGATCAAGGCGCTCAACCCCGACCTGCATCTCGCGGTCGGCGACATGTCGTACGCGGCCACGGGGCAGGAGCAGGCGTGGTGCGACTTCGTCACCCAGACCGTCGGCGCCGGGTTCCCGTTCGAGCTCGTGTCCGGCAACCACGAGAGCAGCGGGCAGAACGGGAACATCAACGACTTCTCCGCGTGCCTGCCCAACCAGCTCCCCGGCGCGGTCGGGACCTACGGACGGCAGTACTACGTCGACGTGCCGCAGGGGTCGCCGCTGATCCGGTTCATCATGATCTCGCCCGGCCTGCCGTTCTCGGACGGCATGTGGACCTACGCGGCCGGGACGGACCACTACAACTGGACCTCCGCCGCGATCGACGGCGCCCGCTCGGCGGGCATCCCGTGGGTGGTCGTCGGGATGCACAAGCCGTGCCTCTCGATGGGCCAGTACACCTGCGAGGCGGGCCCCGACATCATGAACCTGCTGGTCTCCAAGCGGGTCGACCTCGTGCTGACCGGGCACGAGCACCTCTATCAGCGCACCAAGCAGCTCGCGACGGGGGCCACCTGTCCGACGATCACCCCCGGCACCTACACCGCGGCGTGCGTGGCCAACCCGGGCAACACGCTCGTCAAAGGAGCGGGGACCGTCTTCGCCACGGTCGGGACCGGCGGCAACGACAACTACGACATCAATCCCGCGGACACCGAGGCGGGCTACTTCGCCTCGACCTACGGCAGCTCGGCGGCGCCGCTCTTCGGGCTGATGGACGTCACGGCGACCGCGACCCAGCTCAACGCGTCCTACGTGAGGACCGCCGGCGCGAACTTCAGCGACCAGTTCACCATCGGGCCGCCGACCGGGGGCGGCAATCAGCCTCCCAACGCGGTCATCGCCTCCACGTGCACCAACCTCACCTGCGCGTTCGACGGGACGGGCTCCAACGACCCCGACGGGATGGTGACCTCGTTCGCGTGGGACTTCGGCGACGGGACGACCGGCACCGGCAGCACTCCGAGCCACACCTATGCGGCGGCGGGCACGTATCCGGTGCGGCTGACGGTGACGGATGACGGCGGAGCGACGGGGACGGCGACGACCACGATCACGGCGACCAACCCGCCACCGCCGCCGAACGTGCTGGCGGCCGACTCGTTCACCCGCACGGTGACCGGAGGCTGGGGCACGGCCCCGACCGGCGGCGCGTGGTCGGTGTCGGGGTCGGGATCGCTGTACTCCGTCAACGGCAGCGCGGGCCTGATCCAGCTCCCCGCGGGCAACGGCGGCACGACCCGGCTGCCCGGCGTCTCGTCGACCGCGACGGACCTCCGCCTGTCGGTCGCACTGGACAAGGTCCCATCGTCCGGCAACGTCTACCTGACCATCCAGGGCAGGCGGATCGCGACGGCCGGCGGCTACACCTCGAAGGTGATCGTCTCCTCCGCGGGCAAGGTCACCATCCAGATCACGCGGGTCGACCAGAACGGCGCGAACGAGGTCGTCGTGCAGCCCTCGGTCGCCGTGGCGGGCCTCACCTACGCGGCCGGGCAGAAGCTCGACATCCGCCTGCAGGTGGTCGGGACCAACCCGACGCTCGTGCAGACGAAGGCCTGGCTCGACGGCACCACGGAGCCGACGGCCTGGCAGCGCTCGGTGACGGACTCGACGGCGGCGCTGCAGGCGGCCGGCGGGCTGGCGATCACCGGGTATCTGTCGGGCGGGGTCGCGAACGCGCCGGTGACCATGTCGGTGGACGATCTGAGCGCCGTGACCCCGACGCCGTGACGGAGGCCGCCCGGCCGCGAGCGTGGCCGCCGATCGGTCGATCGGCGGCCACGGGTGCGTTCAGGCTTGGCCGTCCCAGAACCCGCTGAGCCCTGCGGCCGCCGCCCTCCCCTGGTCGTAGCCCGCCTGGGCGGACACCGGCCTGCGCGAAAGGTCCATCATGCTGTCCCCGAACGCGTCGAGGGACGCCTGGTCGGGCATGATCGTCTCGACCAGGCTGCCGCCCGCACGGAGCTCGTCCACCTGCGCCGCGAGCTGCGATCCCCACTCCAGCGGATGCCGGGTGCGGCCGCCGAACGGTGACAGCACGAGCACGCGCCCGTAGCCGGCCGCCAGGTCGGCGTTCTCGTTGCGCCGGTAGCCGCCGTCGATGTACTGCTCGCCGCCGAGGGCGTAGGCGAAGCCGCTGGAGCAGCTCGCGGCGACTGCGTCCGTCAGCGCGACGCCGCTGTCACGGTCGAAGGTCACGCCCTCGCCGGTGCGCGCGTCGACCGCCGTGATGACGACGTTCTGCTCCGGCCAATCCTGGCTCGGCAGCCGGGAGGCGACGGTCGCGCGCCACTGCGGCTGACGCTCAGGGGCGGCGCCGTCGGCGAGCCCGATCGCCCACGCGCCCATCCGGCGGCGCATGTCGGCGGCGTCGGATGACTCGGCGATGATGCGGGCGGTGACCTCCAGCTGGCTGGAGACGGAGCCGGCGACGCCGCGCGCGACGCCCTCCCCGCCTGGTCGGCCTCCACTGGGTCGGCCTCCACCGGGGGCGCCCGCGCCGGGGCGCGGCGCTGTCGGGGCGGTGAGGATGCTGGCGAACAGCTCGCCGGGCGGCGCGCTCGTGATCTGGGCGGCGGCGGTCGATCCGGCCGACGTGCCGACGATCAGGTCGGCGCGGGTGGCGTCCACCCCGCCGTCGAGGAGGCCGGCGACCACGCCGAGCTCCCAGGCGTTGCCGGAGGAGCCGCCGCCGTGGAGGACGAGCGCGCGGGAGGGAGAAGAAGTGTGTGCGTTCATGGGAGTGCCTTTCGCGAAGATGCCTTCGGGCGCTCCAGCGACGGCTACCGGCGTCGCGCGATCGTGCACTGCAGGGGAGCACCCATTGCGGATACTGCGTTCATGGGTCTCACCTCCTGCGTTCGGATCACGATCGGAAGAACGTTAGCACGGCCGCTATCAGCCCTGCCCGAAAATTCTTCTTGCGTTTTCGTGCGGCTTCGATCTATGGTGTGCTTTATCGATTGAGCATCCATTCGATTCAGCGAATCGCCCGATGCTCAATCGATAAAGCGATCACGAACACACAGTCAGATCATGCTTCATCGTTCAAGTGAGTGCTTTATCGTTTGAACAACTGCTTCATCGTTTGAGCATCCGCTCCCACGAGACCAGCGAACGACACGGAGGCACCGATGCCGAAGACCCGGGACGCACGTTCGGCCGTCACCCTGAAGGACGTCGCCGAGCGCGTCGGCATCACGTCATCCGCCGCCTCGATGGCGCTCGCCGACCACGCCCGGATCAGCTCCAAGACCAAGGCCGCCGTGCGACAGGCGGCGCAGGAGCTCGGCTACGTCCCCAGCTCGGCCGGCCGGGCGCTCCGCAACCAGCGGGCCGGCGCGGTCGCGCTCATCGTGCCGAACACCTCCCAGCACGTCTTCGGGCACAGCTACTTCATGCACGTGCTCACCGGGGTGTCCGACGCCGCCAACGCGCACGACAGCCAGGTGATCGTCTCCACCAACTCCGACGCCGAGAACGGCGTCGCCGCCTACGAGCGCGTCGTGCGCTCCCGCAGCGCGGACGGCGCGATCGTCACCAGCTCGGCGGTGGACGACTTCCACGTCGAGGAGCTCGTCGCCTCCGGCCTCCCTGTCGTGCTGATCGGCAACTTCCCGTACCTCCCCGGCTCGGTCAGCATCGGCATCGACGACGTCGCCGCCACCCGCACGCTGACCGAGCACCTGATCGACGTGCACGGCCGCCGCCGGCTCGTGCACGTGACCGGCCCGCTCGACCACCAGACCGGCCTCGACCGGCGGGAGGGCTTCCTCGCCGCCGTGCGCTCGCGCCGCCTCGACGCCGACGCGCAGGTCGTCCGCGGCGAGTTCAACGAGGAGTCCGGCGCCGCCGCGGTCGTCGCGGCGCTGGCGGACGACCGGGAGGTCGACGGCATCGTCTTCGCCAACGACGACATGGCGTTCGGCGGCCTCCAGGAGCTCAAGCGGGCCGGGCTCCGCGTGCCGGAGGACATCTCGATCGTCGGCTTCGACGACTTCGGGCTCGCCCGCGTGACCACTCCCGGCATCACGACCATCGCCGTGCCCGCCGAGGAGATGGCCCGCCGCGCCACCGAACGGCTGTTCGATCTCGTGGAGGGCCGGTTCGACGGGCCCGCGCACGAGGAGCTCGCCGTCACCTTCGTGCCGCGCCGCTCGTGCGGCTGCCCGGATGCCACCTGACCCGCTCCCCTCCCCCTGACCCACCCTCGGATACCGCTCCACCCGCTTCACCACTTCATCGCTTCACCGCTTCATCGCTTCACCCGGCCCCACCGCACCATCCCCTCTCCACCCCACCCACAGCACCGCCCCCTCCCCTCATCTGCACTGCTCAAAGGAGAACACTCGATGAAAATCCGCAGATCCCTCGTCGTCGTAGCCGGTGTGGCCGCGTCGATGCTGGCGCTCACCGCCTGCTCCGGCACGTCCGGCACCTCCGGCGGCAAGGTCGACCTCACCGTCTGGACCGGTTTCACCGGCGGCGACCGTCCCGGCTACGACACCATCGTCAAGGACTTCAACGCCTCGCACCCGAACATCCACGTCACCATGAACGTGCAGCCCTGGGACACCATCGCCCAGAAGCTGCCGTCCGCGTGGCTGACCGGGCAGGGCCCCGACATCGCGGCGCCCTCCAGCGACCCGAACGCGATCGCCCAGTACGTGAAGACCAACTCGGTCCTCGCCATCACGAACACCGGCTCGGGCGACACGAAGATCAACACCGACAAGCTCGCGCCCGGAACCGTGAAGGAGTTCACCTACGACGGCAAGCTCTACGCCGTCCCCGCGAACTTCGCCACGCTCAGCCTGTACTACAACAAGAAGGCGTTCGCCGCGGCCGGAATCGCCGACGCCCCGACCACGGTCGCCGAGCTCCAGGCCGACGCCAAGAAGCTGACGATCAACGGCGGCCAGACGCAGTACGGCCTGTCCCTCGCCGACAACCAGACCATCCAGATGTGGCCCATCCTGCAGTGGCTGGAGGGCGGCGACATCGTCGATGCGAAGGGCTGCAGCGTCGTCCAGACCAGTGCGGGCCAGAAGAGTCTGTCGACGTGGAGCGACCTGGTCGTCCAGGACAAGATCTCCCCCGTCGGGCAGACCGGCGCCCAGGCCGACTCGCTGTTCTCCGCCGGCAAGGCCGCGATGGAGATCAACGGACCGTGGGCCGCTCCCGGCTACAAGGCCGCGGGGATCGACCTCGGCATCGCGAAGATCCCGGTCGGCGTCGACGGCTCGAGCGTGACGCTCGGCGCCACCGCCCCGCTCGCGATCTCGGCCAAGACGAAGCACCCGCAGGAGGCGCAGGAGTTCCTCGCCTACTGGACGAGCAAGACCGAGCAGCAGAAGTTCTCGCTGCAGACCGGCTTCCCGCCGCTGCGCACCGACCTCGCCGACGACGCCAAGCTGAAGGCCGACCCGACTGTGTCGATCTTCACCTCGCAGGTCCCGGACTCGCGGCTCTACCTGCCGCACGTCACCAACGCGACGCAGGTCGACGCCAACGCTTACGTGCCGCTGATCGGGCAGATCACCCGCGGGACCTCTGTCGCCTCCGCCACCGCCGACGCCGCCAAGACGATCGACAGCCTGACCGGGTGCAGCAAGTAGTGAGCACCCACACCACCGAGCCCGCCCTGTCCCGCCCCGCGCGGGACGGGGCGGGTCCCCTCCCCCGCACCGAGTCGCCGGTGCGGCGGAGCCCGCGCGGCGACGCGGGGCCGCGCCGCCGCCGGCGCCGGTTCCAGCCGGCCTGGCTGTTCATGGCGCCGAGCCTGATCATCCTGGGCGTCTTCGTCCTGTTCCCGATCCTGCAGACGCTGTACTACAGCTTCTTCGACTGGACGATCGGGGCGTCGACCCAGACGTTCCTCGGGTTCGGCAACTACATCAAGCTCTTCCAGGACCCGCAGTTCTGGAACGCCCTCGGCGTCACCCTGGTCTTCTCCGCGTTCGCCGTGGTCCTCCAGGTCACCCTCGGCTTCGGCTCAGCGCTGCTGCTGCTGAAGGAGAACCTGATCACCCGGGTCGTGCGCTCGGTGTTCTTCTTCCCCACGATCGTGTCGTTCGTCACCATCGGCCTGGTCTGGAAGTTCCTGCTCGACCCGAACATCGGCCTCGTCGGCGGCCTCACCCAGCTCCTCGGACTCCAGCCGGTCGCCTGGCTGACGTCGACCTCCCTCGCGCTGCCGAGCGTCATCTTCGTGGCCGTGTGGCGCAGCGTCGGCTTCGCCATGATCCTGTTCGTCGCCGCTTTGAAGGCCGTGCCGGCCGAGCGCTACGAGGCTGCCCGCCTCGACGGCGCGGACAACCGGCAGCTCACTCTCTTCATCACCATCCCGAGCGTGCGGCCGACCCTGCTGTTCGCGACGATGATCCTCACCATCCAGTCGCTGCAGGTGTTCGACCTGGTCTACGTGATGACCGACGGCGGCCCGGTGTTCCGCACGGACAGCCTCGTGAACCTCATCTACCGCGACGGGTTCGTGAACTACCAGACCGGCTACGCGTCGGCGATCTCGTGGGTCCTCTTCGCGCTCATCATGCTCCTCTCGCTCCTCCAGCTCAGATTGTTCAGGTACAACGATGTCGACTGAAACCGGTGTCCGCGTGCGACGCCCCGGCGCTGTGACAGCGCTGGCCGCCTCGTCCAAATGGATCTTCCTGGGGATCGGCCTGCTCTTCGCGATCGTGCCGTTCATCTGGATGGTGTCCGGATCGTTCCGCAGCGAGAGCGACCTGTTCGGCAACCCGGCCTCGCTGTTCCCGACCTCGATCACGCTGCACGGCTACCTCGGCGTGTGGGAGCAGCTGCCGTTCCTGCGGCTGCTCGGCAACACGTTCCTCTTCGCGGGCGTGACCACGGTCGCGACGCTGCTGTTCGACTCGCTGTGCGCCTACGCGCTGGCCCGGCTGAAGTTCCGCGGCAGGAACCTCGCCTTCATCCTGGTGATCGCCACGCTGATGGTGCCGTTCCAGGTGACGCTGATCCCGGTGTTCATCGAGCTGTTCCACTTCGGCTGGCTGAACACCTACCAGGGCCTGATCGTGCCGCGCGCGACGAGCGCCTTCGGCATCTTCCTGTTCCGGCAGTTCTTCATCAGCATCCCCACCGAGCTGGACGAGGCCGCCCGGATCGACGGCGCCGGGCACTTCCGCATCTACTGGAAGATCATCCTGCCGCTGGCCAGGCCCGCCATCGCGACCGTCGCGATCCTCAACTTCATGAACCTGTGGAACGACCTGCTCTGGCCGCTCGTGGTCACCAGCGACCCGAACATGCTCACGCTGCCCGCGGGGCTCACCCTGTTCGGCGGCCAGCACGTCACCGACCACGCCGTGCTGCTCGCGGGCGCCACCATCTCGCTCATCCCGATCGCCGTCGCGTTCTTCTTCGCGCAGAAGTACTTCGTGGCCGGCGTCGCCACGACGGGGCTCAAGTGACCGGCGCGGGGCTGGGGCCGGGCGAGTTCGCCTGGGCGGCCGGGATCGAGGACACCTGCGTCTACCCGCCGGAGCACTTCGCGATGGCGGACCTGGACGAGTACGACCTCACCGACCACACCGGCAACTGGCGGGACGACCTCCTGGCGGTCCGCGACCTGGGCGCGACCGTCCTGCGCTACGGCGTGAACTGGCCGCTCGTCCACACCGCGCCGGGGGTGTTCGACTGGTCGATGCTGGACGAGCGGCTGACGTACGCAGCCGCCGAGCTCGGGCTGACTGTGATCGCGGACCTCGTGCACTACGGCACGCCCACCTGGCTGCGGGCGTCGTTCGCCGACGCGCGCTATCCGCAGACCGTCGCGGAGTTCGCGGGCGCGTTCGCCGCGCGCTACCGCGGCATCGTGGATCACGTGACGCCCCTCAACGAGCCGCTCACCACCGCGTCGTTCTGCGGCCTGCGCGGCGTGTGGCCGCCGTCGCTCACCGGGTGGGACGGCTGGACCGCGGTGACCCTCGGGGTCGTGGAGGGAATGGCGGCGACCATCCGCGCCGTCCGCGCCGCGAACCCGGACGCGGTCGTCGTGCACGTGGAGGCGACCTCCCAGTACAGCGCGGACGACGCCGGGCTCGCCGAGCACGCGGCGCTGCTGGAGTCGGTGGGGATGCTGCCGACCGACCTCCTGCTCGGCCGCGTCGACCCGTCCCACCCGCTGCACGCCTGGCTGCTGGAGCAGGGCGCGGCCCCCGAGCGGCTGGAGCGCCTGACGGTCGCCCCGCCGACCGTCGACCTGCTGGGCGTCAACTACTACCCCGACCTCTCCCCGCGCACCCTCGTGCAGCGCGACGACGAGGTGGCGCAGGTGGCGACCAACCGCTGGAGCGACGGCCTCGCCGACAGCCTCCGCGCGTTCTCCGCCCGGTACGGCCTCCCGATGCTGATCACCGAGACGAGCATCGAGGGCGACGACGAGCTCCGGTCCGCGTGGCTGGACGACTCGGTCCGCTCGATCGGGGAGCTGCGCGCGGAGGGCCTGGACATCCGCGGCTACACCTGGTGGCCGGTCTTCGACTTCGTGGACTGGTCGTACGCGTCCGGCGGCCGCAACGTCGAGGAGTTCGTGGTGGACGACGACATCGTCGCCGCCCGCCAGCACTCCGGCGACGGCGCGGAGGACGGGCGGCGCGCGAAGACGCCCTTCCTGCGGCGCATGGGCGTCATCCGGCTGGACGAGCAGGAGGACGGCCGGCTGGCCCGCGTGCCCACCGCCGCGGCAGAGCTCTACGCACGGCTGGCCGCCGAGTCCGCGGCCGACCGCGGCGGGATGGAGGTCGCCGATGAGCTCGCGAGCTGAGCCGGTCTACGAGGGCTACTTCGCCGACCCGTTCCTCGCCCGTTTCGGCGGCGAGTTCATCGCCTACGGCTCCGGCGACGACCGGGTGCTCGACGGCACGGAGACGCACGCGTTCGAGGCCCTCCGCTCCCCCGACCTCGTCCACTGGACGAGCGCCGGCGGCGTCCTGGAGCGCCTGGACCCCGCGCTCGGCGATGCCTACTGGGCGCCGGAGGTCGTGGCGGCCGACGGCGCCTACTGGATGTTCTTCTCCGTCGGCCACGGCATCGCCGGCCACCACCTGCGCGTCGCCCGGGCCGACTCCCCGCGCGGCCCGTTCGTCGACCAGGGCGTGAACCTCACCCCGGACGAGTCGTTCGCGATCGACGCGCACCCGTTCCGGGACGTGGACGGCAGCTGGTACCTGTTCTTCGCGCGCGACGTGCTCACCGGCGCCCGGCCCGGCACGCACCTCGCGGTCATGCGCCTCGACGCCCTCACGCGTCCCGGCTCGGAACCGGTCGCGGTGCTCGCGCCGGACGCCGACTGGCAGCTCTTCGAGCGCGACCGCACGATGTACGGCCGCACCTTCGACTGGCACACGCTGGAGGGCCCGACCGTCGTGCGCCGCGGTGATCGGTACCACCTGTTCTTCTCCGGCGGCCGCTGGGAGGGCGACGGCTACGGCGTCTCGGTGGCGACAGCGCAGCATCCGCTCGGCCCGTGGACCCACGAGGTGCGGGAGGCCGCCGACGTGCTGAGCACGCAGCTCACCGGCCTCCTCGGCCCCGGCCACAACTCGGTGCTGCGGCTGGACGACGGCGCCGACCTGATCGCGTTCCACGCCTGGGACGCCGTCGGCGGCAAGCGGCAATTGTTCATCGAGCCGCTGTCGTGGGAGGCCGACATGCCCAAGGTGGTACTCCCCGGGCCTGGTTCTGTCGCGACCACCGGCGCAGGATGGAGGGCGTGAACACCACCGCCCCCACTGCACTCGTCACCGGAGCCACCAGCGGAATCGGGAAGGAGATCGCCCGCCAGCTCGCCGCGCAGGGCTGGAACGTCCTGCTCGGCGCCCGCGACCGTGCGCGCGGCGAACAGGCCGCCGCCGAGGTCGGCGGCACGGTCCTCCCGCTCGACGTCACGGACGCCGACAGCGTGGCCGCCGCCGCCGCGGCCGTGCCGGCCCTGGACGTGCTGATCAACAACGCCGGCATCTCGCTCGACATCGCGGAGGTCATCACCGACGTGGACGTGGACGTGTTCCGGCGCACCTACGAGACCAACGTGTTCGGTGTGGTCGCCGTCACGAACGCGTTCCTCCCGGCGCTGCGCGGCTCCGCGCATCCCCGGATCGTCAACATCTCCAGCGGCACCGGCTCGCTCACGTGGAGCACCGGGCCGAACCCGCAGTTCGACCACGTCGCCGCCTCGTCCGGCCGCGGCGCCGCCTACCGGTCGTCGAAGGCCGCGCTCGACGGTCTGACCATCTTCTACTCGCACGCCCTCGCGGCCGACGGGATCAAGGTCAACGCCCTGGCGCCCGGCCTGCGCGCCACCAATCTCAACCCGCGCGCCGCGGGCCTGGGCGGCGACCCGGCCGAGGCGGCGGAGGGCGCCGTGCGGCTCGCGACGCTGCCCGACGACGGACCGACCGGTCAGCTGTTCTCGTGGGACGGAACCGTCGCGCCCTGGTGAGAGCGCGCCGCGCGCGGATCGTCAGCGCAGGTTGTCAGCGGACGTCGTACTGGGACCGCCCGAACAGCGCCACCCACTCCGCGTACGTGTGGTCGTGACCGATCGGGCACCAGCACCGGACGCTGATCGTGCGGCTGTCGCCGGAGCCCTGGATCGTCTCGACGTGCGCGACGGGCGCGGGCCTCCTGATGGGGGTAATCGCTGCACCCATGATCGTTTCCTGTCTCGTTCGGTCTCCCCCACCTCTCGATGAAGAGTAGGTCGGCGACCTGTGATGGACGCCCTGGATCAGCGAACTCGAAGCCTGGCGGCCGCCCCAATTCTCGGGTAGACGGAGGCGCTCATCCTCGGGCGGGCGGCGTCCCCGGGTGCGCTCCATCGGTGCGGCCGCGGGTGGCCGGGGCGTGGCCCAGCGCGTACGATCCACACCATCACCCGTTCGCCGACCGAGACGAGTCCGTCATGGAAACGCGCACCATCCCAACGCCCGGAGCCGAGATCGTCTACGACGTCGCCGACGCGCAGGCCGGCGACGGAGGCCATCCCCCGCTCGTCATGATCGGCCAGCCGATGGACGCGAGCGGCTTCCGCGCCCTGGCCTCCTACCTCCCCGACCGCGTCGTGGTCACCTACGACCCGCGCGGCCTCGGCCGGAGCACGCGCAGCGACGGCGAGGTGACCAACACCCCCACGACGCAGGCGGAGGACGTCCACGCCGTCATCGAGGCGCTCGGGGCAGGCCCCGTCGACCTGTTCGCGAGCAGCGGCGGCGCCGTGACCGCGCTCGCCCTGGTGACCGCCCATCCCGGGGACGTGCGCACCCTCGTCGCGCACGAGCCCCCGCTGCCCGGCGTCCTCCCCGACGCGGAGGCTGCCGAGCGCGGCCTCGACGCGGTGCACGCCGCCTACGACGCCAACGGCTTCGGGGCGGGCATGGCTGCGTTCGTGATGATGACCTCGTGGCGCGGCGAGTTCACGGCCGACTACTTCGCCCTCCCCGCACCCGACCCCGCGATGTTCGGGATGCCCACCGCCGACAACGGCGACCGCACCGATCCCCTCCTCTCGCAACGCTCGGTCGCGATCACCGGCTACCGCCCCGACATCGACGCGCTGAAGGCCGCCCCGACCCGCGTCGTGGTCGCCGTCGGCGAGGAGTCGGAGGGCGTCTTCACCGGCCGCACCTCCACCGCCCTGGCCGGCCTGCTCGGGACCTCGCCCGTCGTCTTCCCCAGCCACCACGGCGGTTTCGCTGCCGAGGACTCCGGCTACCCGGGCAAGCCCCGGGAGTTCGCCGCCCGGCTCCGCGACGTGCTCGACGAGTCGTGAGAAGCGACTTCGCCGGCACCACCGCCCAGTACTACGCCGAGTTCCGCCGCGACCTTCCCGCCGACCAGGCCGACCGGCTCGTCGCGGCGGTCGGCCTGCGCGCCGGCGACATCGCCCTGGACCTCGGCTGCGGCACCGGCCAGCTCGCGGTGCCCCTCGCGGAGCACTGCGCCGCCGTGGTCGCGATCGACCCGGAGCCGGACATGCTCGCGGGCTTGCGTGCCCGTCACGCCGAGCGGGTCGTGTGCGTGCTCGGCGACGACCGGGACCTGCCGGTGCTGGCGGTCCCGTTCGCGGCCCCGGTCGGTCTCGTGACGATCGGGAACGCCCTCCACTGGATGGACGAGCGCTCGACGCTGCGGACCGCGGCGTCGCTGCTGCGCCCCGGCGGCGCGGTCGCCGTCGTGACGCAGGGCCCGCCGCTGTGGCTCGGTCCCGCGGCGTGGCAGCGGACGGTGCGGGAGGCGCTCGAGTCGCTGTACGGGCCGGTGACGGGCAACTGCCGCACGGATTCGTCGGCGCTGGAGGAGCGCCGTGCGATGGCGACGGAGCTGGGGCTCGCCACCGAGGTGCTGACCTGGACGGCGTCGTACCCGGTCACGGTGGACTGGGTGATCGGACATCTGGGCAGCGCGCTGGGCGCCGACAAGCTCACCAGGGTGGAGGAGCTGAGGCTGCTGCTCGAGCCGCTTCGGGGCGAGGCGATGGTGGAGGAGGTCACCACGAGCGTGCTGGTCGTTCGCGCTCGAGGGTGACGGGCGATGCCAAGCCACCCGATCGTGCGCCACACTGGCAGGGTGACAACCTCCGAGCGCACCCTCATCCTGCTGCGCCACGCCAAATCCGACTGGTCCGGCGCGCTCCCCGACGTCGACCGTCCGCTGGCCGATCGTGGTCACGCGCAGGCTCCCCTCGCGGGTCGCTGGCTCGCGAGTCGCGCCGGCGTGATCGACCTCGCCATCGTGTCGCCCGCCGTCCGCGCTCGCGAGACGTGGGAGCTGGTGTCCGCCGAGCTCGCTCCCGCGCCTCCCGTGCTCTTCGACGAGCGCGTGTACGCGGCCTCCGCCGACCAGCTCCTCGCCATCGTGCGGGAGGCGCCGGCCGACGTCCGCACGCTGATCCTGGTCGGCCACAATCCCGGCATGGAGCAGCTCGCCTCGCTGCTCGCCGGCGAGGACGTGATCCTGCGGACCGCGGGCATCGCCGAGTTCGGGGTCTCCGGCCTGTGGTCCGGGCTCGAAGCACGCTCGTCAGCGCTCCGGGCCGCGGGTCGCGCCGACGGCTACGGCCTGAGTTGATCCAGCATCCCGCCGGCCCGGCACGGCGCGGTCTCGTTCCGCGTTCGGAGCGAAGGCCCTAGGTTCGCATCATGACGCATCCGGCGTGGAAGGCTCCCCTGATCGCCCTCGCGATCCTCGCCGGCCTGGGCGGAATGCTCGCCGCGGCGTTCGTGCTCATGAACCCGCCATCGAACGCACCGCTCCCGCGCCATCCAGTCCCCGGCCCCGACGCCACGCTGTCCTCGACGGCGCAGGCCTACATGGAGGCCGCCCAGCACAACGACTGCGGCATGACCCGCGCCCTCACGACCGCGAACACGACGGCGTGGTGCGACGGTCCGAAGCTGCTCGCGTACAAATTCCTGGGCCGCTCCGGAGACGACGGCGAGTGCATGGGGTACTCGATCACCACCGACACCGGCCTCGACGGCACCGACAACGGCGGGACCGAAGGATGGTCATTCTGCTACCGCCTCACGAAGGCGGGCTGGCGGCTCTGGGATCAGGGCCAAGGCTGACCTGCCGAACCGGCCGCGACCATCGTCAGAATCGTGCATTGACCGGGCGGTCAATCAATTCTAAAATCAGATATGACCCCCAGATCGGGAGCCAACTGACGAAGGGATGTTGGTGTCGATGAAGAAGTGGACTCGCTGGCAGGACTGGGTGGCCGTCGCCGCCGGTCTCTATGTCGCATTGTCGACGATCTGGATCGCCCACACGGGCGCGTCCTTGCCGATCATGCTCGTCCTCGGTGTGCTGCTGGTCGCGGCCGGAGCGTGGAGCCTGGCGATGCCCGGCCTCGTCTCGATGGAGTGGATCCACGTCGCTCTCGGCGTCCTGCTCATCGTCTCGCCGTGGGTGGGCAACTACACCTCCAACGCCGCAGCCTCCTGGACATCCTGGATCGCGGGAGTCGTCGCCCTGGCCGCCGGCCTCCTGGCCGTGCAACCGGCGATGAAGATGCATCACCCGCAGGCGACTCACTAGATCGACCGTGCGCGAGGGGTCGGTCTCCGGCCCCTCGCGCACCAGTGGAAGGGCACCTGTGGAACAGCCGACGGAAGCGCGCACCCGGATCCTCGACGCGGCAGAGACCCTCTTCGCCGAACGCGGCTTCGACGCGACCGCGACCTCCGCCATCGCCCAAGCAGCGGCGGTCCCCAAGGGCCTCCTGTTCTACTACTTCCCCTCCAAGAAGGACATCCTCGCGTCCCTGGTCGCCGAACGCCTCGGCCCCGGCCGGATCGACCCGGACCCCCTGATCGAACCCGGCAACCCGGTCAGGTCGCTGCTGAACCTGAGCCAGAAGCTTTTCCGCGTGCAGGCCGACTCCGACGTGCTCCGCGTGATCGTCTGGCGCGAACAGCACTCGCACCCGGAGGTCAAGGCCAAGCTGGCCGCGCACCGGCGCGCACTGCACGCGACGATCGAGAAGGTGCTGGCGGGGAGTCTGCGCATCCCGGTCGGGGGGAAGCGGCTGCGTGCTGCGGCGTTGGCGTGGGGGGCGATCGTGACGACGCCGCCGCTGGACGACGGGGCCGTCGAGACGCGGCCTGAGGACCTCACGGCGCTGGCGGAGATCGTCTGCGCGGGGTTGCAGGCCGACTGAGAACCCGCGCCCTAGAGTGTGAGCGTGACGATGCCCGAAGCGCCCACCTGGGCGCCGAGCGACCCGGCGTTCCGCCGCTCCGAGATCTCCGCCGTCATCGGCCGCGGCCAGGAGCACTGGCACCGCGCGGCCGAGGACATCCTCCGCTGGCGGGTGAAGACGCGCAGCGGTTTCCTGGTCGACTCCCACGCTCCGGTGCGCGTAGGCCAGCGCGAGCGGATCCGCGTGCGCGTGCTCGGCGTGACCATCGTCGAGCCGGTCGAGGTCGTCGCCGTCATCGAGGACCACGACCGGGTGGGTTTCGCGTATCGGACGCTGCCCGGGCACCCGGTCGACGGCGAGGAGGCCTTCGTCGTTCATCGCGACGCGGCTGACGGCGACATCGTGCTGACCGTCCGCTCGCTCACCCGTCCGGCTCCGCAGCAGCCGTGGCGCATCCTGCATCCGCTGCTGCGCGTCGCCCAGGTCGTGGCGCGACGGCGGTACCTTCGCGCGCTGCGCTGACCCGTTCGGCGCAATCGCCACTAAGAGGATGATGGACCCATGCCCACCGTCCACCGCCCCGGCCTCCGCGTCGACTCCGGACTCACCATCCCCGAGTCCGAGCTGTCCTGGCGGTTCTCGCGGTCGTCCGGTCCCGGCGGGCAGGGCGTGAACACCGCTGACTCCCGCGTGGAGCTCGTCTGGGACGTTGCGGCCTCCGCCGTCCTCTCAACGGCCCAGCGGGAGCGGCTGCTCGACCGCCTGAGCGGCCGCATCGTCGACGGAGTGCTGACGATCGCGGCATCCGAGCACCGCGCCCAACTGCGCAACAGGGAGGCCGCGCGCCTCCGGCTGGCCGAACTCGTGGCCGACGCCCTCCAGCCGCCCGCGCCCCCACGCCGCCCGACCCGCCCGAGCCGCGGCGCCAAGCAACGGCGGCTGGAGGCGAAGAAGCGCCGCACCGACCTCAAGCGCCTGCGCCGGCCTCCCCAGGACTGAGCCCACCCGCGGCTTTCGAAAGGAACGAGATGCGACCCCTCCGCTACGCCATCAACGTCACGCTCGACGGCTGCGTCCACCACGAGGCGGGCCTCCCGCCCGACGAGGACTCGATGCGCTACTGGACCGCCGAGATGGAGCGGGCCGACGCCCTGATCTTCGGGCGGGTGACCTACCAGATGATGGAGTCCGCGTGGCGACGGCCGGCCACCGGCACGTGGCCCGAGTGGATGGATGAGACGCAGCTCCCGTTCGCCGAGGCCATCGACGGGGCGAGGAAGCACGTGGTGTCGAGCACGCTGACCGCGGTCGATTGGAACGCCGAACTGCTGCGAGGCGACCTGAGGGACGCGGTCGAACGACTCAAGCAGGAGCCAGGCGAGGGTCTGTTCGTCGGCGGCGTGACGCTCCCCCTCGCGCTGGCGAATCTGGGCCTGATCGACGAATACGTCTTCGTCGTGCAGCCGGTCCTCGCCGGCCACGGGCCGACGCTGCTCGCCGGCCTGCGCGAGAGCATCCGGCTCGAGCTCGTGGATCGGCAGGAGTTCCGGTCAGGGGTGACAGCACTGCGATTCCGACCGACACCGTGACGGGCGGAATCACCGCACCCTCTCGCGCAAGAATTCTCCGATCCGCTCTGTCGCGTCGGCTGCCTCCGGGGTGCCGAGCATGAGCTGATACACGTGCGGCAGCCCCTCGCCGACCTCCAGTCGAACGTCGACACCGGCGGCGGCCGCGGCCTTCGTCAGTCGCTCGGCGTCGCTGAACAGCAGATCGGCCGTCCCGACCTGCACGAGCATCGGGGGCAAGCCGGCCAGCGACGCGAACAGCGGCGAGGCGAGCGGCGTCGTCGGGTCGGCCCCGGCGAGGTAGTCGGACGCCAGCTGGCGGAGCAGATCGGGAGTCGAGATCGGATCCTGATCGACACGGTCCGTCATCGACGACCCGGAGCTCGTCAGGTCGACGGTCGGGGACATCAAAACGACGGCAGCAGGCAGCTCTCCCCCGGCATCACGGGTGGCGACGAGCAGGGCGACGGTGAGGCCGCCGCCCGCGGAGTCGCCGACGACTGCGATCGAGTCGGCGTCCACTCCCTGTTCGTCTCGGAGCCACCGCCAGACCGCGAGGACGTCGTCGATCGCCGCGGGGAAGGGATGCTCCGGCGCCAGCCGGTACTCCGGGAACAGCACCCGCATCCGGCCGGGCCGGCCCAATCGGGCGGCGAGCTCTCCGTCGCTGGCGAGCGACCCGAGTTGGAAGCCCCCGCCGTGCAGGAAAACGAGGACGCGGCCCGCGTCGACTCCCGGAGCATCCAGCCAATGCGCCTCCACTCCGCCTGCCGCGACCGCGGTCACCCGCACGTCGTCCGGTATCGGATGCACAAGGCCGGCGGGGGCGAACCCCGCACGCGTCTCCGCCACCGTCTCGGCCGGTTGGCCGGCTGCAGCCCGCTGGCGATCGTGGAGCAACTCGAGCAGGTCGTCCATCGCGGGACTCGGCATTGTGGTACCTCCTCAGCCGCGACGGCGTCAGTCCGGGACGACTTCGCTGAGCCGACCGGTGTTGACGTCGAAGACGAATCCTCTGACGGGGATGTCGGATGAGATCCACGGATGGGTCTTCACCTTGGCGACCTGTTCCTTCGTGTTCTGCTCCACGTCGGTGAAACTGTAGAACCGGGCCGGTGCGATCGGCGTCGCTCCCGTCTCGGTGCGCAGCCGGGCCTCCAGTTCCTGGTCGGAGAACTTCGACATCCCGCAGTCGTTGTGATTGATGATCATGATCTCCTTGGTGCCGAGGAGCCGGGTGGAGACGATGAGCGACCGGACGGAGTCGTCGTCGATCACCGTGCCCACGTTTCTGATCAGGTCGACGTCGGCATCGGCCAGGCCGAGCATCCTCACGATGCCGCTCAGCCGGGGGTCCGCGCAGGTGACGATCGCGATCTTCGGCGCCGGCGGCGCACCGTTGCGCGAATCGTAGTCGGCGGCGTTCGCTGCGATGGCGCTCAGCGCCTCATCGATGATGGTCATGTCCAGTCCTCACATTGTTGCTCTGTTACCCGAAGGTGAAGCAGTACCCCCCGACCCCCGCCTGGTCGAACTCGATTTCGAACAGCCGATCGCCGATCGCATCCCGCGTTCGAATCAACTGGTACGTGTCCTGCCGGTCGACCACGCCGCGCCCTCGACTGTCGACGTCCGTGCCGCAGGCCTCCCCGGGCGGCTGCCCGTCGATGAGCACGCGAAATCCGATGGGGCCGCCTTCGACGGGGCCGCCCATCACCAGATTCACGTCGCGGGCGTGGAATGCGTATGCGACACGGCCGCCTGGCTGCCTGCACACTGCGGCGTCCGGGGTCTGCACCCACTCACCGTGCAGGTCCCAGCGGTTCCTCGGCAGATCGCTGTGGAGGACGTACTCGAAGACGCGGTCATAGCGGTCGGCGCTCTCGGATTCGAAGCCACTGCTCTGTCGGTAACCCAGGTAGGTCTCCGGCGAGCGCAGGGAGGCCCAGTCCGCAGCCACCTCCAGCCCCCGCGCCTCGGGCTGCACCAGACCAAGATCCAGCTCGGGCGCACCGGCGGCCATCAGCAGTTGCTGGATGGCCATCTCGGTCATCTCGTAGTCGCCCTCACCGAAGTGGTGGTAGCGGACGCGGCCGGATGTGTCCGCGAGGTAGACGGCCGGCCAGTAGTTGTTGGCGAAGTCGCCCCACACCCCGAAGTCGTCGTCCAACGCCACGGGGTACTCCACCCCGAGCGCCTGAACGCGCGCCGCGACGTTGGCATGGTCGTGCTCGAACCCGAACTCCGGCGTGTGCACCCCGACGATGGTCAGCCCCGCGGCCGCGTACTTCGCGTGCCATGCACGGAGGTACGGCAGCGTCCGAAGCCAATTGACGCACGTGTACGTCCAGAAGCTCACGAGCACCACCCGGCCGCGCAGCGCCTGGGGTGTGAGCGGTTCGGAGTTCAGCCAGCCCGTGGCGCGGGTGAACGGCGCGAGCCGGCCCTCGTCGGGAAGCGCATCGATCGTGTCGACGAGGCGATGGGCGACGGACCGGAAGCGTCCGTTCCGCGCGTCAAGAGACATGGGGCGCCTCCGTCGCGTGCGCGTCGTTCCCTGCGTCCCGGGCCATCCGCTCGGCGTCGATGACGGCCTGCGCGAACTCCTCCGGCGCCTCCTGCGGGAGGTCGTGGCCGATACCGCCGGTCAGGGTGCGGTGCTCGTACGGGCCGGTGAACCGATCCCGATACGCGGCGGGGTCGGGATGGGCGGCGCCGTTGCTGTCGCCCTCGAGCGTGATCGTCGGCACGCCGATCGGCGGCCGCTCGGCCAGGCGCCGTTCCGTCTCGTCGAACCGGGCCTCGCCTTCTGCGAGACCTAGCCGCCAGCGGTAGTTGTGGATCACGATCTGCACGTGGTCGGGATTCTGCAGTGCGGCGGCGCTGCGTTGGAACTCCTCCTCGCCGAACTCCCACTCCGGCGATGCGGTCCGCCAGATCAGGCGGGCGAAGTCCGTACGGTTCGCGTCGTATCCCCGCTCCCCTCGGCGGGTCGCGAAGTAGAACTGGTACCACCAGGCCAGCTCGGCCGCGGGAGGCAGCGGCTGCGCGTTGGCGGCCTGGCTGCTGAGCAGATATCCGCTGACCGCGACGTGGGCACGACAGCGCTGCGGCCACAGCGCGGCGAGCACGTTGGCTGTCCGCGCTCCCCAGTCGAAGCCGGCGACGACCGCGTCGGCGACCTCCAGCGCGTCGAGCAGCGCGATGGCATCGGCGGCGAGCGCGGCCGGCTGACCGTTCCGTGGGGTGTCCGCCGACAAGAACCGTGTCGTCCCGTACCCCCGCAGGTGCGGGACCAGCACGCGGAAGCCGCGGTCGGCGAGGATGCTCGCGGAGGCGCTGAAGCTGTCGATCGAGTACGGCCACCCGTGCAGCAGCAGCACCGCCGGGCCGTCGGACGGACCCCGCTCGGCGAGGCCGACGCTCAGGTCGCCGGCCTCCACCTGAGCGGTCGCCTGGAGCGGCGTGGTCACCGCAGCGACCTGAACGTCGCGCGGACCTCCTCCGAGAACAGCGCGGGCTGCTCCCACGCGGCGAAGTGCGTGCCACGGTCGAGGCGGTTGAAGTGGATCAGATTCGGGTACGCCTGCTCAGCCCAGCTCCGCGGTGCGGCGTAGATCTCGTCCGGGAAGACGCTGACCCCGGTCGGAAGCTGCACACCCTTCGGAGCGAAGAACGCCAGCTTGCTCTCCCAGTAGAGCCGCGCAGAGGAGACGGCCGTGTTGGTGAACCAGTAGAGGTCGACGTTATCCAGGACGTCGTCCCGGCTGAGCCCCTCCGACCCACCCAGGAAGACCCGCGCGATCAGGTCGTAGCTCGCGGCGTCGTGGTCGAGCATCCAGGCGGCCAGTCCCACCGGCGAGTCCGCGAGAGCGTAGAGGGTCTGGGGTCGGCCGGCCATCTCTTGGGCGTAACCGAGACCGTGCGCGTAGAAGAATGCGAGCTGGTCCCACGCGCCCCGTTCCTCGGTCGTCAGGTCGGCCGGCGGCTCCTCGTGAGCGTCCAGCGCCGCCTGGATGCTGTCCGGAACGGTCGCGGGCATGTTCGTGTGGATGCCGATCAGCCCCGGAGGTCGGAGCAGCGCGAGCTGTTCGGTGACGGCATTCCCCCAGTCACCGCCCTGCGCGACGTAGCGGTCATACCCGAGACGGGGCATGAGCTCAGCCCACGCGCGCGCAATCCTGATCGGGTCCCATCCGGCCTTGTCGGGCTTCCCAGAGAAACCGTGCCCCGGGAGCGACGGGATGACGAGGTCGAACGCATCCGAGGCGTCGGCCCCGTACGCGGTCGGATCGGTCAGCGGCCCGACGATCTTGAGCTGCTCGATGATCGAGCCCGGCCACCCGTGCGTGACGATCATCGGAAGGGCGCCCTCGTGCTTCGACCGCACA
The DNA here is from genome assembly GCF_042791795.1 of Leifsonia sp. NPDC056665. Lineage (NCBI taxonomy): Bacteria > Bacillati > Actinomycetota > Actinomycetes > Micrococcales > Microbacteriaceae > Leifsonia > Leifsonia sp. NPDC056665. The sequence goes on from NZ_JBHTXK010000008.1 coordinate 29,302, forward strand.
TGGATGAAGTGGATATCCACGCCGTCGATCCGGGTGACGAACTGCGGGAGCGCATTCAGACGAGCCTCGACCTTCCGCCAGTCGTGCTGCTCGAGCCAGTACGCCGCGAGCGCCTGCATCACCTCCAGCCGGACTCCCTGGGACGTGTCGTCGACGGTCTCCTTCTCGGGGAAGCGCGTGTTCCGGATGCGGCGCTTGAGGTCGTCGATGTCCTCCTGAGGGATCTCGACGGTGAAGGGGCGGACTGCGGTGTCGGGGGGTCGGTCGGTGACAGCCATGATGATGGCCCTCTCGTGACGGGTGTTGCTTTCCAGGGGTGTGCGCGCGAGGCGCGAGCGTGGGTCAAGAGGAGGGAGCCGCAGCGGAGCAGCAGGGCAGGTATTGAAAGACGAACGCCGCGACCATCGACAAGGTCCTCCGCAGTGAATTCGTCGCTCTCGGTGCGATTATGGCTCTTCGGCGCGTTGGTCGGCTAGACGGTGAGCAGATGCGTCTCGAACCAGCAATGTGACCGCACGGGACGCATTCGCTCCCTGCGTCACATGACCGCCCTGACCAGAGCCTCTTCGTTCTCCTGCAGCCACGACTGCCGCCGCCGGATCGCGTCGCCGACGCCTTCCTCCCACATGCGGCGCCAACCGCCGCCGTCACGCTCCGCTCGCAGCTTCATCGTGTGCCATGTGCGCTCGGCCGCGTTTCGCGCCACCGGCACGAGCCTCGGCCGCAAGCCCGCGTCCAGCCCGTACGCATCAAGCATCTTCGCCGCACGGGCGAACGCGTCCACGCCCTTCAGGACTTCGGCGCGATCCCCCACCGGCTGCCACGGCGCCCACCACTGCAGCATGTTACAGACGTCCTCGACCCGGGAGGACGGTCTCGCGAGGTCGAAGTCGATCAACGCGGATGCGACACCGTCCCGGAAGACGACGTTCTCCAGCGTCACATCCCGGTGGCCGATGAGTTCCAGAGGCATAGGCACGGGCTCCGGCGCACCCTCCGGCGGGGTCGGAGCAGCATCGTCGAAGACCGCCGGGACGCCGAACGACGCCACCGCGTCATGGTACGAGCGGAGGAGCCTGGCGACGCTCATCGCCCGGTCGTCCGAAGCCACCCACTCCGGTGCGGGGCGGCCGGCGACCTCACCCTCCATGAACGTGATGACGTCTCGGTCACGATCATCGACGCCGAGGAAGCGCGGCGCACCGGCGAAGCCCACCCGCTCGAGATGCGTGAGCAACGCCCGCACCCGCTCGGAGGAGGCGCTGCGCGGCCGGCGCACGGTGTCGCCCGAACGGACCACGCCCACGGTGACGTCACCACCGAGGAGTGGCTCCTCGGGAGCGGAGGAATCCCATGGTTGCTCGCAACGATTCACGCCTCTATCCTTCAGCACGCTTGCCGCGCCCAGCATGCCCCTGGAGGGACTCGAAAACTGCGACAACCCTTTAATGACCGTTGGGGAGGGCCCAAAATCCGCGGAATTATGCGCCTTTTGACCTCCTAGAGATGACTACGATCTCATAGGATCTCACCCGATTGTGGGCAAATTGTGGGCAAATTTGACCGTCTTTCGACTTGGCAGTCGTGTGATGTATCAAGACATCGGTGACAGTCGGACGCGGCTATTGTGATGTATCCAGATATGACATGAAATGTCACGCACGTAGCGGCTCGCGTCTGTGGCGGCCCGCGGAGAGGGTCCCCGGCAGACAGGCTCTGCAATATCCAGGAGCGCGCCGGCAAAATGACTACCATGCTTTATATGGGGAGGAATCCTGACGCTCTAGACCTAGGCGATTGGGATCCTGCCCGCGACGGGGCGGTTGGCCTTTCATCGTCTTCACCGACAATCCCGCCTCGGGAGGCCGCCCTGACGCGGATGCTTACGTTCTTACCGGGCATTAGCCCGCGAAGAGAGAAGGAACTTCAAGCGGCCGGGGCGAAGTCGTGGCTGGACGTGAGAAGAGTCTTCACTCGGATCCCGCCGATCCACCGACCGGCTACCCTCGCCGCTATCGATCAAGCCTATTTCGAGTTGCAAGCGAGAAACGTAGAATATTTCGCTACCCGGCTACCTCGAAGAGAGTATTGGCGCCTGGCCACCGCGTTTCCGGAACGGGTCCTATTCCTGGACATTGAAACAACCGGGCTAAGCCGAATCTATCATCAGCTCACGCTCATCGGCTGGGCACGCGAGGATGCCTATGGAATCATGACGACCAACGTCGGATTGCCCGGGATGTCGGAGCTGGTAAAGGAACTCGAAACAGATCCGATCCTTGTCACGTACAACGGCTCCCATTTCGACGTCCCCTTTCTCAAGAATGCGTTACCGGACCTAAGGCTGCCTTCCGTTCATGTCGACCTCCGTCATCTAGGACAGCGAGTCGGTCTCGTTGGGGGTCAAAAGAAGATCGAGCAACAGTTGGGGCTTGCTCGATCGCGCAAGGTGCGCGGCATAGCTGGGGAGCTGGCTCCTGCGCTTTGGTTCAGATATCAGCGCGGAGATGCTGCTGCTCTGCTTGAGCTCATTGAATACAACCATGCCGACGTCGAGGGCCTGAAAATTCTCCTACGGCACATGGTGGAGCGCCTCGATCCTGCCCTGTCCGCTAGTTGGCATGCTGTTCCGTTCGACCGCTGGATGACCGAGCGGCCCGACCACGATGTCCTATTGCCTTTCGCGGGGGACTTTCGGCCGAGGCTGCAGTTGGGCTCCCTTCAGATCGATCCAAACCTTCGTGTCGTCGGCATCGATCTTTCGGGCGGTCCGGCCCGTCACACAGGGTGGGCTCTCCTGGCGGGTGCAGAGGTCGAAACTTCGGCCCTGAGCACCGACGAAGAGATCCTCGATAAGACAATCGCCGCAAAGCCGACACTTGTCTCCATAGATGCCCCGCTGTCGCTCCCCACCGGCCGGCTTCGGGTCGATGACGACGATCCGACGCGAGAGGAGTACGGCATCACGCGTCATGCCGAGCGCGAGTTGCGAGGTCGAGGAGTCAACACCTACCCCGCCCTTATTCGGAGCATGCAGGGCCTAACGGCCCGGGGCATTCGGCTTGCGGGCGAACTCCGTGCCCGGGGCATCCCGGTCATCGAGAGCTTTCCGGGTGCGATGCAGGACATCCTGGGTATGCCTCGCAAGGGTATGAGTTTGCCCGCACTCAAACTCAGCCTGCTCGACTATGGACTTGCGCCGAGTTTTTTGGATCGTCCGGTGATCCACGACGAGATTGATGCAGTGAGCAGCGCGATCGTTGGCCAAGCGTTCTGGGCAGATCACTACGAGCCGCTAGGGAATGATGCCGAGGGCTTCCTCATTGTGCCAGCGACCACTCGTTGGCCCACGCCTCATATCATCACGCTGTCCGGTCCGGTCGCGGCAGGAAAATCGACCCTCGCTTACCTCCTAGAAGAATGCGGACTAGCCCGAATTCGCTATAGCGAGGTGCTCGCCGAGGACATGCGGTCTTCCGCACGTGCGACACTGGCGAGTGCTGGGGCAGCTCTGCATCGGTCCGGAGGACAGCGCAGTCTGAACGAACGGGTGTACGCGCGGATCGCCAATGCTGACAGGGCTGTAGTTGACGGAGTGCGTTATCCAGAGGACCTGGCGTTCGCAATTGAACGCTCAGGCTCCCACCTCACGAGCGTCTTCGTCGATGCCCCGCGAACACTAAGGGCTAAACGCTGGGGCACCAGAGAGGGCAGCAGTGCAGAGTTTGAAAAGGCTGAGATAGACACTTCCGAGGCTCACCTGGGGTTTCTTCGAGAGCGCGCGACGCTCGTATTCGACAACAGTGGTTCCCTGTACGATCTGAAGATGTTCGCAAGCCGACTTAGCAAGAGGAGCGCTGCCTGATGCCAGTCTCGATCATTGTCGGAGCCCAGTACGGCAGCGAGGGCAAGGGCAAGGTCGCGCTTGAGTGGGCGCGGCGGCATCGAGCTGCAGCGGCGGTACGGATCGGCGGGCCGAACAGTGGACACACTGTGATCTGGAACGATGAGCCGGTCATTTTCAAACAACTGCCCACCTCGATTCTCCTTCCGGAAACGCTCGCGATCCTGCCGCCTGGAGCCTACATAAACGTGCGCATCCTTCTCGAGGAGCTCACACGATCTGCGGTAGATTCTTCCAAGGTTGTAATTGACCCTCGCGCAGCCGTAGTAACTGATGCGGACATAGCAGAAGAAATATCTTCGGGTCTGACCAATCGGATCGGCAGCACCGCCTCTGGAACTGGTGCGGCCGTAGCTCGCCGCGTCCGTCGAGATGGCTCGTTGACTAGAGCCTCGGACGTCCCAGAACTTCAAGAATTCCTCGGCGACACCCTTCCCCTTCTTCACGACATCTCGTCGTCTCAGAGAGTTGTGATCGAAGGCACCCAAGGATATGGACTTTCGGTCTTACACGGTATGGAAGGCGATTTCGCAACGAGCCGAGACACAACCGCGGCCGGTTTCCTCTCAGAAACGGGGCTTAGTCCGTTGGTGGTCGACGAGATCGTATTGGTGGCGAGAGCGTATCCAATCAGAGTGGCAGGCCGGAGCGGCTCGTTGTCCGGCGAGACTTCTTGGCAGGTGCTGGGCGAGCGTATCGGCCGACCAGAATTGATCGAGCGCACAACCGTAACCCATAGGGTGCGTCGGGTAGGCGAATTTGACCCCGAAATCGTGAAGCGAGCAATCTATGCCAATCAGCCGACGCACCTAGTGCTGAATCATGTCGACTATGTAACCTCATTTGACTCTCAAGAATCCACGTCTAGGGTGGCCAACTTCCTCGAGCGCGTTGAGGAATCTATTGGCCGTCGTGTTGATTTCGTTGGATTCGACGACAGGTCGCTTGTCGGGCGTGACCGCGTTGATGACGAGGTATCTGCAAAGGTTATGCCGCGCAGTAGTTAGCTCGTCACGGTGTCGGTGTAACGCTCTGCGGTTGCGCAGGGGTAGGAGCTATGGGCGGCTGAGTTGTGATCGGGGCCACTGGTGCGGTAGTTGCTCTGTGGGCCACATCGTCCTGCAGTTGCTGGACTTCACGCGCGAGGCTCGCCTCATTGATGATTACACCCACGAGTATGGATGCCAGACCAATGAAAATCGCCGCGATGGCCACAGAACCCCAGATCTGAGTTCTCCTGACTTCCGTGCGCGTATTCTTCGCGACGCGATGAGCCTTCTTCGATCGAGTCGAGATAACTGCCGAACTGCTTTGGGGCACGTTGTTTAGCCCCACAGCGTCCCTTACGTATTCGTCGACCTTCTTTCCGGCAGTCTTCTCAACAGGGAAGCTCGTGTACGCCCCCCGACGAGTCTGCGGGGGGGAAGCTTGGGCCCACGCCGTACTGGGGCTCAGCTTGGTGAATTCAACCCAGATGATCCCCTGGCCGCCTTTCAGCTGGTAAGTGTTCTCCGTCAGGTTGTGAAGGGGAAGACCGATTCTTCCTGTGAACCCAGGATCGATGAGCGGCCCGGTCCCTACTAGAAGACCTTTGTAGATGTGATCAATCTTGAGGTTATGCCGCAATGCGATGTAGTCCGGAAGCCGGAAGTAGGGCTCGACTGACATGAAAGCGATGCTGTTAGGCGGAAGCTCAAAAACCTCGTCCTTCTCGAGGACTCCCTCCTGTCGCTTGCCGTCCTCATCCATGTAGAACCATCGGCCCAGCAACGCGACCTCGTAGCTGGCCGTCTTCAGACCGTCCGGATGGAATGGTTCGATCATGCCGGTTGCAGACACATAATCCGCGATGTCGGCGCTGTTCAGCAGGGCTGGTGGGACATCAGGAAACGGATCATTATCGCGATACTTGAGAAAGCGCCGCTCAGCCTCTATGCCGGTCGCAAAATCTAGCTTTTCGTTCTGCTCCCGAGCAAGCCGTCGCTGCTCAGACCGATCAACGCCGCCTACCGTCGACACGCGATCCCCTTGTCTGCCTCAAGCCGAAATAACAACGCTTCACGATCGTACAAGTAACCGCCAGAGACCCGGGCTGCATCGCGGAAGGTCGCATTGACGGGAATTGCATTCCCCGCGTCTGAGCCGGCAGCTTTGCCGCAACACCGGCCAGCTCGACACACCCAGTAAGAGGCGCATTTGGGCCGAGATTGGCATATTCCGGCATCTCGGCTTCGGCCTCTGAAGATCGGCCAACTCGATTGAAAGCTTCGGTTGCGCCATTAGGCGCCATTTGCACGGGGTTGGTTATCTCAAACTCTGAAGCCAGCCCGCAGACCAAGCGATAAGGCCTAGGTTATTTCACCCGTTGCTTGACACCAGATGCACTAGTCAGCTCAGCCAACGAGAGGGCGGTGCGCTCGGCCTCGGGGATGTTCATCCGCTCAGCCAGAACCGAGGCCAAAGCCCTGATGGCCTCATCTGAGCCCGATCGTTTGGCGAAGCGCCACGTGAAGTTCTCGCTGGTTGTGATGAGGTCCACTCCTCTGCGGCCATCTGAAAGCTCGTCGTGGTAACGCACGTAGCGGATGTCCGTGTTCGGAATCGACCGCCGAAGCACGCCTCTGGTGTGGAACTCGTTACGGTTCGCGAGTAGTACTCGCGCATCCGTCACCGCAACGATGAGATCCCCTTGCTCGTATCCCGTATTGGCCGCTTCCAGGATGTCCTGGCGGCGGAAGGTCGCCTCGACAGCGGCAGCGACAGAATCCATCCGGCGCCCGACTTTGTTGCCGAATTGCTCGAGCGCGCCGTCAGTCGATCCATGTGCGGTACAGATAGCGATTAGCCGCTCCTCACCGGAAAGATGCCAACGTACGATCCTGAGGTCTTGGTCCAGCTCTTCGTCATTGTCCACGAGCACGACATCCGGTCGCGCGACAGGAGCCGGTTCCAGGTGGATCGAATCAGACAGTTTCTCCACCGCACCGAGAAGCTGTTGTGCCATCTTCGCGACCTCGCCGGCGCTTCGGCGTGCACCTGTGAACGGGATGGTCCGCTTTCCTGGGAGCTCTGCCAGGATGGCCAACTCACGGTGAACCGAGCCTAGAATCGTCGTCATCTCGTCAACGACCTTGTCGTGCTCGGCCTTCGCGCTGTCGACGATCGCTTCTAGCAGTCTGGCGTCGGCCGGATTGTTCGCAGCATCCAGACGCGCACGACCGGCACGAATTGCCTGATACTCGAACCATGACTTGTGAGCCACGACCAGACAGTGAAGATCGAGCAGGAGCGCCTCACCGTTCTTCTCGATGTACTGGCGACGTTCCTGGTGCTCGCTCAGCTTCGACAGCTCGGCCGCACGGGTCTGCGTATTGCGTCGGAAGAGGTCGCGTTGCTTCCTGAGCGCCGCCTCGTAGCCGGCGACGTTCTCCCAGATCAACGGGGAGACTTCACCGACGTTGGTCGCCTCTGTCAGCGCCTTCGTCACAGCATGCTCGAGACCGGTGAGCTCCGCCCATTGCTCGTTGCGGACCGACTTGAGCACGGACTCCGTGAGCGCCATGTTCTGGCGGACGAGCGAAGACACCTCATTGAGCTGCATTTGGATTGCGATCATGGCGACAGCGGGTCCGACGCTTGCCAGGACGCTGGCCACCGTCGGCGCCGTGGCCGGCAGCCATCGGACCGAGTTGGAGAACTGGTGGCCCACGCGCAGGGTTCCCAGGTAATAGCCGCCGCTCTTGATCGGCTCGGCACCGGCTTGAAGAGCCCTCAAGGTTTCGGGGGCGAGCCGCACGAGTCCCTGGGCTTGCGCCAATGCGTTCGCCGCCTGTGCGCCCACGTTCAGGATCGTGCTGGACGCTGCGAACGCATTCGCGATAGAGCGTTGGTCGGCGGAGGAGATCAGCCTGAACGGGACGAGATCCACTCCGTCGGGCACCTCCCCGAAAACGAGTGCCTGACCCGGTGCGATCTCGACCAACGCAGTACCCGGATTCACATCCGCGGTGCCTGAGTCGGCACAACCGCCGTCAACGTGGTCGTATTGCTGTTCGGCAGCGTCGCTCACTGTTCTCCCGTCCCGAGTGCCCGAGATCTGAGGTTACCCGGCAGCGCCGACGCGCCACGGACTCAACGCGCGGGCGATCGTGGCCGGTGCGGGTCGATTATGGGCACACGGGTGCCGTCGACGCCGCGCTTGCGCAGCCGCTCGACCATGTCCTCCTGACGTGGTTGCTCGACGGTTTCCATTAGGAAATACCAGGAGCGGCCGGTTGCCGGTCTGACATCTAGACCTTCACGCCGATGTCGATGAGCAGGTGAAGCGTTTAGCGGACGGAAGCGATAGTGTGGCTACAGGTGATCGTTATCCGTCAGATTGGTGATTGCAACTCGCCCGGTGACCGTGGGCGAAGGTCTCGTTACTGCTAAATCGACGGGCGCTCGTTGTGAGTCGGTTCTCGTTCCGCTACCTTCGCCACATGGGACCGCACCCGTTCGTCGTTGACGTTCCGCACGCGCGATACTTCGTCAACGACCACTGCGCAAACTGCCTCGTCGAGCTACCCGAGCTGGAAGACGCACTCTTCTGCAGCAACTGGTGCAGCGAGATCGCAGGACAGGTCCGCTACCTGCGAGGCGTGTTCCGAGACGACCGGATCAACGATCCGGCCGTAAAGGAAGCCATCGGCACTCGGAACGCCTTCCTACTGATCGGCGGCTATCGCGCCCTGGGGCGGCAGGTGAACTCGCGTACACGCGAGCAGGTCGTGAATCGAGCCGGTGGCAAGTGCCAGACGTGTGGACAGGATGGCACCGATGTCGACCACATATCTGGTAACTCGAACGAGGCGGACAATCTCCAGCTTCTTTGCAATGCATGCCATCGAGCGAAGACGGCCGAGCAACTCCGGCCAGCTTCCGAAGCGAACCAAACTCTTCTTCTGGCCCTGGTCGCTGGCCGTGTGTTACCCAGCGAACCAATTCTCTTGGCGGACGACCAAGAAGAATGGAGTACTCGTTGGCGCGCTCTCAAAGCTTCGCAACTTCGGCGATACGTCGAAGCCGCGAGAGAAGGCGGGTTCGATCCCCCTGGTTTCAAGACTCGTTCCTCGGTGGCTACCGCCAGAGAAGCATTTCGCGCGGAGGCCTCTCGCAGGGCACAAGTGGATGCTGAGGTGGCCCGAACTGACTTCTTCGAGCGGCTTGTCCGCCAAGCATGGGCAGAGCAGTAGTCGACCCGAGCGCCCACCAGGGACTGCCACCTTGGATTTACGTCTGCCAGCCACATCAAGTCGGCAGCACCATGGACTCATCCCAACGGGCTGCCAGCCCCGAAGGGGCGATACCGTGTCTACTGGAGCGTTGCCAAACTAGGGAGGCAAGGCAACTTACTGGAAGGCTTCCCGAGCTTGAGCAACAACCACGCAACGTTCATCTGGTCAATCGCGGATCTTCTGCGAGGTAGCTTCAAAGCACACCAGTACGGGGACATCATCCTGCCGTTCACAGTGCTACGCCGACTGGATGCGGTCCTCGCGCCGAACAAATCGCAGGTACTGGAAGTGGTCGATGACGCACGTGCGAAGGACGTCCCTGTTCGTCCGGCCCTGCTGAAGGCCCGTGCGGGACACCACTACTCGTTCTTCAATACCTCCCGCTACGACCTTCGGTCGGTCCTTGGCGACCCGGAGAACATCACCGATAACCTGCTCGATTATGTCGGCGGGTTCTCTGAGAACGTCAAAGACATCTTCGACAAGTACAAGATCAGCGACCGGTTCGCCGAGCTCGCCGACGCCGGGCTGCTGTTCCTGGTGGCCCAGCGCTTCGCCGAGGTGGACCTATCCCCCCAAGCTGTACCCAACGAAGAGATGGGGCACATCTTCGAAGAGCTGATCCGCAAGTTCGCGGAAGCCTCGAACGAAACCGCCGGTGAACACTTCACCCCGCGTGACGTGATCGAACTGATGGTCGACATCCTCCTCGCCCCCGACGCCGATGCATTGTCGAAGCCGAACGTCGTCCGCTCCATCTACGACCCCACCGCCGGCACCGGGGGCATGTTGTCGGTGGCGGAAGATCACATTCGAGCGATGAACCCAACCGCGACACTCACTCTGGCCGGGCAGGAAATCAATCCACAGTCGTACGCCATCTGCAAGGCCGATATGACCGTGAAAGGCCAGTCGGTGGACGCGATCGTCTTCGGCGACACCCTCCTCAACGACGGACACCAGGGCGCGACATTCAACTACTGCCTCTCCAATCCCCCGTTCGGTGTGGACTGGAAGAAGCAGCAAAAGCACGTCACTGAGGAACACAACCTGCGCGGGTTCGCCGGGCGCTTCGGCCCAGGGCTGCCGCGCGTGTCCGACGGATCAATGCTGTTTCTGCTGCACCTGATCTCCAAAATGCGGCCAAAGAGCGCCGACTCTGCGGGCGGACGCGCAGCAATTGTTCTCAACGGCAGCCCACTCTTCACCGGGGGCGCTGGTTCTGGTGAGTCAAATATCCGCAAGTGGATCCTCGAGCGCGACTACCTCGAAGCGATCATCGCTCTTCCATCCGACATGTTCTACAACACCGGCATCGCCACCTACATCTGGGTCCTCACCACCGACAAGCACCCGGCCCGGGCCGGCAAAGTGCAGCTGATTGACGCAAGCAAGATGTCTCAAAAGATGCGTAAGGGCCTCGGCTCGAAACGCAACGAACTCAGCCGCGCCGACATCGAAGGCATCGTCCGCCTCTACGGGAATTTCACCGAAGCACAGGGTTCGAAGATCTTCGATCGGGAAGCCTTCCTTTACCGGACGATCACCGTCGAGCGGCCACTTCGACAGAACTTCGCCGTCACCGCGGACCGCGTCGCCGCCGTGTTTGAGGAGAAGGCAGTCAGCAAACTTAGCGACATCGAAAAGGAGCACCTCCGCCTCGCCCTCGAAAGCATCGGTGAGACTCGGGTTTGGAAGAACCGCCTCGAGTTCCAAGCGGAACTCAAACGAGCGTTCGCCGCCGCCGACCTCCTCTTCGGAGCGCCCGTACAAAAGGCTCTCCTCTCCGCATTGAGCGCGCAAGACGAAACAGCAGACGTCTGCGCCGACCTCAAGGGTCGACCCGAGTCCGACAGCATGTTGCGTGATACCGAGAACGTTCCGTGGGGTGAGGACGCATACGAGTACTTCGACCGGGAAGTTCGCCCGTTCGCCCCAGACGCTTGGATTGACAGCTCGAAGACGAAGGAGGGCGCGGAAATCCCATTCACCCGCCACTTCTATGAATACGTTTCACCGCGCCCGCTTGCTGAAATCGATGCGGACCTGGAGGCTGTCTTGGGTCGAATCCGCAGTCGTCTGGAAAACGTTCGCGCATGACAGGGTTGCAACCGTATGGACGGCTCCGTACGAGCAAGCTAGCTTGGGCGCCTGAACTCCCAGAACACTGGAGCGAATCGACGATCGGCCGAATCGCGACTGTTTATGCTGGCGGCACTCCAGACCGCGGAAACCCTACCTATTGGGAAGGTGGCACTATCCCGTGGCTCAATTCAGGATCCGTGAACGACTGGGTTATTACCGAGCCCTCTGAGCTCATTACCCCACTCGCTTTGGCGGGCAGCAGCACTCGGTGGGTTCCGCCTCGTTCAATTGTTATGGCTCTCGCCGGACAGGGACGAACCAAGGGCATGGCGGCCCGCGTCGAATTGGAGACGACCCTCAACCAGTCCCTGGCAGCGGTCGTCCCCACATCAGCTGTCGAATATCGTTTTGTCCAGTACTGGCTCGCAGCGAACTACGCTTCTATTCGCAATCTCGCCGGCGGTGATCTGCGGGACGGGTTGAACCTTCAGCACATCAAGTCCGTTGGACTACCCCTTCCCCCGATCGCGGAGCAAAGAGCGATCGCGGATTTTCTCGACCGCGAGACGGCCGAGATCGACGCGTTCATTGAGGACCAAGAAGAACTGATCCGCGTTCTAAGTGAGCGCCGCGACGCGACTATTAGCAGCGCCGTGACCAGAGGCCTCGACCGAGACGCGCTATTGAAGCAAACCGGCATCGCGTGGCTTCCGCAGATGCCCGCTCATTGGCGGCTGGGACGCCTCCGCGATGCTGTTCGCTCAAGCAGAAACGGGGTGTGGGGAGGCGAGCCCGGCACTGCATTCGACATTCGGTGCGTGCGAGTGGCCGATTTCGATCGTCCGTCTCAACGAGTCCGCGACGACAACGTTACATACAGGTCCGTGCTGCCGAGTGAGCGCGTGGGCAGGATTCTTCACGAAGGCGACTTGTTGCTGGAAAAGTCCGGCGGCGGCGAAAAGTCGCCTGTCGGATTCGTCGTCCTCTACGACAAGTCCGCTCCAGCCATCTGTTCCAATTTCGTGGCTCGCATCGTTCTGGGGTCCGGGCAACACCCAAAATACTGGTCTTACGTTCACAGATTCTTCTACGCCGCGCGACTCACGCAGCGTTCGATCAAACAGTCGACTGGAATACAAAACCTTGACCAAGGCAGCTACTTCGATGAGCGAATTGGCATTCCTCCGATAACAGAACAAGAGGACATTGCGGCGTACCTCGACACAGCAACGGCCGAGATCGATGCATCGGTCGCAGATGCGCGAGAGGCAATTGCGTTGTTACGCGAGCGAAGGGCGGCCCTCATATCCGCCGCGGTCACCGGAAAGATTGACGTACTCGAGGGGAGCGCAACCAATGGGAGTTCAGCACGAAGATGCGTTTGAGGCGGAGCTTTGCGAGCATCTGGCAGCGCACGGTTGGCTCTACTCGCCAAACGACGACGGCTATGACCGTCAGCGCGCTATCTTCCCTGCCGACCTTCTCGACTGGCTGAGCGAGACGCAGCCCGAGGAGTTCGCAAAGGTCGTGAAGCCCGATGCGTCGGGCTCACAACGCTCCCAATCGGTCGAACGTCTGCTCGACCGAGTGGCGAAAGTTGCGTCGACGGACCCGATGAACTCTGGCGGAACCCTTAACATCCTCAAGCGGTCGGTGGCGGTGACACCTGCGAAGTTCAACCTGTTCCAGGGCAGTCCGGCCACATTGTTCAACGAGGCGACGCAGGCCCGCTATGGTGCGAACCGGTTACGGGTGATGCGGCAGGTCGAGTATTCGAGTCGCAACGGGAATCGTCTGGACCTTGTGTTGTTCCTTAATGGCATCCCCGTGGCGACGGTGGAGTTGAAGACGGATCTGACGCAGAACGCGAAGGCGGCGCTCAAGCAATATGCACAGGATCGGCATCCCACAGGCGAGCCGTTGCTGGAGTTCGGTCGCGGCGCGCTCGTGCATTTCGTGGTGTCGAACGAGCTCGTCTATATGACAACCAAGCTCGACGGAGCGAATACCTTCTTCCTGCCTTTCAACCGCGGGCGCAACAACGGCGCCGGTAACCCCCCGATCCCCGGCACAAGTCCGACCGCGTACTTCTGGGAGGTGACCCTCCAGCGGGACACCTGGTTGGACATCCTTGGCCGCTTCGTGCATTACCGGTTCGAGGAGCGTCAGGACCCGATTACTGGCGCTATCAGTTACGCGAGGTCGCTGCGGTTCCCCAGGTATCACCAGTGGCGCGCTGTCACCAAACTCGAGATGGCTGCCCGCGCTGAAGGCCCAGGCCACAACTACCTGATCCAGCACTCCGCCGGGTCGGGCAAGACGGACTCGATCGCGTGGGCTGCGCACCGGATGGCATCGCTGCATCGCGAGGACGGCTCGAAGGTCTTCGACGGGGTGATCGTCGTCTCCGACCGCCAGGTGCTGGACGGTCAGTTGCGTCGTGCGGTGGAGCAGCTCGAAACGGCGCCCGGTGTGTTCCAGCCGATCACCAACGGCGGCGACGCGTCCAAGTCCAAGCAGCTCACGGAGGCGCTAGTTGCGAGCAAGCAGATCATCGGCGTGACGTTGCAGACCTTCCCGCACTCGCTCGACGCGATCGCCGGCAACGAGACCCTGAGCGGCAAGAAGTACGCGGTCATTGCCGACGAAGCGCACTCGTCCCAGTCGGGAGAGGCGGCCGCATCGCTCAAGCAGTTGCTGACTGCCGGCGCCACGGAGTCCGATGACGGCGAGGTCGACGCCGAGGATGTCCTGACGGACCTGATGGCACGCAAGGTCGGTGTTGGCACGATCTCGTTCCTTGCGTTTACTGCCACCCCGAAGGGCAAGACGCTCGAGCTGTTCGGTCGCCCCGATCCTTCGACCGGGCAGCCCGGCCCGTTCGACCTGTATTCGATGAAGCAGGCGATCGAAGAAGGCTTCATCCTCGACGTGCTGAAGAACTACATGCCGTACGACCTCGCCTTCAACGTCGCGCACGCGAAGACCGAGAGCGGCGATGTGGAAGTGGACAAGCAGAAGGCGAATAGTGAGCTGATGCGTTGGGTGCGGTTGCACCCGTACAACATCGCGCAGAAGGTCGCAGTCATCGTTGAGCACTTCCGCGCGAACGTGCAATCCGAGCTCGGCGGCCGAGCGAAGGCGATGGTGGTCACCGCCTCACGGAAGGAAGCGGTGCGGTACAAGCTGGCCATCGACGAATACCTGGCCGAGCACGAGCTTGCCGAGAATCTTGGCACCCTGGTGGCGTTCTCCGGTAGCGTGCTGGATCCAGACTCTGGACCGGAGGAGTTCACCGAAACCAACTTGAATCCGGGTCTGTTCGGCCGATCGTTGGAAAAGGCATTCGCAGGCGACACGTACCAGGTCATGATTGTCGCGAATAAATTCCAGACCGGCTTTGACCAACCATTGCTGGTCGGCATGTACGTCGACAAGAAACTCTCGGGCATCACGGCAGTGCAGACGCTCTCCCGTTTGAACAGGGTGATCCCGGGCAAGGAGAACACGTACATCGTTGACTTCGTCAACGACCCTGCCGACATCCTGGAAGCGTTTCAGGTGTACTACGAGGACGCGCAACTCGAGACCCCGTCCGACCCGGACGTTATCCACGACATGCTGGGCAAGCTCGAAGGCATGCACATCATCGACGAGCACGACGTCGATCAAGTCGTCGAAGCATGGCTGACCAAGAACAGCCACAACACCCTCTACTCGCGCGTGAAGGCCTCCCGCGACGTGTTCTGGGACCGGTGGCGCGCCGCCGAAGAGGCGGACGATGATCTCGAACTCGCCCGGTTGCAAGACTTTCGCGGCACCGTCAACGCGTTCGTGCGCGCGTACGACTTCCTTTCTCAGATCATCAACTACGGCGACACCCGGGTCGAAAAATGGGCGATCTTCCTCCGCGTCTACCGAAATGTCATCGAGAACGACACCGACGACGCCCGCGTTCTCAACCTTGACGACGTCGTGCTGACCCACTACCGACTCCGCCGCCAAGACGCCCGCAGCCTGAACCTCAGGTCCGGACAAGCTGGGGAATTGACTGGGCTCGCCAGCGCCGGTTCCGGTCAGGCACGGGAAACGAAGTACGGGTGGCTGAGCGAGATCATCTCCCAGATAAACGAACTCTTCAGCGGGTCCGGGCTTGCGGAGGAAGACCAGGTGACCGCCTTCGAGTCCTTCTTCCGCCACACCGTGAACAACCCTCGACTACAAGCCCAGGCAATGTCGAACACCGAAGCCGACTTCGCCAGCTCACCGACGATCCCGGCCCAACTCGACGAAATCCGCTACACCGCTGGGGAAGGCCTCGAACGAGCCAGCAACGCCGTCCTTCAGCTCGAAGATCTCAACCAGCTAGCGAGGATACTGCTGCGCGCCGGCCTCTATGAAAAGCTGCGCGAAGCTGCCACGGAAGTTGACCGAGCCTCGTGAGTGATCTAAAACTCTTCCGGCTTGATGCAGGGAAGGCTGTGGAACTCGCCTCCGGGACGGTGGCGCTCGAACGCGACCTACAGGTCGTAATCGAGCAGAACATGTCGACGATGTTCGCCGTCCGATTCCTTGCGACCGAGTACTCAACCGGCAAAGTCCATCGAGGGCGAATCGATTCCCTTGGTCTCGACGAAAACGGCTCACCGGTCATTCGAGTACAAGCGTACGACCAACGAGAACGTCATCAACCAAGGGCTCTTCTATCTGGACTGGTTGATGGACCATCGTGCAGAGTTTCAACTCCTGGTGCTGAAGATACTCGGCGCAAACGTCGCAGAAGCCATCGATTGGTCAGCGCCGCGACTGATCTGTGTCGCGAACGACTTCACCCGGTACGACGAACACGCGGTGCGTCAGATTAACCGAAATGTAGAGCTCGTCCGATACCGGGACTTTGGGTCAGGGCTGCTCGCGATCGAGCTTGTCACGTCAGTGAGTGCCGACGCGGCCCCCGGTCGGCTAGCAGGACCCATACGAAGCACATCTACGATTCAGCCTGGGCGCACGAGGTCAAAGGGAGTCGCCCACCTCCTCGCGCAGGCGGATACTGCGCTTTCGGCTCTTTACAAGCGATTCGAGCAGTTCGCGCTGTCGCTCGGCGACGATGTCGTAAAGAACGAGCGATCACTCTATTTCGCCTTCCGCCGGCTGAAGAACTTCGCTTGCGTGGAGGTACATCCGTCCTCGGGCAACCTGCTCATCTATCTGAAATTGGACCCTCACTCCGTTCAGCTCGAAGACTCATTTAGTCGCGACGTTTCTAAGATCGGACACTTCGGCACGGGCGACCTCGAGCTGCGCGTTAGCGACGACACAAGGTGGGATCAGGTCGAGGAATTCACTCGGAGATCTTACGAATTGAACTGATTCCAAAACAAGTTTCGGCTTGCGGGGCGACTGCCGCTTGGAGAGAACGAGCGGACGGTACCCTCATGCTGCGCCGATGGTCTAATCGGTAAGGCGCCTGCCTTCATCACCCCGACAGTGGGTCTTTAAAGCAGGAGATGCTCGTTCGAACCGAGCCGGCGTACGTGTTTGACTCACCGCTTACTTTGAGCGCCACGCGAGGGCGCCGCGAATTCAAGACGAACTCCGGCCACAACAACCACTTCCTGATCACGGTGCTGGTTGGTTTGGATGCGGTGGCGGATGGCACCGCGGTGCTCAAGCCGGAGTTCTCCACTTCCTGGAGCCCTAGAGACGCCCGCAGCTCTGCCGCGAGGAGCCGAGAGTATGCGCTCAAGACCTCGCTGAGCTGGACGAGCGACATGGTAGACCGATACCGAAATACCCTCTTCGACCTTCCCGACCTCTTTGATTCCCTATCGAAGGACCGCATCTCGAAACTGTCGGGGAGCGCGGTTCGCCTCCGCGAGGTGGCGAAGGAGCTCGGCGTTGTGGACACGGTCGAGCTTGACGTGGTACGGCTCGGGATCCACTGGCGGAACAGAATGGTCCACTCCGCCGCTAGCTCCTCCCTAGATCGGCAGGTTGCCGCGAGACTTGTGGCCCGTGCTGAGTCCATCCGCGAAAGACACCGAGGTATGGACATACGAAGCGCCATCAAGGAGGCCGACAACGGAAAACCGCCGCGGTTCAAGGAAGTTGCTTCGATTATTGAAGCAGGACATCAACTCGTCCAATCGCTCGACAAAGCGGCGATCGAGCGACTCGACTTCTCGGCCTACGCCGATTCCCTCATCGCGGAGAACTTGCAGCGGTCAGCTGCGTCTGGCTCAAGCAACGGCGCGCCGATGTTATGGCCAGGGAACCCAGCCAAGTCGGAAGCGCGGATCAGGCAAATCCTCACGCAAGGTGGATTTTCTAGCGCTCAAAAGGGCGATCGAGCGCTGCCTGCTTCCTATCTGGAATCCCTTTGCAGCTTGAGTGCACGGCATGGTCGAATGCGCTTCCTGCCTAGAGAGAACGCATAAGAGGCGGAAAGGAAGCCGAAGCTTGTTGTTCGAGATGCCGACGCATGCTTTGACATTGGAAGTAACAAGTCTAGTTCCGGAGGCACCGGATGCGCTCGTGCTTCCTTTGATAGGGTGACCTACCAGATCATGAGGTCGGCGTGGCACTAGCGGCTGGGACCTTGCCAGAGTTGGGACAAGTGGCAGGTCCATTTCGCCGAGGCGTTCGACGCGGCAGAGAAGCACGTCGTATCGAGCGCGCTCACCGAGGTCAACTTGGAATGCCGAACTGCCGCAGGTAATCGAGTAGCTCGAGAAGCAGTCGGTGAGAGCCGGTTCGTGGGATAGACGTGAGTTGCACCGCCGGGAAGACAACATTAGTGCGCCAGCCAGTCATCTTGAGGGCCAATCGCAAACGCACGATTCTGGCTCGTCGGAAATCGTTTCTGATCAGAATTCCCGGCATAAAATGTGCCCCTGGAGGTGTCTGGGTTAACGACGTAGGTGACAGTTGATGGGTGTCACGTGAGTCGCGTCATAGGCGACAGTCGCTCTCGTGTCGAAGAACCGGGTCGCCATGTTGAAGGTCGTGTCCAAGCAGCTCACCGTTTCCGCGGCCGCTGCCGCTGCCGAGCATCTGCATCGGCTTCTCACACGTTACCGTGAGGGCGGCTTGGATGCTGTCGAAACAACGATCCTGGGTACCGCAACCAGTCCGCACCGTGCCTCAGAGGAGGTGCGCAACGGCCGCATGCACCACCTCGGCATCGGCGCGAACCACCGCGGCACCCGCATCCTCGCGATGCTCGACGACACAACCGTCACCGTCATCGCCCTACACACCGGTGAGGTGCCCCCCACACCATCGACCCCACCCGAAGCTACTGGCGCAACCAACAGAAAGAGCCCGGCCGATGGCCGGGCTCTCTCTGAGTAACCAATGTCGCGACTCATCTGGAACATATGTCCCGACTCACCACATTGTGCCCCTGGAGGGACTCGAACCCCCAACCTTCTCCTTAGGACGGAGCAGCTCTTCCATTGAGCTACAGAGGCCAGCCCTTCCAGCCTACCCGAGGGCGTAACGACGTCGCGTCAGGCCGCCAGGTAGTCCTGCCAGTCCGCCTGGCCGCCCTCCACGCCGCGCACCACCCACGAGCTGTCGTGCGGGGCGCGGGGGGTGAGCTTCAGGGTCCAGCCCATCTCGGACGGGGTGCGGTCGCCTTTGACGTTGTTGCAGCGGAGGCAGCAGGCCACCAAGTTCTCCCAGCTGTCGGCGCCGCCGCGGGAGCGTGGGAGGACGTGGTCGATCGTCGTCGCCGTCTTGCCGCAGTAGCCGCAGCGGTGGCTGTCTCGGCGCAGCACACCGCGGCGGGAGACCGGCACCTGCCGGCCGTGCGGGATGCGCACATACCGGGTCAGCAGGATCACCGACGGGCGGTCGTAGCGGCCCGAGATGCTCCAGACCGGGTGGGCCGCGTCGGTCGACAGCACTGTCGCTTTCTGATTCATCACCAGGACGATGGCGCGTTTGAAGGAGACGACCGCGAGGGGCTCGTAGCCGGCGTTGAGGACCAGTGTCTTCATCTGCGTCCTTTCGGGTGGACGGGGCGAACGGGTGCCAGGGAAACAAAAAGGGCACTGTCCGAACGGACAGCGCCCTGGAAGACGGCGGCATGGTGGCGGCAGGCCACGTGGTGGCGCTGGCAGGCCTCGAAATGGTGGCGGCAGGCGAGGAAGTCGCGCTGGCGCGGCAGCAGCTCGCGCTCGGCGCTGAGGCCGCAACCCACCCCGGTGGTCACCCTCGGTGACCGCACGGTGGTCGACTCGGCCATCGGAAGCTCCGATCTGCACGGCTGCCTGGCAGTGCGCCAGGGCATCAGAGTAACGCAGAAATGGCGCGCCACCTATTCGTGGCACGCCATCGCTGGTGCGTGGACCGCAGTGTTCACCGCGGGTTCGGCTGTCAGATACCGAGCCGGACGACGTAGTAGTCGCTGGTCCAGATCGGGCGGATGGAAATCGAGCGGCCCGAGTCGGGGGCGTCCATGATGTTCCCGTTGCCGGCGTAGAAGCCGATGTGGCCGGGCATCACGATCAGGTCGCCGGGCTGGGCGTCGGCGATCGAGATCTTCGTGCCGCGGGCGGCCTCCCCCGACACCGAGTGCGGGAGGGAGATGCCGAACTGGGCGTAGACGTACATGACGTAGCCGGAGCAGTCGAAGCCGCTCGGGCTGGAGCCGCCGTAGACGTACGGGGTGCCGATGTACTGCTTCGCCACCGAGAACACCTGCGCGAGGCTGAAGCTCGGGTAGGGCGGGTTGGCCAGGAAGTCGGAGACCGTCGGGCCCGTGTAGCTCGCATAGTTCGCGAGGGAGACCGCTGCACGCTGGCGGGCGGCCTCGGCGGCCGCGGTGGCGGCGGCTGCGGCCTTCACCGAGTCGAGCTGCTGCTGGCTGGTCGCGGTGGCGGCGTCGCGGCTGACGGTGGAGGCGGTGACCCCCTGGCCGACGGCGACGGACTGCGCCTGCGCCTTCTTCATGCTGTCGGCGGCGCTGGGGCCGAAGCTCGCGGAGTCCGCACCATTGGGATTGAACGCGAAGGCGGGGAGCGACATGGTCGCGATGATGCCGGTCGCGACGGTGATGACGCCGACGTTGAGGATCCAGCCGCCCTTGCGCTTCGCGACGGGCTTGGCGGACTCCTTCGTTGCCGGGGCGGGTGCCTTCGCGACAGCCTTGGGAGCCGCTGCGACGGGCGCCTTCGCCGTGCGGAGCGACCGCCGGGAGACGAGGTGGGACCCGGGCGCGGACGTCATCGATGTCGTCGAAGCAGTGGTTTCCGGGTCTTCAGGGGTCCGGTCCTGGGCAGGATCGGACGAACCAGAGTGTGCCAAAGTGCAACCTCCTGCGCTCCAGCAGCACTAGGGAGCTGCTCCCGTCCGATGCGATCGGCATTCGGTTCACCGGCCTGGGAGACGGGCTTCAGGGGGGTTGGAGCGTCCCGGTCGGGGTCCTATTGGGCCGGCTTCTGGCCCGTTCGAACTCGTAAGAGACTACGGGACCACCCGGCGTTTGTCACTTCGTTTCGTGCACTTTTTAACGAAACGGTAACGGAGATCAGGCCTCGACGAAGATGTGCGCTGCGAGCTCGTTCGGGAGTTCGAGTCCGGCCTCGAAGCCCTCGATCTGCACGGTGACGTACGAGCCGGCCGCAGCGAAAGTGCCGGTCGAGCCGGGAAACACACCGGCCTGCTTGAGCTGGAGGAGCAGCTCGGGGTCGACCTGCGCCGGCTCGCCCAGGCGGCGGATCCTGGCAGTCACCTCGGAATCGGGGCCGCGCACGACGTCGACGAGGTTGACCAGATTCTCAGTGGAGGCAGCATCAGGGGCGCCCAGTTCGGCGAGCCCGGGGATGGGGTTGCCGTACGGGGACTCGGTGGGGTGGCCGAGCATGGTGATGAGCTTGCGCTCCACCTGCTCGCTCATGACGTGCTCCCAGCGGCACGCCTCCTCGTGCACGTACTCCCACTCCAGCTCGATCACGTCGCTGAGCAGGCGCTCGGCGAGGCGGTGCTTGCGCATGACGTGCACGGCCTTCCGGCGGCCGTCGTCGGTGAGCTCCAGGTGGCGGTCGCCGGAGACGACGACGAGGCCGTCGCGCTCCATCCGGCCCACGGTCTGGGAGACGGTCGGGCCCGAGTGGCCGAGACGCTCGGAGATGCGCGCGCGCAGCGGGACGATGTTGTCCTCCTCCAGCTCCAGGATGGTGCGAAGGTACATCTCTGTCGTGTCGATCAGGTCGGTCATGAACCCCTCCGTGCAGGCCGCGCGATTCTGCGGATACGAGCCTACTTGCTGCAGGCGACGCCGAGGTGACGGCACCCCGCGTAGGACGCCGTCATGGACCCGCCTCACCCGTTCAACAGCCAATACACTTCAGTTATGCCGGACGTGACCATTCCCACCGACCTCCTGCCCGCCGACGGACGATTCGGCTGCGGCCCGTCCAAGGTCCGTCCGGAGCAGGTCGCCTACCTGGCCGGCCCCGGCGCGGAGCTGCTCGGCACGTCCCACCGTCAGGCGCCGGTGAAGGACCTGGTCGGCCGCGTGCGCTCGGGGCTCGGCGAGCTGTTCCGCCTCCCGGACGGCTACGAGGTCGTCCTCGGCAACGGCGGCTCCAGCGCGTTCTGGGACGCCGCGGCGTTCTCGCTCATCGAGGAGCGCAGCCAGAACCTGGTCTTCGGCGAGTTCGGCGGCAAGTTCGCAAAGGCGGCGACGACCCCGTGGCTGCAGGCCCCGCACGTCATCGAGGCTCCGGCGGGATCCCGGGCCGAGGCGGAGGCCGTTGCGGGCGTGGACGTCTACGCCTGGACGCACAACGAGACCTCCACCGGCGTGATGGCGCCGGTGAAGCGCGTGCGCGGCGACGACGGCGCGCTGACCGTGATCGACGCGACCAGCGCGGCGGGCGGCGCCGACTTCGACGCGAGCGAGACGGACGTCTACTACTTCGCGCCGCAGAAGAACTTCGCCTCGGACGGCGGCCTCTGGCTCGCGCTGTTCTCCCCCGCCGCCATCGAGCGTGTCGAGCGGATCGCGGCGAGCGGCCGCTACATCCCGGAGTTCCTCAGCATCAAGAACGCGATCGACAACTCGCGCCTCAACCAGACGCTGAACACCCCGGCGGTCGCGACGCTCGTGCTGCTCGAGAACCAGATCGAGTGGATGAACGGCAACGGCGGCCTCGCCTGGGCTGACGCGCGCACCAAGGAGTCCTCCAGCGCGCTCTACACGTGGGCGGAGGGTGTCGAGTACGCGACCCCGTTCGTCGCCGACCCCGCGCACCGCTCGCAGGTGGTCGTCACGATCGACTTCGACGACCGGATCGACGCGGCGGCGGTCGCCAAGACCCTCCGTGCGAACGGCGTCGTCGACACCGAGCCGTACCGCAAGCTGGGCCGCAACCAGCTCCGCGTCGCGACGTTCACGGCCATCGAGCCGGACGACGTGCGCGCGCTGATCGGCTGCGTCGAGTACGTGGTCGAGCGACTGGGCTGAGCCGGACGCAAGACCGAGGACGAAGGGACGGACCGATCGTGCGACTGTGGCTGCGCGACGACGAGCGCCGTCCCGACCCGGTGCCCGTGCCGACGGACCCCCGCAGGGCGGTGCTCGTCGGCATCGGGCTCTGGGTGCTCGCGCTGATCCCGACGCTCGTCTTCGCCGGCCCGATCGCCGCCGCCGGTGGCGGCTGGTGGATCTGGACGGTGGTCGTCGGGATCGCGCTAGGCCTGCTCGGGTTCGCCTACCTCAGCATCAGACGCGTCCGCAGGCGCCGGTGAGTCGCTGACGGCCTCGCCCTCGTCGGATTCCGTCTCGTCGGCGTCCGTCTCGTCGGCTTCGGCGTCGTCGGACTCGGCGCTGTCGTCCGCGAGGGCCGCGGCCTCCTCGGTCGCGAGGTCGAGCTCCGTGTCAACGTCGGTGTCCTCGTCGAACGCCACATCGACCGAGTCGATGTCGACGCCGTCGAGGTCGTCGTCGGCGTGGAGGTCGTGGACGTCGCGGTCGTCGTCCGAGTCGTCGTCGAGGTCGGACTCGTCGGAGTCCTCGTCGTCGTACTCGTCGTCGTCCTCGTAGTCGTCGGCGTCGTCCTCCGTGTCGGCGTCGTCGCCCTCGGCTCCCGCCGCCTCGGCCTCGGCGGCGAGCGCCTCCTGGGCGGCCTGGTACTCGGCGAGACGCTCCGACCACGGCACCCAGTCGGGCGCGAGGAGGGCGTCCTCGCCCGGCATCAGCTCGGCCTCCAGGACGGTCGGCTCGGTGTCGCCGTCGGCGCGCCCGACCGTGACGGTCCAGTGCCAGCCCGGGTAGCCCGCCAGCAGCGCGGCGAACTGCAGCGAGACCGCACCGGTGGGCTCGACGACGTGCCCGAGGGGCTCGCCGATCGTGCTCTCCGGGGTGATCTCCGCCAGCCCTGCCCGCGCAAGCGGGAGCGCGGCCAGGAGGTCGGCGACCTCGGCCTCGCTCAGCTCGACGACGGCCGGCTGGGAGACCTCGGCCTCGCCGTCAGACGGCTCCGCGTCGGTCGGCTCAGCGTCGATCGACTCAGCGTCGGTCGACTCGATCTCGACCGACTCCTCGAGCTCGACCTCGACCGCCTCGTCGCCCGACGTCGGCTCCTGCGTCGTCGGCTCCTCGGTGCTCTGGTCCTCAGGCATCCAGATCGTCCGCAACGCGGCGCAGCACTGCCGCGATCTTGGCGCCGTGCGCCTTGTCGGGGTACTTGCCGCGGCGCAGGTTGGCGCCGATGCCGTCGAGCAGCTTCACGAGGTCCTCGACGATGATCGCCATGTCGTCCGCGGACTTGCGCTTCATCTTCACGAGGCTCGGAGGGGCCTCCAGCACGCGCACCGACAGCGCCTGCGCGCCGCGCTTGCCGTCGGCGATGCCGAACTCGAGCCGCGACCCCGCCTTCACGACGGCGCCGGCGGGCAGCGCCGAGGCGTGCAGGAAGACCTCCTGGCCGTCATCGGTGGCGATGAAGCCGAAGCCCTTCTCTTCGTCGTAGAACTTGACCTTGCCGGTTGGCATGGGAACCTCACTTCACATGGGGGATCGAATGACCAACCTCAATTATCCTTGATTTCGTGACCCAGCAGACCCCACCGCCCGCATCGCGGCTCCAGCGTGTCCTCTCCTACATCGCCGCGGCGCTCGTGATCGTCTCGTTGCTGTGCATCGCAGCGATCCTGATCGGGTCCGCGCTCGGCGGGATGCCGCAGCAGGGCTCGGGCCAGGGACTGTGGCCCGCGGTGTTCCTCTTCCCCCTCATCGCCTTCCCGATCGCCTTCGTTCTGGTCATCGTCATCATCATCGTCACCGGCCGCCAGCGCAGCCGGGCCGCGAAAGCCGCCGCCGGGCCCAAGGACCGACGCTGATCTCCCCCTCCGGACCGCCGCGATGACGACGACGCTCGCTCTGGCGGCGAGGCTCCGCGCGCTTCCGGACGACGAGCTCGCCGCCCTGCTCCGGGCCCGTCCGGTGCGCCGCGCGGGCATCTCCGACTTCTTCGACCTGGCCGAGGCGCTGCTGGACCCGGAGTCCGTTCAGCGGGCGCTCGCCCCGCTCGACCGGCTGCGGCTCGCCACCCTCGCGGTGCTCGGCGAGGCGGACGGCGCCCAGACCGTCGAGGGGATCACCACCCGGCTCGGCGGGCATCCCGCGACCGCCGGCACGACGACGGAGGCCGTCCGCGCCACCGTCGACGCGCTCGCCGCCCTCGCCCTCCTGCATCCCGCGGACGACGGCGCCGCCGCCTACGACGCCGTCACCGCGCGGCTCGCCGCCTGGCCGGCGCTCGGCCTCCCCCGGCCGGCGGCGCTGCTCGACACCGCGCCTCCCGCCGTCCCTGAACCGCTCACGCCCGCCGAGCTGGCCGCGTCCGAACGGCTCGCCGCCGAGCGCGCGTTCGAGGCCGTCGCCGGCGTGTCCGAGTTGCTGACCGAGCTGGGCCGGGAGGGTGCGCGCGAGCTCCAGAAGGGCGGTCTCGCGCTGCCTGCAGCCAAGCGCCTCGCGGACGCGCTGGCCGTCGACGCCGCCGTCGTCCCCGTCGCGCTCTCCGTCGCCGCCCGCGCCGGGCTGGCCGCAGTCGCGGACGGGCTCTGGCTGCCGACCGCCGCGGTCGCCGCCTGGCAGCACTCCACGACGGCGGACCGCTGGCGCGACCTCGCCGGAGCGTGGCTCGCCGGCCTCCCCGGCGACGTCCGCGCGCTTCTCACGGCGCGGAGCCGATCGCCGTGGGGCGAGTCGCTGCGCGCCCACCTCGCCTGGCTCTACCCGGCAGCGGTCGACGAGACCGAGCAGCGCGTCGACCAGTACGTCCGGGAGGCCGAGTGGCTCGGCGTCACGGCCGGCAGGTTCCCCGGCGACGCGGGAGCCCTGCTCCTGGAGGCCGGGCCCGCGGCGGCCACCGTCGCAATGGTCGTGCACTTCCCGGCCGAGGTGTCCCAGGTGTACCTGCAGCACGATCTGAGCGTCATCTCGCCTGGCCCGCTCGCGCCCGACGTGGAGGCCCGGTTGCGCACGATGGCCGACCTGGAGAGCCGGGCGCTGGCCTCCACGTTCCGGTTCTCCGCGGCCTCCATCGACCGGGCGGTGACCGCGGGCGAGACGGCCGCGAGCATCCACGACTTCCTCGCGGCGGTCTCGCTCACCGGGGTGCCGCAGCCGCTCGACTACCTGATCGCCGACGCCGTCGAGCGCCACGGCCGGGTGCGGGTGCGCGATGCCGGTCCAGGCGCGGAGGGCCAGGCGGTGGTGCGGTCGGACGACGCCACGCTGCTCGGCACGATCGCGGTCGACCAGTCGCTGTCGTCGCTGCGCCTGCTGCGTGCCGACGAGCGGACGCTGGTCAGCCGCTTCCCGCGCGACGTCGTGTACTGGGCGCTCAGCGACGCGCGCTACCCGGTGGTCGCCGAGGACGCCTCCGGCGCGCTCGTGACCCCGCAGCGCCGGAGGA
Source organism: Leifsonia sp. NPDC056665 (assembly GCF_042791795.1). Taxonomy (NCBI): domain Bacteria; kingdom Bacillati; phylum Actinomycetota; class Actinomycetes; order Micrococcales; family Microbacteriaceae; genus Leifsonia; species Leifsonia sp. NPDC056665. The sequence goes on from NZ_JBHTXK010000008.1 coordinate 55,500, forward strand.
TCGCGGAGCGGACAGCGGCCGCCGCGACGCGCGACACCGCCGCCGAGCTCGTCGCCCGGCTGCGCTCAGCGGACCCCGCCGAGGAGGACACCGGAGAGCAGTGGCTCGCCCGCCAGCTCGACCAGGCGGTCCGCGCGCGGCAGACGGTGGTCGTGCAGGTCGCGATGCCGGACGGCCGGCTGGTCGACTACCTCCTGGAGCCGACCGGAATCGGTGGAGGGCGGCTGCGCGGGCGCGACCGGGCCGCCGACATCGAGCGGACCCTGCCGCTCTCCAGCGTCAAGGGGCTGCGCAGCGTAGACTGAGCGGTCATGTCCGATGGCCCCTTGATCGTCCAGAGCGACCGCACCGTCCTCCTCGAAGTCGCGCATCCCGCGGCCGAGGACGCCCGGCACGACCTCGCCGTCTTCGCCGAGCTGGAGCGCGCGCCCGAGCACATCCACACCTACCGCATCACGCGGCTCGGCCTGTGGAACGCCCGAGCGGCCGGGCACACGGCCGAGGACATGCTCGGGACGCTGGAGAAGTACTCCAAGTTCCCGATCCCGCAGACGGTGACGGTGGACGTCTCGGAGACCGTCGCCCGCTACGGCCGCCTGGTCATCGAGCGCGACGACGAGGGCGCTCTGGTGCTGCGTTCCTCCGACCGGCCGGTGCTGCTGGAGGTCGCGACCGCCAAGCGGATCGCGCCGCTGCTGCTGGAGCGCCGCGACGAGACGACGTTCGCCGTGGAGGCCTGGGCGCGCGGCCAGCTCAAGCAGGAGCTGGTCAAGCTCGGCTGGCCGGCGGAGGACCTGGCCGGGTACACCCCGGGCACCCCGCACCCGATCGAGCTGGACGAGCGCGATTGGGCGCTGCGCGACTACCAGCGCAAGGCGGTCAGCAACTTCTTCGACGGCGGCTCGGGCGTCGTGGTGCTCCCGTGCGGCGCGGGCAAGACCCTGGTCGGGGCCGGCGCGATGGCCACGGCCAAGACCACCACGCTCATCCTGGTGACCAACACCGTGTCCGCGCGGCAATGGCGGGACGAGCTGATCAAGCGCACCTCCCTCACCGCGGAGGAGATCGGCGAGTACTCGGGCCAGGTCAAGGAGGTCCGGCCGGTCACGATCGCGACCTACCAGATCCTCACCGCCAAGCGGAAGGGCGAGTACGCGCACCTGGCGCTGCTGGACGCGCTGGACTGGGGCCTGGTCGTGTACGACGAGGTGCACCTGCTTCCCGCGCCCGTGTTCAAGCTGACGGCCGAGCTGCAGGCGCGCCGCCGCCTGGGCCTGACCGCGACGCTGGTGCGCGAGGACGGCCGGGAGGGGGACGTGTTCAGCCTGATCGGCCCGAAGCGTTTCGACGCGCCGTGGAAGGAGATCGAGTCGCAGGGCTTCATCTCCCCCGCCTCCTGCTTCGAGGTGCGGATCGACCTGCCGGCCTCCGACCGGCTGAGCTACGCCGCGGCGGCGGACGACGAACGCTACCGCCTCGCGGCGACGGCCCCGGCGAAGCTGGACGTCGTGCGGCAGCTCGTGGACAGGCACGCGGGCGAGCGCATCCTCGTCATCGGGCAGTACCTCGACCAGATCGACGAGCTCGCGGAGGCGCTCGGCGCGCCGCAGCTCACGGGCGCGACGCCGGTGGACGAGCGCGAGCGGCTGTACCAGGAGTTCCGCGAGGGCATCACACCGGTGCTGGTGGTCAGCAAGGTCGCGAACTTCTCGGTCGACCTCCCGGAGGCGACGGTCGCCATCCAGGTCTCCGGCTCGTACGGCTCACGGCAGGAGGAGGCGCAGCGCCTCGGCCGGCTGCTGCGCCCGAAGCAGTCGGGGCTGTCGGCGAACTTCTACACGCTGGTGTCGCGCGACACCGTGGACCAGGACTTCGCGCAGAACCGTCAGCGGTTCCTGGCCGAGCAGGGGTACTCGTACACGATCCTCGACGCCCACGCCCTCGCAGCGGCGTAGAAAAGCACGCCGAGGGGCACGTAAACGCCCCTAAAAGCGTGTTTTAGGGGCGTTTACGTGCCCCTCGACGGAGGATCAGGTGCCGGGGTCGGCGGCGAGGCGGGCGAGGGTGCGGCGAGACGGGGCGTCGTCGGGGGTGTCGCGGACGGTGATCAGCGCTTTCCAGAGCGCCCACGCGCGCGCCCGCTGCTCGGTCGCCGCGTCCAGGCCGATCGCGTCGAGGAAGGCACGCCGGGCGTCGCCGTCGAACATCGTCCAGGCGGGCACGAGGTCGCAGGCCGGGTCGCCGACCCCGGAGGTGCCGAAGTCGATGACGGCGGAGAGCCGTGCGTTCCGGACGAGGAGGTTACCGGGGGCCGCGTCGCCGTGCAGCCACACGCCCGGCTGCTCCCATTCCGACGCCTCCGCGGCGTCCCAGATCCGTCGCGCCAGCCGCGGGTCGATGGTCGGCGCGCCGGCGGACATCGCCGCGAGCGCTTCCTCCCGGTAGACCCCGGGCGGCGCGCCGCGGTAGAAGTTGTGACTCCCGGCCGCCGGGCCGCCCGTCGCGTCCACGCGCCGGAGCGCTGTCAGGAAGGCGCCGAGCTCGGCCGCCAGCACCACGGTGTCCACGTCGTCCGCCAGTCCGAGCGGGCTGCCCGGCAGCCACCGGTAGATCGACCACGCGAACGGGTAGCCCTCGCCGGGCTCCCCCTGCGCGACCGGCTCCGGGATCGGGAGCGGGAGCTGCGGCGCGAGCCGCGGCAGCCACTCGTGCTCCTTCGCGACCTGCTCGACGTAGCCGCGCGCGCTCGGGAGGCGCACGCTGAGCTCCTCGCCGAGCCGGAAAGTGCGGTTGTCCCAGCCGCTCAGCTCCACGTCCCGCACCGGCAGCGAGCGGTAGGCCGGGAACTGGGCGTCGACCAGCCGCCGGACCAGCGCCGCGTCGACCGGTACGCGATCGTTCACGCGCGCTTCACGTACCGCAGCAGCAGCGTGTCGCCCGACTGCAGCACGTGGGCGAGCCGCATCCCCGCCGGGAGGATGGGCGCGGCCCCGGCCGAGATGCGGGAGGCGACCCCGGCCTCCAGCGTCGCGGCGACCGTCAGGCACAGCTCGTCCACGACCCCGGCCGCGATGAGGTCGCCGAACAGGTGCGGTCCGCCCTCGCAGTGGATGCGGCCCAGCCCGCGCTCGACCAGCCCCGCCACCAGCTGGGCGGGCTCGACGCGCTCGTCGCCGCAGACCACGACGTCGGCCACCTCGGCGAGCGCCTCCCGGGTGTCGCGCCGGGACAGCTCGGTGGTGACGACGATCGGGCGCTCGGGCGCGTCCCGGAAGATCGGGCTCGCCGGGTCGAGGTCGAGGCTCGCCGACACGATCGCGAAGACCGGGTGCGCGGTCATCCCGGCGTCGCGGCGCGCCCGCTGGGAGGCCTCGTCCACGCGCATCGGGCCGTAGCCCTCCGCGCGCACGGTGCCCGCCCCGATCAGCACCACGTCGCAGAGCCGGCGCAGGATGTCGAACACCCGGTGGTCGGCGTCGTCGGAGAGCCCGGCGGAGAGGCCCTGGCGGGTGGCGGCGCCGTCGATGCTGGACACGAAGTTCACGCGCAGCCACGGGCTCCCTGCGCCCTCGGAGTACAGCTCGGCGATGCGCGCGTCCCCGATCCCCTCCTCCGCGGGGAGCGGGGAGATCCGGTCGATCGCGACTTCACTCATTCACGTCGCCCATGTTGTGCTTCAGGTAGGCCGGCTCGCGCAGCCCCAGGATGGCCTCCGTCATCCGCGCCGCGGCCACCGACCCCGCCACGTCGTGCATCCGGATGATGCGCGCGCCGTTGACGATCGCGACGACCGCAGCGGCGATCGAGCCGTCCCGGCGCTCCGAGCGTGGCGCGTCCAGGGTCTCGCCGATGAAGTCCTTGTTCGAGACCGCCGCGAGCGTGGGATAGCCGAGGTCCGCGATCTCGGAGAGCCGGCGGGTGAGCTCCAGCGATTGCAGGGTGTTCTTGTTGAGGTCGTGCCCCGGATCGAGGATGATGCGCTCCTCCGGCACCCCGGCCGCGACCGCGCGCTCGACCCGCTCGAGGAGGAAGTCCGCGATGTCCCGCGCGATGTCGCCGTACGCCGGCCGCGCGTAGAAGGTGCGCGGCGCGGCGAGGCTGTGGGTGAGCACGAGGGTCGCGGCGCTGTCCGCGACGACGCGGGCGAGGTCGGGGTCGCTGAGCCCGGTGGTGTCGTTGACGACCGTCGCGCCGGCCGCGATGGCCCTGGCCGCCACGGCCGAATGGAAGGTGTCGACCGAGATCACGACGTCGGACCCTGCGCGCAGCTCCGCGACGACGGGCAGCACCCGGTCGGCCTCCTCGTCGGGCGGGATCGCCACGCCGGGCGCGAACGGGGCGCCGCCGATGTCCACCCAGTCCGCTCCGGCCGCGACGGCGTCGAAAGAGGCGGCGACCGCGGCGTCGAGGGCGAACGTGCGGCCCTGGTCGAAGAAGGAGTCCGGCGTTCGGTTCACCACGGCCATCACGGCGACACGGCGGGAGAAGTCGAAGGTGCGCGCGCCGATGGTGCGCACGGGGATGCGGAGCGGGGGCAGGTACATCGCGACGCCGGTCTCAGAGCTCTGCAAGATCCACGCTCTCGTCGGTCAGCCGGTCGGGGTCGACGGCCTCCCGGCCGCGGATCAGGCGCTGGATGTGCTCCTGCACGTCCCACACGTTCACGTTCATCCCGGCGACCACGCGGTCGTCGCGCAGCCAGAACGCGATGAACTCGCGCGCCGCCACGTCGCCGCGGAAGACGACGCGCGCACCGGAGGCCAGGGGTGCGTAGCCGGAGTACTCCATGCCCAGATCGTATTGGTCGGAGTAGAAGTACGGGATGTCGTCGTAGCTCGCGTCCTCCCCCGCGATCGCCCGCGCGGCGACGGTGCCGCCCGCGATGGCGTTGGCCCAGTGCTCGTTGCGCAGGCGCTGCCCGATCGCCGGCAGCAGCGGGTTCGCCACGTCCCCGACGGCGTACACGTCCTCCACCGCGGTGCGCATCGCCTCGTCGGTGGGCACTCCGTTGTCGAGCGCGAGGCCGGACTGCTCGGCGACCTGCGTGTTCGGAGCGGCCCCGACGCCGGCGACCACCACGTCGGCCGGGATGCGCTCCCCCGTCGCCAGCACGACGACCTGCTCGTCGCCGCCCTCCACCGCCGACACCTGCGCCGCGTTGCGGAACACCACGCCGTTGTCGCGGTGCAGCCGTTCGAACACCCCGCCGAGCTCCGGTCCGATCGCGGGAGCGAGCGGCACGTGCGCGCGCCCGACCACCGTCACGTCGTTGCCGTAGCCGCGTGCCGCGGCGGCGACCTCCATGCCGATCCAGCCCGAGCCGACGACGACGACGCGCCGCGAACCGACCTCAAGGGCCGCCCGGAGCCATTGCGAATCCTCGATGGTTCTCAGAGAGAAGACGGCGCCGTGGCCGCTGCCGGGGACGCCGAGCGGGCGGGCGTGCGAACCGGTCGCCAGCACCAGGCTGTCGTAGGTGATCCTGGCTCCGCCGGCGAGGAACAACTCGTGCGCGGCGGGGTCGAACGAGCCGGCCTGCGACCCGGGGAGGAACTCCACGTCGTTGTCCGCGTACCAGTCCGCGGGCTGCACGTACGCGTCGTCCAGGGCGGATTCGCCCTTCAGGTACTCCTTGGAGAGCGGCGGGCGGATGTAGGGATGGTGCTCCTCCGCGCCGAGGAGCATGATGCGGCCCGCGAAGCCCCGGGACCGCAGCTCGGCGGCGGTCGTCGCACCGGCGAGACCCGCTCCGACGATGACCACGGTGGGATTGGACATAGTGCTCCGTTCGCTGGTCTCCTCAGCATCCACTCTTCACACTGCCTGCGCCAGCCCCTTACACTCACCGCGCACCGTCTGCTCACAGGCAGAATTCAGCAGACGCGCAGATACTGTTTCGCATGAACGCAGGACCCCGCATTCTCATCGTCGACGACGAGCCGAACATCCGCGATCTCCTCACCACCAGCCTCCGTTTCGCCGGCTTCGCCGTGCGCGCGGTCGGCAACGGAGCCCAGGCGATCTCCGCGGTCCTCGAAGAGGAGCCAGACCTCATCATCCTCGACGTCATGCTCCCGGACATGAACGGGTTCGGCGTCACCAAGCGGCTCCGCGGCGCCGGCTACACCGCGCCCATCCTGTTCCTCACCGCCAAGGACGACACCGAGGACAAGATCACCGGCCTCACGGTCGGCGGCGACGACTACGTCACCAAGCCGTTCAGCCTCGACGAGATCGTCGCCCGCATCAAGGCCATCCTGCGCCGCACGATGCAGGCCGACGAGGACGCCGTCATCCGCGCAGGCGAGCTCACGATGGACCAGGACACCCACGAGGTCTACGTGGGCGACACCCCGATCGAGCTCAGCCCGACAGAGTTCAAGCTGCTGCGCTACCTGATGCTCAACCCCAACCGCGTGCTGTCGAAGGCGCAGATCCTCGACCACGTCTGGGAGTACGACTTCAACGGCGACGCGGGCATCGTGGAGTCCTACATCTCCTACCTGCGCCGCAAGGTGGACGCGCACTCCAGCGAGCCGCTCATCCAGACCAAGCGCGGCTTCGGTTACATGCTCAAGGCCGCGAAGGCGTGATCGGCGCTCACATCCTCGGCTCAGCACCGTCTGCATAGACTGGCGGCCTGATGCACTCACGCCTGCTCGACCGCTGGAACGCGATCTCCCTCCGGACCAAGATCACCGGGGTGACCGTGCTCATGCTGACGCTCGGGCTGCTGGTGACCGGCATCGGGACGATGTCGATGCTGAAGCCGGTGCTGATCGACCAGCTCGACGCGCAGCTCTCGGCGGCGTCGGGGGCGACGTACGTCAACACGTATCTGTTCGGCTCGTCGTCGGACAAGGACAAGATCGCGACGGACTCCAGCCCGTCCGACTACTTCGCGGCGCTGTACGACGCCAGCGGCAACCTGGTGAAGACGAACTGGAGCAATATCCCGTTCGCCCACCGGCCGGCCATCCCCGAGAAGCTCAGCCTGACGGACGCCAAGGCGATGGGCCCCGGCGGGGTCACCATCTACAGCAACGACGGGCACACGGCCTACCGTGCACTCGTCACGACGCAGACGTTCGCCGCCACCGGTGAGCTCGCCACGGCGATCGTCGCCACCACGACGAGCCAGATCGACACCGTGATGGCGAGCTTCCTGGCGATCTTCCTCGGCTTCGGCGTCATCGTCATCATCGTCGGAGCAGGACTCACCCGGATGCTGGTGACGACGACGTTCTCGCCGCTGCGGGAGGTCGAGCAGACCGCCGCCGCGATCGCCGACGGCGACTTCAGCCAGCGCCTCGGCGGCGCGACCCCGAACACCGAGGTCGGCCGCCTGAGCCGCTCCCTCAACACGATGCTGAACCGCATCGACCGCGCATTCAACGACCGCGCGCGCACGATCGACCAGATGCGCCGTTTCGTGGGCGACGCCTCCCACGAGCTGAGGACGCCGCTCGTCTCGGTGCGCGGCTACGCCGAGCTCTACCGGATGGGCGCGTTGCAGACGCCGGAGGACGTCGCCCAGGCGATGGAGCGCATCGAGAAGGAGGCCATTCGCATGGGCCTCCTGGTCGAGGACCTGCTGGAGCTGGCGCGCCTCGACGAGACCAAACCGCTCGACCTGCATCCGGTCGACCTGGTGCGCATCGCCCAGGACGCGGCGATGGACGCCATGGCCGGCGCGCCGGGCCGACGGGTGACCGTGCTCACGCCTTCCCCGGTGCTCGCGGAGCACAGGGCCGACCCGGACGAGCCTGGCCTCGACACGGTGCCGATGAGCTTCCCGGAGGACCTGTCCCGCCCGGCAGGCGCCACCGGCCCGATCGCCTTCGCCGGCTCGGCGCTGGCCCGGCTGCGCCGCAGCAGCCGCGGGCGCCGGGGCACCACAGGCCCGATCGCGGTCACCACGGCCGAGCACGTCGTCCTCGCAGCTCCCCCGGCCGAGCCCGCGATCGTGATGGGCGAGGAGAACAAGCTCCGCCAGGTGGTCACCAACCTGATGGGCAACGCCCTGCGCTACACCCCGGAGGACAGCCCGATCGAGATCGCGGTGCAGGTCGACCACCGCACCGACCGCGCGCTGATCGAGGTGCGCGACCACGGCGACGGCATCCCGCCGCAGATCCGCGAGAAGATCTTCCAGCGCTTCTGGCGCGCCGACACCTCCCGTGCGCGCGAGACCGGCGGCAGCGGCCTGGGGCTGGCGATCGTGTCCTCCATCATCGCCGCGCACCACGGCACCGTGGAGGTCGTGGAGACCGACGGCGGCGGGGCGACGTTCCGGGTGTCGCTGCCGCTGGCGCCGGCCGGCGCTCTGCCGCAGCGACCGGGCGCCTGACAGCGCACCGGCCTCGACCGAGCCGGTCGCTCGCTGCCCGCGCTCCCGTCAGATCCTCCCGGCCAGCCAGGCCATCATCGCCACGGCGCCGTCGTCGTTCGGATCGACCGTACGGTATTGGAGCCACGCTCCGTCGATGAGCGCGTCGGCGGTCGTCAGAGGGGTGATGTCGAAGGTGCGGTGCCACAGCAGCACCGGGATGGAGCGGCCCCCGACCGTGATCGTGCGAGTGGTCGCCGCGGGATCGACCGCGCGGGCCGCTGCGGTGTGCGCCTCGAAGACGTTCGACGCGCGCCGGAGCACGGACGCGTCGCTGAACCAGCCTCCCGAGCCGTCGGCGCTCGGCTGGAATTCGCAGAGGCCGGTCGCTCCGGCCTGGAGGACGGCCGCCTCGATCCGGAACGTCTCCTCCACCCCCATGTTCGTGATGGCGGGACGGCCGAAAGCCTGCTCCTGCTGCCGTCTCAGGTCGTCGGCGCCGCAGGCCGGCACGGGCCCGGTCGCCGCCGCGGGAGCGGAGGCCGCGGCCTCGGCCACGGCCGGCAGCATCCGCTGCACGGCATCGTGGAACGACGCCTCGGTCGCACCCTGTGCGCTCACCGAGGACACCTCGACGGCGAGCCACGCCTCGCCGACCAGGACGTTGGTGTGACAGGACATCCCGCCACCCTCGAAGACGACGCAGTCGCCGCCGCGGGACTCACCGCCGGCGTAGGCGGCTCCCGGCGCCGCCGCGTGCGCGTAGGCGTCGGCCAGTCCCGCCCACGAGTCCGCTGCGTGCGGGAGCACCTGGACGGTGAGCCGGCTGTCACCGTGCGTCCACACGCACTCTGCGCCGCCGACGGCGATCAGTGCCAACGGCCCGCGGGCTGCGGCCCTGTCGACGTCGGCCAGCGCGGCGAGTCCCTGCTCCGAGGTCGAGCCGGACGCGGTGTGCACCGGGCCGAGCAGGCCGGCGAGCTCCGCCGGTGCGAACAGCCGATCGCAGTCGAGGGACATCGACCCGGCGGGCGTGGGCGCGGGCGACGGCGACGTGATCGGGCGATCCTGCGATACCTCGCCGCGGGAGCCCTGCCCCGCGCACCCCGAGAGCGCGGCCATGACGGTCACGATCGCGGCGCACATGCACGCGACGCGCTGAATGATGCCCACAGGCGTTCCCCCAAGCCGGACCCGGCCTCAACCTGAGCGCCTTCACATGAATATAACATCCAATTCAGGCCGGCCCGCGTCAGAGCCGGCCGGCCACCCACTGTACGACCGAGGCCGCCTGGTCGTCGGAGCCGGACACCGCGGCGAACTGGATCCAGGCGTCGCCGACCAGGGCGTCGATCACCGTCTCGGCGGGCGCCGAGCCTGACGCGTCGGTGTGGCGGACCAGTGTGGCGAGCTCGGTGCTGCCGAGCTGGATCGTGCCGCCGCTGGCGTCCGGGTCACGGTCCACGACGAGGCCGTGATAGGTCGCGTACGCGGCGGCCGCGCCGCGGAGGACGGAGACGGTGCCGATCAGCGACGAGTCCCCCGAGGCCGCGCGGTAGGCGCAGACCGCGACCCGCGGATCCCCGACGAGCGCGTTCGGCAGTCCGAAAGTCGCGGCGGGAGCGAGGACGGCCACCGAGGTCGGCCCGTAGACGCCGGCGACGGCCTTCAGCCAGGCGGCGTCGCCGCAGGACAGCGGCTTCACCGGGGCGGGCGTCGTGTCGCGCGCATCGATCGCGGCCACGGTGGGGACGAACGATTGAACGAGCACGTGGAACGCCTTCTCGTCGATGGCGGAGGTGCTGCTCACGGCGTCGACCGCCAGCCAGGAGTCGCCGACCAGCACGTTCGTGTGGCAGCTGCTCCCTGCCCCGGATGCCGCCCGGCCGCAGTCGCCGCCGCGGGACTCGCCGCCGTCGTAGTGGGCGCCCGTCGCCGCGGTCTGGGCATACTGCACGGCCTGCCATTGCCAGCTCGCCGTGGCGCGCGGCAGGACCTGCACGGAGAGCAGGTGCACCGGCGCGGTGGTGGCCGCGGAAGAGGCCGCAGGGTCGTCGCCCCAGCGGCACCAGCCGCCACCCGCCGCCTGGGCGCCGAACGGCCCCCGCCCGGCCGGCGTCGCGAGCGCGTCCGCCGGGGTCGTCGCCAGTGGAGCGGCGGCGCCGAGCAGGGCCTCCACCGCGGGCGTCGCGGTGAAGGCCGAGCAGTCGAGCGGCGGCGCGATGTCAACGGCGGGCGCGGAGTTCGGGTGCGGGGTCGTCGGCGCTGCGCCAGGCAGACCGAGCGCCTGGCATCCCGAGAGGCAGAGCAGTGCGGCAGCCAGGCCGGCGACCGCCGCCGTCCCGGACCACCGTGTCGCCGCCATGCTCCGCCTCCGCCCGATCGTGACGACGATAACAGCGAAGAGGGCGCCGCCCGCGAACGGAAGACGCCCGTTACTGCGTGTCGGGCGCTCACGCTTCCGGCGGGCAGACGCCGCCCGACCTCGCGGCGGCTCAGCCGATCCAGCCGCTCGCGATCAGCTTCGCGGCGAACAACCTCACCGCGGCCGTGTCGTCCGTCTGGTACGTGGAGACCTGCAGCCACGTCCGCCCGTCCAGAACGTCAACGACGATCCGCGTCGAGTCCTCCGTCGGTTCGATGAGCCCCGTCGCCGTGCCCGGCACCCCCGACACATCGATGGGCGTCGCCCCGGGGTGGTCGACGGCCTGGCGGTACTGCGCGAACACGGCAGGATCGACATCGGCCAGCACCGCGACCGTGCCACTGAGCCTGCGGATGTTCTGCGGGTCGTCGAAGTTGCACGACGTCGACAGACCGGCGCCGCTCAACGCCAGGTCGAGGTCGAACACCGGCCGCCCGCCATCCATCGGCGCTGCGCTCCCGAACGTACCGGTCAGGGCCTGCGCGAGCCGAGGGTCGGTGCAGGCGCGCAGCGCGTGCGTCGCGACCGGCGTCGGGGCGGGGACCGCGAGATAGCGGGTCACGACCCCTTGCACGAAATCGTGGAACGCCTGCTCGGTGAATGACGCAGTACCGACGGCCACGGCGCGCACCGAGAGCCACGCACCGCGGACGAGGACGTTCGTCGAACAGTAGCCGGAGCGGCACGACCCGCCGAGGGAGACGCCCCCGTCGTAATGGCTGCCGGCCGACGGGGCGCTCGCCGAGGCGAGCGCCGCCCACTCGGCGCCCAGACCGGGAACGATCTCGAGGAAGACCTGAGGGTCGCCCTGGTGATCGATCGTCAAGACGCCCATACCGCCCCACCCGCACACGGTGCCGTTCGCGTTGACGACCCCGAACGGAGAGCCGGCGGGCGAGAAGCCCGGTTGCAGATGGGCGAGGGGCTGGAGCGTCCCCTCCCCGCCGACGAGCGCGGCGACGGACTCGGGTCGCGCGAGGTCCGCGCAGGCGACCGGTCCCGTTCGCACCGGGGCCGGTGTCGCTGCGGCGACCGGACGGTCTGTCGTCGCAGCGGGTGCGGGTGTGTGCGATGCCGGGGGCTGCGTGCAGCCGGCGAGAAACAGGACGGCGAGGGCGCTTGCGACAGCGGTTCGACGGACGATCCTCACAAGCGTTCCCCCACGACGGAATCGGTCTCCAGCTGAGAGCCGTCGCATGAATATAACATCCAGGTCGCGCATTTCCGTCGCTCGGCGGGGAGCCGCGCGTCGACCACCCCGCGAACGGCGAAGAGGGCGCCTCCCGCGAACGGGAGACGCCCTCTTCTGCGTGTCGGACGGACTCAGAAGTCCATGCCGGCGCCCGGGTCGCCGACCGGCGCCGCGTTACGCTCGGGCTTGTCGGCGACGACGGCCTCGGTGGTGAGGAACAGGCCCGCGATGGACGCGGCGTTCTGCAGCGCCGAGCGGGTGACCTTCACCGGGTCGTTGATGCCGGAGGCCAGCATGTCGACGTACTCGCCGGTCGCGGCGTTGAGGCCGTGACCAACGGGGAGCTCGCGCACCTTGGCGACCACGACGCCGGCCTCGAGGCCCGCGTTGATGGCGATCTGCTTCAGCGGAGCCTCGATGGCGACGCGGACGATGTTCGCACCGGTCGCCTCGTCGCCCGTCAGCGACAGCTTCTCGAACGCGGTCTTGCCGGCCTGGATGAGGGCGACGCCACCACCGGCGACGATGCCCTCCTCGACGGCGGCCTTCGCGTTGCGGACGGCGTCCTCGATGCGGTGCTTGCGCTCCTTGAGCTCGACCTCGGTGGCCGCGCCCGCCTTGATGACGGCGACGCCGCCGGCGAGCTTCGCGAGGCGCTCCTGGAGCTTCTCACGGTCGTAGTCCGAGTCGGTGTTCTCGATCTCGCCACGGATCTGGGCCACGCGGCCGGCGATGGCGTCGGGGTCGCCCGCGCCCTCGACGATGGTGGTCTCGTCCTTGGTGATGACGACCTTGCGGGCCTGGCCGAGCAGGTCGAGGGTGACGTTCTCGAGCTTGAGGCCGACCTCCTCGGAGATGACCTGGCCGCCGGTGAGGATCGCGATGTCCTGCAGCATGGCCTTGCGGCGGTCGCCGAAGCCCGGGGCCTTGACGGCGACGGACTTGAAGATGCCGCGGATCTTGTTGACGATCAGGGTGGCCAGGGCCTCCCCGTCGACGTCCTCGGCGATGATGAGGAGCTGCTTGTTGGCCTGGATGACCTTGTCGACGATCGGGAGCAGGTCCTTGATCGAGGAGATCTTCTGGTTGGCGATGAGGATGTAGGTGTCCTCGAACACCGCCTCCTGGCGGTCCTGGTCGGTGACGAAGTACTGCGACAGGAAGCCCTTGTCGAAGCGCATGCCCTCGGTCAGCTCGAGCTCGGTGCCGAAGGTGTTCGACTCCTCGACGGTGACGACGCCCTCCTTGCCGACCTTGTCGATGGCCTCGGCGATGATCTCGCCGATGGTGGTGTCGCCGGCGGAGATGGACGCGGTGGCGGCGATCTCGGCCTTGGTCTCGACCTCCTTGGCGCTGGCGATGAGCTCCTCGGTCACGGCCGCGACGGCCTTCTCGATGCCGCGCTTCAGCGTGATGGGGTCGGCGCCGGCGGCCACGTTGCGGAGGCCCTCCTTGACGAGCGCCTGAGCGAGCACGGTCGCGGTGGTGGTGCCGTCGCCCGCGACGTCGTCGGTCTTCTTGGCGACCTCCTTGACCAGCTCAGCGCCGATCTTCTCGTACGGGTCGTCGAGCTCGATCTCCTTCGCGATGGAGACGCCGTCGTTCGTGATGGTGGGAGCGCCCCACTTCTTCTCGAGGACGACGTTGCGACCGCGCGGGCCCAGCGTCACCTTGACGGTGTCGGCCAGGATGTTGAGGCCGCGCTCGAGGCCGCGACGCGCTTCCTCGTCGAAAGCAATGATCTTTGCCATGTGTTTCTCGTCCCTCCCGGACGTCTGCGAAAGATTCGGTGTGTTAGCACTCGATCAGGCGGAGTGCTAAAGCGATTCTGGCACTCGCGCCACGGGAGTGCAAGGCGAGTGCGGTCCCCGACTGCGGGCATAAAGAAAGGAGCGCCGCCCCGAAGGGCGGCGCTCCTCTTATATGGTCTTGCCGATCGCTGCGTACTACAGCGGACGCACCGACTCGGCCTGAGGGCCCTTGTTGCCCGTGCCGACCTCGAACTGCACCTGCTGGCCCTCTTCGAGAACCTTGTAGCCGTTCATGTCGATTGCGGAGTAGTGAACGAAAACGTCCTGTCCCCCATCATCGACGGTGATGAATCCGTAGCCCTTTTCAGCGTTGAACCACTTCACGGTCCCGTTCGCCATGCATTACTCCCATTGCTGTGTCGCTCGCGTGGTCCAGCGCCGCGCGTTGACTCCCGATCCTAATGCTTGCAATAGCCGTCTCCGCCAGTCTTTTGGCCAATCCGTTACCAAATCGGCCCAAAGTTAAACACGCGTGAAACAAAGGGATGAGCGCGCGTACACGCGCGGAACGACGCGGTGTCAGCCCTTGTAGTCGCTGCCGACGACCACGGTCAGGTCGGCGCCGCTGGCCGCGAAGTCCTGCGTGAGCGCGATGGTCGCGCCGGGGAGCGACTGCGCCGCCCCGAGCGCCGCCGCCTGGTTCTTGGCGTCGGAGTAGTAGACGATCGTCTGCGAGAGGTCCTGCTTGTCGGCGTTCGCGACGGCGCCGACCTTCCAGCCCGCCTTCGTCAGAGTGTCGCTGACCTTGCCGCCGAGGCCGGAGGTCGTGGTGCCGTTCAGCACGTTCACGGTCAGCGACGGGTCGACGGTCGGGACGATCGTCGGCGTGGGCGTCGCGGTCGGCGTGGGCGTGCCGCTCGGGGAGTTCGGCGAGCCGTGGAAGGAGATGGAGCCGCTCACCAGCGAGAGCCCGAAGATGCCCGCCACCACGAGGACGACGACGGCGAGCGCCGCCCAGCCGACCGCGATCCAGCCGCGGCCCTTCGGCCGGGGAGCCCGGTGCGCACCGACGCGCTGCAGACCGTCTGGGATGTCGTCGAACCGGTCTCTCGGGTACTTCTCTGCCATCTACAGGTGATTCCTCGCGGTGTCAGTCGCCGGACGGGAGTGTCCGGGATCGCCGTGCTGCCAGCCGGGTCTCGCGCAGCCGGAGCAGGCGCTTGACGAGCATGGGGTCGTGCTTGAGCGCCTCCGGTCGGTCGATCAGCGCTCCGAGGAGTTGATAGTACCGGGCGGCGGAGAGACCGAACTCCTCGCGGATGGCCTGCTCCTTGGCGCCGGCATGCCGCCACCACTGACGCTCGAACGCGAGGATGGCCGCCTCACGGTCGGTCAGGCCGGTCGCGTCCGGCGCAGGGATCCGGTGGTCCGCAGCCTCCGCCACGTGCACCGCCTCCCCTCACCGTCTTCGAGTCAGCCCTTCCCCGCGCTCGCGCCTCATCCTAGGGGCGGTGTCCTGTGCGTTGCCCGTTTGCGCCCGGCAGGTCGCAGGCCGAACAGGGAACAGCCGCACAGGTTCCGCCGTTTAGGCTGGAGACGGACGACGAAAGGAACGCACGATGAGCGCATCGCACGACGAGGCCGCGCAGGGCGCCGCAGCGCCCAACGGGTTCGGGCTCGAGAAGACCGACGAGGAGTGGCGCCGCGAGCTCAGCCCGGAGCAGTACGCGGTGCTGCGCGAGGCGGGCACGGAGCGGCCGTGGACCGGCGAGCTGCTCGACGAGGGCCGCGCGGGCCTCTACACCTGCGCCGCGTGCGGAGCGGAGCTGTTCAAGTCGGGCACCAAGTTCGACAGCGGCTGCGGCTGGCCGAGCTTCTACGAGTCGATCCGGCCGGAGGCCGTACAGCTCCTCGAGGACGACAGCCTGGGCATGGCGCGCACCGAGGTGCGCTGCGCGAACTGCGGCTCGCACCTGGGCCACGTGTTCCCCGACGGCTTCGGCACCCCGACCGGCGACCGCTACTGCATGAACTCCATCTCGCTGAACTTCTCGCCAGAGGCCTGATGTCCGAGCTCGTCGAGCGGGTCGCCGCGCGCCGGTCGTACTCCCGCGTGACCTCCGCGGCTCCGACCCACGAGGAGCTGCTGCCGCTCGTGGCCGCCGCCGGCCGCGTCGCCGACCACTCGGCGCTGCACCCGTGGCGGGTCATCGAGCTGCGCGGCGACGCGCGCATCCGGCTGGGCCGCGCGTTCGTGAAGGACGCCAAGGCGACCGGCGAGGAGGCAGAGAAGCTGGCGGCCAAGCCGCTGCGCTCGTCGCTGCTGCTCGCGATCGTCGCGGTGCGCACGAAGAGCGAGAAGGTGCCGGGCTGGGAGCAGGACGCGGTCGCTTCGGGCGTCGCGCACCTCCTGAGCCTGCTGCTCCACGACGCCGGCTGGGGCGTCATGTGGCGCACCGGCCACCACACCAGGTCGAAGGCCGTGCACCGGATGCACGCTCTCGCCAAGAACGAGCGCCTCCTGGGCTGGCTCTACGTCGGCGGCGTGCCAGACGACGGCAAGGAGGCGCACCGCACCTCCATCGACCCCGAGCGCTTCCTCAGCACGCTCGACTGACGAACTGCCGGACAGGACACGCCGCGTGGCCCGCATGCCACGCGGCGTGTCCTGTCAGTTCGTTCGAGTGCGGCGCCAGCGGACGCTCGCCACGGCGACGGCGACGAGGGCGAGCAGCGTCCCGCCGACGGTGGAGAACGCGACAGGAGCGGGCGAGCTCGGCGCGAGCACGTCGAGCAGGAGCGCGGTCACGAGCTGACCGGCGACGGTCGCGAGGCCGAGCAGCAGCACGCCCGTGATCCGGACGAGCAGCGCGGCGGCCGCGATGAACACGCAGCCGATCGCGCCGCCGAGGTAGAGCCACGGCTCGGTCGGCAGCGGCTTCGGGAGGCCGCGCAGACTCCAGTCGACAGCCATGATCACCAGAAGGACGGTCGTTCCGACGACGAAGTTGATGAAGGTCGCGGTCAGGGCGCTCTCGGCGACCACCCGCACCTGTCCGTTGACGGCCTGCTGCCAGCCGAGGCCGAGGCCCGAGATCAACGGGAGCAGCATCAGCCAGATCGGCACGGAGCCGCCGAGCTGCGCGGACACCGCCCAGGTCACGGCGCCGAGGGCGATCAGGGCTCCGGCGAGCCGCGCGGGGGTGATCGGGCGCCGGCCTCCGGGGCCCAGGCCGATCCGGTCGAGGACAAGTCCGCTGACGGTCTGGCCGGCCACGACCGCGACCGTGAACAGCGCGACGCCGAGCACCGCGGCGGCGACGCCCTGCGACAGCACCAGGAACGCGCCCGCGGCGCCGCCGGCGACGTACCACCAGGGCAGTTCGCGGGTGCGCAGCGCGGCGACGACCCGGCCGAAGCCGCGCCGCCCGGCCGGGGCGACGGCCATCACGACGAGGAGGATGACGAGGCCGGAGCCGAAGGAGATGACGGCGGCGGTGACCCCGTCGTCCAGCCGCTGCCCCAGCTCGCCGTTGATGCGCGACTGCAGGGCGACGCCGGCCCCGCAGACGATCGCGCAGACGAGCGCGAGCCAGAGGGGGAAGGAGCGGGAGGTCACTCCTCCGAGCCTAGGGGTGTGCGCAAATGCTCAGGGAGCGGGCGCGTCGCCGTCGGTGGGCGTCGGGTGCGGGAGCCAGGGGATGTTCTCCTCCGGCGCGACGTCCTTCTCGAAGTCGAGGTCGTAGTCGTCGCCCTGCTCCACGGCATCGGGCTTGTCGGCGTCGTCCGGCTGTTCTTCGTCGCGCTTGTCGGTCATGCCCTCACCGTACCCGGCGCCTCGTCGGCGAGGAAGGCGATCGGCGACTCGATGGCGTCGGCGATCTCGCGCAGGAACCGGGCAGCCACTCCACCGTCGGTGACGCGGTGGTCGAAGACCAGGCTGAGCTGCACGATCCGGCGCGCGACGACGGCCCCCTCGACCACCCACGGACGCTCGATGACGCGGCCGATGCCGAGGATGGCGACCTCCGGGTGGTTGATGATCGCGGCGCTGCCGTCGACGCCGAGACTCCCGTAGTTGTTCACGGTGAAGGTGGAGCCGGTCAGGTCCGCGGGCGGCAGCACGCCGTCGCGGGCGGCGGCGGACAGGCGGCCGAGCTCGGCGTCGAGCTCGCGGACGCTGCACCGGTCGGCGCGGCGGATCACCGGGACCAGCAGGCCGCGCGGGGTGTCGGCGGCGAAGCCGAGGTTCACCCCCGCGAACACCTCGATGCCGTCGCCGCCGGCGGTGACCCGGCCGGCGAGCTCGGGATGCCGCGCGAGCGCGCTGAGCGCGAACCGCGAGATGAAGGCGAGCAGCGACGGCGGCTTGCCCGACTTTCCGAGGGTCTGCCTGGCCTCCCACAACTCGGTGGCGTCGACGTCGACCCAGACGGTCGCCTCCGGGATCTCGGAGCGGCTGCGCGTCATGGTCTCGGCGACCGTGCGGCGGAGGCGGGAGAACGGGGTGACGGAGGCGATGTCGAGGCCGGTGCGGGGGTCGGTCCCCGGCTCGGCAGCGGCGGGCGCCGGACGTGCCGCCGGCGCGCTGGGTGCAGTGGCCTTGGCTGCGGCGAGCGCCGCCTCCACATCGTGCCGCGTGACGACCCCGCCCACGCCGCTCGGCGTGAGCGAGGCGAGGTCGATGCTGTGCGTCCGCGCGAGCGCCCGGACGACGGGCGACACGACGGGGACGATGCGGCTCGGCGCTCCGGCGGTCACGGCCGTGCCGTGCTGGGAGGCGCGGCCGCGGCGGCGGGCGGTGGCGTGGTCGGTGGTGCCGTAGCCGACGAGCACGGCGCCGGAGCCGGCCGCGACGGGTTCGGGTTCCCGCTCCGGCTCGGAGGCGTCCGCAGCGGCGACGGTCTCCGCGGCGGACTCCACTGCGGACTCCACCTCCGCGTCCTCCCGCACCTCCAGCAACGGAGAGCCGACCAGGATGGTCTCGCCCTCCTCGCCGTGGCAGACGGCGACGACGCCGGCGTACGGCGACGGCACCTCGACGACCGACTTGGCGGTCTCCACCTCGGCGATCGGCTGGTCCACGGTCACCGTGTCGCCGACCGCGACCAGCCAGTGGACCAGTTCGGCGTCGGCGAGTCCCTCGCCCAGGTCGGGCAGCGTGAAGACCTTCATGCGTCCTCCCACTGCAGGCTGTCGACGGCGTCGAGCACGCGGTCCACGCCCGGCAGGTAGTAGCGCTCCAGCTTCGGCGGCGCGAACGGGGTGTCGAAGCCGGTCACCCGGCGCACCGGCGCCTCCAGGTAATGGAAGCAGCGCTCGGAGACGCGGGCGGCGATCTCGGAGGCGACGCTGGCGAAGCCTGGCGCCTCGGCCACGACAACGGCGCGGCCGGTCGCACGGACGGCGGCGCAGACGGTCTCGTCGTCGAACGGGGTCAGGGTGCGCACGTCGATCACGGCCAGGCTGCGGCCCTCCTCGGCCGCGGCCTCCGCGGCGGCGAGCGCCACCGGCACGGTCGGGCCGTAGGCGATCAGGGTGGCGTCGGTGCCCTCCCTGGCGACGCGCGCGCGACCCAGCTCGGGCAGCGGCGCGGTCGTGTCGACCTCGCCGGTCGACCAGTACAGCTTCTTCGGCTCCATGAAGACCACCGGGTCCGGGGAGGCGATCGCGGCGCGGAGCAGGCCGTAGGCGTCCTGCGGCGTCGCCGGCGACACCACGGTCAGGCCGGGCGTGTGCACGTAGTAGGCCTCAGACGAGTCGGAGTGGTGCTCGACGCCGCCGATCCCGCCAGCGAACGGGATGCGGATGACCATCGGCAGCCGGACCTTGCCGCGGGTGCGGTTGCCCATCTTGGCGACGTGGTCCACGATCTGCTCGAACGCCGGGTAGGCGAACGCGTCGAACTGCATCTCGACGACCGGGCGCATCCCGTTCATGGCCATCCCGACGGCGGTGCCGACGATGCCGGACTCGGCCAGCGGGGTGTCGAAGCAGCGCTGCTCGCCGAAGCGCTTGGTCAGGCCGTCGGTGATGCGGAAGACGCCGCCGAGCGTGCCCACGTCCTCGCCGAAGACGAGGACCGCCGGGTCTTCCGCGAGGGAGTCGGCAAGAGCGCGGTTGAGGGCCTGCGCCATCGTCATGGTGGCGACGGCGGGCGCGGACGGCTGCTCGGGCTCAGGCTGACGGTCGGCGGGGGCGTCGTGCATGATCGTCATCGGGCGACCTCCTCGGTGCGGGACTGCGCTGCCCGGGTCTCCGCGGCGAGCTCGGCGGCCAGCAGCGCGGACTGCTCCCGGAGCTGCGGCGTCGGCTCGGCGTAGACGTACTCGAACAGGTCCATCGGCTGGGGCTCGGCGTCCGCCATGATCCGGGTGCGGAGGTCGACGGCGACGCGATCGGCCTGGGCGCGGAACTCGGCGTCGTCGTCGTCGGTCAGCGCGCCCTCGGCCGTCAGCCAGGTGCGCAGGCGCAGCAGCGGGTCGCGGGCGATCCACGGCTCGACCTCCGCGGAGGTGCGGTAGCGGGTGGCGTCGTCGGCGTTGGTGTGCGACTTCATCCGGTAGGTGAGCGCCTCCACCAGCGTGGGGCCGCCGCCCTCGCGGGCCTCGGTGACAGCCTCCCCCAGCACCGCGAGCAGCGCGGCGAGATCGTTGCCGTCGACCAGGCGCCCGCGCATCCCGTAGCCGACGCCCTTGTGCGCCAGGCTCGGCGCGGCGGTCTGCCGGCTGAGCGGCACGGAGATCGCGTAGCCGTTGTTCTGGACGAGGAAGACGACGGGGAGGTGGAACACGGCCGCGAAGTTGAGCGCCTCGTGGAAGTCGCCCTCGCTGGTGGCGCCGTCGCCGCACAGGGCGACGACCACGGTGTCCTCGCCGCGCATCCTGGCCGCGTGGGCGAAGCCGACCGCATGCAGGAGCTGGGTGGCGAGCGGGGTCGCCTGCGGGGCGACGCGGTACTCGTTCGGGTCGTAGCCGGAGTGCCAGTCGCCGCGCAGCAGGAGGAACGCCTCGAACGGGTCGACGCCCCGGGAGAGGACGGCGACCGAGTCGCGGTAGGTGGGGAACAGCCAGTCCTGTTCGCCGAGCACCATCGCCGCGGCGACCTGGCAGGCCTCCTGGCCGTGGGAGGACGGGTACACCGCCAGCTTGCCCTGCCGCACCAGGGCGTCGGCCTGGTCGTTGAGCCGCCTGCCCTGCACGAGGCGGCCGTAGCCGTCGCGGAGCTGCTCGGTGGTCGGGAACGCGTAGTGCTCGTGCGGGTGGCCAGAGCCCTGCTCGTCGATGAGCCGCAACGGGGTGTCGCCCGGCATCAGGTCGTCGGCGTGCATCGCTTCTCCTTCGAAAGACGTCGCTGATCCTCAGGATGACTTCGCTGGACCCGCTTTGCCACATGTGTGAGACTTTCGAGACGAACGGGTGCGCAGCGGCACTATCGATGCCAAACTGTCTCCCATCATGGACGACATCGACACCCGTATCGTGGACGCGCTGCGCGCCGACGGCCGCGCCTCCATCACCGCCGTCGCGGAGGCGGCGCACGTCTCCCGGGCCAACGCCTACGCCCGCGTCTCCCGACTGGTCGAGGAGGGCGTCATCACGGGCTTCACGGCGAAGGTCGACCCGCGTCGCTCCGGCCGCGCGTCGTCGGCCTACGTGACGATGCGCGTGGAGCAGGCGGCCTGGCACGACCTCCGCGCGCGGCTGCGCGCCATCCCGGAGGTGGAGCACTTCGCTCTGGTCGGCGGCGATTTCGACGTCATTCTGCTGGTGCGGGCGCGGGACAACGAAGACCTGCGGCGGGTGGTGCTGGAGGAGCTGACCACCATGCCGTCGGTGCGGGACACCAAGACGTCCCTCGTGTTCGAGGACCACGACCTCCGCTGACGCCCGGACATTCGTGCCGAGTGTCGCGAAAGCGGCGACGAAACGCGACATTCGTGCGGAATGTCGCGGGTGATGCGTGGTGGGGTGGGAGTCGATACGCTCGGGGCATGGCGGGAGGGATCGCGTCGGAGTTGACGGTGGGGGATCTGATGGCCCTCGCCCGGCTGGACGACCGTGCGGCGGTGGACGGCCTTACGGTGGCGCTCACCTGGCGCTACGAGCACACGATGACGCTGGCCAAGGCGCTGGCCGCGGCGGGGTCGGGAGTGATCCTGTCGCTCGTGGTTCCGGTGCTGCAGTCGAATCCGGCGGTGAATCCGGTGCCGGTCGCCGCGTGGCTGTGGGTGCTCGTCGCCGGGACGGTCACGATGGCCAGCGGGGGCGTGTTCTACCTGCTCGCCCGGCGGGCCCAGCGGACGTTCGTGCTCGCGCAGGGGCTCCTCGCCGAACTGCTCGCGCTGCGCTCTGTGCCGCCGACGCCGCCCGCGCCGGGAGGTCCCCGATGAGCAGCACCATCGTCGTCGTCCTCGCATCCATCGTGGTGGTGCTGGCCGTCGCCCTCGCCGTCGCCGCGCTACTCGTGCGGGCGAACCGCCTCCGCTCCGACCGCGACCGGGCCGCCGCGCTCGGCAGCCAGGCCGCATGGAGCGCGCTCGACGGGATCACCCTCAGCGGGTACGCCGACGATGAGCGCGTGCGGGCAGCGGTCGACGGGTTCCTCTCGGCCGGCCGGCGCGGATGAGCGGCGGCAGGCTCCCCCGGCTCCCCGTCGCCGGCGACCGGGACCCGTCGCGGGCGCACTGGATGGAGCTGTTCTTCGACCTGGTCTTCGTCGCGCTGGTCGGGCAGCTCGCGCACGGACTCCACACCGCGCCGTCGTTCGGGGCGCTCGCCGTGTTCGTGGCTCTGTTCGCGTCGGTCTGGTGGTCGTGGGTCAACCTGACCTTCGTGGTCGACGTGTCGCCGCAGCTCAGCGCGCGGCGACTGTCGATCGTGATGCTGATCGCGATGTTCGCCGTCGGGGCGCTCGCAGTGGCGGCGCCGGAGGCGGTCGGCGACCGGGCCTGGCTGTTCGCGGC
The DNA here is from genome assembly GCF_042791795.1 of Leifsonia sp. NPDC056665. Lineage (NCBI taxonomy): Bacteria > Bacillati > Actinomycetota > Actinomycetes > Micrococcales > Microbacteriaceae > Leifsonia > Leifsonia sp. NPDC056665. Next base: position 78,162 of record NZ_JBHTXK010000008.1, read on the forward strand.
AGGAAACGCGCTGCTGCGGGTGCTGCTGCTGGTGGTGTGGATCGGCTTCTCCTGGTCGAACGGGAGGGCCTCCCGGGTCCGCATCCTCGCCTACAACGGGCTGACCGCCGTGCTCTGGCTGGTGTCGATCGCCCTCCCCGCGCCCGCGAACTACGTGCTGTGGGCGGTCGCGATCGTCCTGGAGGTCGTGCTGCTGACGGCGACCTCCGGGAGCTGGGCGGCGATCGCGCTCGACCGGCTGAACGTCGAGCACCTGTCGGAGCGGTTCGGGCTGCTCGTCATCATCGTGCTGGGCGAGTCGGTGCTGAGCATCGTGGACGCGGTGTCCGGCGCCTGGACGCTCGCCGCCGGGCTCGTCGGTGTGCTCGGGCTGCTGCTGACCGCGGGGCTGGCGTGGTCTTTCTTCCTCTACGGCGTGGATGTGATGGCGAGCGGGCTGGAGCGGCTGCTGGAGGCCGGCGACGCACGCACGATCAGAGACACGGTCGCGTTCCTGCCATTCCTGCTGCTGGCCGGGGTCACCGCACTGTCGGGCGCGCTCGCCGAGGGGATCGCGCACCCGGGCGAGCCGCTGCCGCCGGCGCTGGCGGTGTCGCTCGGCGGCGGGATCGCGCTGTTCTATTTGACGAACGCGGTCATCGCGCGCCGGTACGGCGACCCGTGGCGGGTCGTGCTGCGCTGGGCGACGCCGGCGGTCGGACTGTCCGCGGCCCTCGCTGTCGCTGCGCTGTGGCTGCCGGCCGCGGTCGCCATCGGCTGCGCTGTGGTGATTCTGGGGGTGGTCGTGACGTCGGCGGAGCTCGCCTCGCGCTCGCGGCGGTTGCTCGCGGGTCGGGGTTCTGCGACTATTTACTAGCTGAACGTTCGTTCGGTAATTCGCTTCGAAGGAGCTGCGATGGCGGAGGCCTACCTCGTCGGCGGTGTGCGCACGGCGGTCGGACGCTACGGCGGAGCATTGGCGGGCGTGCGTCCAGACGACCTCGCGGCGCTGGTGGTCGCAGAGGCCGTGCGCCGCGCGGCAGTGGACGGCTCGGCGCTCGACGACGTCATGCTCGGAGCCGCCAATCAGGCAGGCGAGGACAACCGGAACGTGGCCCGCATGGCCGCGCTGCTCGCCGGCCTCCCGGACAGCGTCCCCGGCGTCACCGTCAACCGGCTGTGCGCGTCCGGCCTCAGCGCCGTCACCCTCGCCGGTCAGGCGATCCGCGCGGGCGACGCCGACCTGATCGTCGCGGGCGGCGTCGAGTCGATGACGCGGGCGCCCTGGGTGCAGGCCAAGCCAGCGCGGCCGTGGGCGAAGCCGGGGCCGCAGTTCGACACCTCCATCGGCTGGCGGTTCACGAACCCGCGGTTCCTGGAGCGCGACAAGGCCACCTACTCGATGCCGGAGACCGCGGAGGAGGTCGCGCGCCTCGACGGGATCAGCCGGGAGGAGGCCGACGCGTTCGCGCTGGAGAGCCACCGGCGCGCCGCTGCGGCGACCGACGCGGGGCGCTTCGCCGACGAGATCCTCCCGGTCACGACGCCCGCCGGGGAGGTCACGGCCGATGAGAGCATCCGCCGCGACACCGACACCGCCGCCCTCGCGGCGCTGCGGCCGGTCGTCGCGGGAGGCAGCGTCGTCACGGCGGGCAACTCGTCGCCGCTGAACGACGGCGCGTCCGCGATCGTGGTCGCCAGCGGCGACGCCGTGCAGCGCTACGGCCTCCGCCCGCGCGCCAGGATCGTCGCCTCGGCGAGCGCCGGTGTCGCGCCGGAGGTGATGGGGCTCGGCCCCGTCCCCGCGACCAACCGCGCGCTCGACCGCGCCGGACTGGAGCTCGGCGACATCGGCAGCATCGAGCTCAACGAGGCGTTCGCGTCTCAGTCGATCGCCTGCATGCGCCGACTGGGGCTGGACGACGACAGCGGCCGCGCGCGGGTGAACGCCGACGGCGGCGCGATCGCGCTCGGGCACGCGCTGGGGTCGAGCGGCGCGCGCATCCTGGTGACGCTGCTCGGCCGGATGGAGCGCGAGCAGTCCAGGTACGGCCTGGCGACGATGTGCGTCGGGGTCGGCCAGGGCGCGGCCCTGATCGTGGAGGCGCTGTGATGACGGAGCCGACGACCCTGCTGATCGCCGAGAGCGCCGACCGCGTGGTCGCGACGCTGAACCGTCCAGAGGTCCGCAACGCGATCGACCAGCGGATGGTGGACGACCTTCACGCGCTGTGCGAAGACCTGGAGCGCGACCCGCGCATCCTCATCCTCACCGGGTCGGAGGGCGTGTTCGCCTCCGGCGCCGATATCGCCGAGCTGCGGGAGCGCACCGCGGCCGACGCCCGCCGCGCAATCAACGCGACGATCTTCGTCCGCATCGCCGAACTGCCCATGCCGGTGATCGCCGCGCTCGACGGCTACGCGCTGGGCGGCGGCGCCGAGCTCGCCTACGCGGCGGACTTCCGGCTCGGCACGCCGCGGCTGCGGATCGGCAACCCGGAGACCTCGCTCGGGATCATCGCCGCGGCCGGCGCGCTCTGGCGGCTGCCGCAGCTCGTCGGCGAGCCGCTCGCCGCCGAGATCACGATGGCCGGGCGCGTGCTGAACGGCGAGGAGGCGCTGGCCGCCGGGCTCGTGAACGACCTGTTCGAACCGGGCGAGCTGCTCGCCGGCGCGCATGCCCTCGCCGACCGGATCGCGAAGAACGACCCGCTGGCGACCCAGTACACCAAGCGCGTCCTGCGCGCGCCGCTGGGCGACCATCCACGGGCGGAGCGGGAGGCGCAGGCCGTCCTGTTCGAATCCCCGGAGAAGCAGCGCCGGATGACGGAGTTCCTGGAGCGGAGGCGGCGATGAGCGACCGGAAGAAAGGCGTTCCCGAGAAGATCGGCGTGATCGGCGGCGGCCGGATGGGCGCGGGCATCGCGCACGCGTTCCTGATGGCGGGCGCCCGCGTCGCGGTCGTTGAGCGCGATGATGCGTCGGCGGCCTCCGCCCGTGAGCGCGTGGAGGCCGCGATCGACGGCAGCGTGCGCCGCGGCGCGACGGCCCCTGCGCCCGAGCGACTGATCGCCACGACCTCCTGGGACGCCCTGCGCGGCGCCTTCCTCGTCGTGGAGGCCGTGCCGGAGCTCCCCGAGCTCAAGCACGACGCCCTCCGCCGCGCCGAGGAGCTCCTGGAGCCCGACGCCGTGCTGGCGAGCAACACCTCCTCGCTGTCCATCGACGGGCTCGCCGAGGTCCTGAAGCGGCCGGGCGGCTTCCTCGGCATGCACTTCTTCAACCCCGTTCCGGCCTCCGCGCTGGTGGAGGTCGTGGCCGGGCAGGCGACAGCGCCGGGCGCCGTCGACCTCGCGACCGGCTGGGTGGAGGCCCTCGGCAAGACGCCGATCGTGGTCCGCGACTCCCCCGGCTTCGCCTCGTCCCGCCTCGGCGTGCTGCTCGGGCTGGAGGCCGTGCGGATGGTCGAGGAGGGCGTCGCGTCCCCCGAGGCCATCGACACCGCGATGACCCTCGGCTACAAGCATCCGGTCGGGCCGCTGCGGCTGACCGACATCGTCGGGCTGGACGTGCGGCTCGACATCGCGGAGTACCTCGCGAGCGAGCTGGGGCCACGGTTCGAGCCTCCTGCGCTGCTGCGCCGGATGGTCGCGGACGGCCTGCTCGGCCGCAAGTCCGGGCGCGGCTTCTACGAGTGGGACGGCGACGCCGCGGGCGGAGCACCGCTCACACGCGCTCCGGAGCCTCCACGATGAGGTTCGTGATGCGCACAGTGCAGAGCCGGTTGCCCTCCTCGTCGGTGAGGACCACCTCGTGCGAGGTGACCTTCCTGCCCAGCCGGATCGCCGTCGCGACGCCGGTCACGAGGCCGCTGCGCGCGGACCGGTGGTGCGTCGCGTTGATGTCGAGCCCGACCGCGCTGCGGCCGGGGCCGGCGTGGATGACGGCCGCCCACGAGCCGAGCGCCTCGGCGAACGCCACAGAGGCGCCGCCGTGCAGCAGCCCGAACGACTGGCGGTTGCCCGCCACCGGCATCGTCGCGACGACGCGCTCCGCGGATTGCTCCAGGATGCGCACGCCCATCTTCTCGTCGAGCTCGCCGAGCTCGATCGTCCAGTCTTCATCGGCCACTGCACCAGCCTATGTCCGAACCAGCGGAGCGCCGTCGCTCCCGACCCTCCCGGGAGGAACTGAATCATGAGTCTGCCCAGCTACCTGCAAGACCAGTGGTGGAGCCCGGCGTCCGACGAGGGCGCGGCGGAGGTGCGCGACGCCTCCACCGGCGAGCTCGTCGCCCGCGTCAGCGCGGAGGGCGCCGACCTGGCCGGCGCGCTCGAGTACGCGCGCACGGTTGGTCAGGCCTCGCTCGGCGAGCTGACCTTCCACCAGCGCGCGGTCCTGCTCAAGCGGATGGCGCAGGTGCTGACCGAGCGCAAGCAGGAGCTCTACGACCTCTCCGCCCGCTCCGGCGCGACCCGGGCGGACTCCTGGATCGACGTGGACGGCGGCATCGGCACCCTGTTCACCTTCTCGTCGAAGGGCCGCCGCGAGCTCCCGAACGCGCAAGTCGTCGTGGACGGCCCCGCCGAGTCGCTGGCGAAGGACGGCTCCTTCCTCGGGCAGCACATCTTCACCCGGCTTCCCGGCGTCGCCGTGCAGATCAACGCGTTCAACTTCCCGGTCTGGGGGCTGCTGGAGAAGTTCGCGCCCTCGTTCCTCGCCGGGATGCCGACCCTCGCGAAGCCCGCGACGCCCACCGCGTACGTCGCGGAGGCGATGGTGCGCATCCTGGTCGAGTCCGGGCTGCTGCCGGCCGGGTCGCTGCAGCTCGTCTGCGGCGGCCTGCCCGGGGTGTTCGACCACCTGCGGCTGGGCGACCTGGTGGCGTTCACCGGGTCGGCGTCCACGGCGGAGCGGCTGCGCGCGCACGACTCGGTGCAGACCGGCGGCGTGCGGTTCACGAGTGAGACGGACTCCATCAACGCCTCGGTGCTCGGGCCGGACGCCCTGCCGGGCACGCCCGAGTTCGACGCCTACGTCAAGCAGCTCGTGGTCGAGCTGACTGCCAAGGCCGGCCAGAAGTGCACGGCGATCCGCCGCGCGATCGTCCCGGCCGCGGCCGTCGACGACCTGCTCGCCGCGGTGCGCTCGCGCATCGAGGAGCGCGTCGTGGTCGGCGACCCGCGCGCGGAGGGCGTCACGATGGGGCCGCTCGCCTCGCGCGAGCAGCGCGCAGAGGTACTGCGCCAGGTGGCGAAGCTGGTGGAGGCCGGCGGCGAGCTGGCCATCGGCGGCCTCGACCAGCCGAGCGTCCGGCGTGGCGACGGCAGCCTCGGTGTCGAGCTGGAGGGCGCGTTCGTCGCCCCGATCGTGCTGCGGTTCGCCGACGCCCGCACCCCGGCGGCGCACTCCGTGGAGGCCTTCGGACCGGTCGCGGCCGTGCTGCCGTACGGCTCGGCCGCTGAGGCGGCGCAGCTCGTCGCGCTCGGCGGCGGCTCCCTCGTGACCAGCGCGGCCACGCATGACCCGGACTTCGCCCGCGAGCTCGTCATGGCGACAGCGGCGTACAACGGCCGCATCCTGCTGCTCGACCGCGACGACGCGCGCACCTCCACCGGGCACGGCTCGCCGATGCCGCACCTGGTCCACGGCGGCCCCGGCCGCGCGGGGGGCGGCGAGGAGCTGGGCGGCATCCGCGCAGTGCTGCACCACATGCAGCGCACGGCGATCCAGGGCTCGCCCGACCTCCTCACCGCCGTGACCGGTGTGTGGCACGAGGGCGCCGCGGCCGAGACCGGCGGCCCGCACCCGTTCCGCAAGTCGCTCGCGACGCTGCGAATCGGCGACCAGGTGAAGTCGGAGTCGCGCCGGGTGACGCTGGACGACATCGAGACCTTCGCGACGTTCACCGGCGACACGTTCTACGCGCACATGGACGAGGAGGCCGCGGCCGCCAACCCGTTCTTCCCGGGGCGGGTCGCGCACGGCTACCTGCTGGTGTCGTGGGCGGCCGGCCTGTTCGTGGACCCGGCCCCGGGCCCCGTGCTGGCCAACTACGGGCTGGAGAACCTGCGGTTCCTGACGCCGGTCTCCCCCGGCGACAGCATTCGGGTGGCGCTGACGGCCAAGCAGATCACGCCGCGCGAGACGGACGAGTACGGCGAGGTGCGCTGGGACGCGCGGATCCTCAACCAGAAGGACGAGCTCGTCGCCTCCTACGACGTCCTCACCCTCGTCGCGAAGGAGTAATCCCTCCGTCGAAGGGCACGTAAACGCCCCTAAAACGCGGTTTTAGGGGCGTTTACGTGCCCCTCGCGCATTAGGAACCGCGTCAGGAACGGAGGGCGAGGGCGAGGATGGTTTCCGCGAGCGCCTCGGGTGGGACCGGGCCCGCGGGGTCGTACCACTCGGTGAGGGAGTTGATCATGCCGAACAGGAGGCGGGCGACCACGGCCGGGTCGGCGTCCACCCGCAGTGAGCCCTCGTCCCGGGCCTCCGCCACCAGCGCCGCGACCGCGTGGTCGAAAGCGCGCCGGCGCTGCAGCGCGGCCCGCTCCACCTCGGTGTTGCCGCGCACGCGCAGCAGCAGCGTGACGTACGGGAGGCGGTCCGCCAGCACCAGCACGGCCTCGCGGAGCACCTGGGCCAGCCGCTCGGCGGCGGTCCCGGTGGTCTCCTCGGCCGAGCGCAGTGCGCCCTCCAGGCCGTCGAGCGCCTCGTCGAGGGCGAGCGCGAGCAGCTCGTCCTTGGAGGCGACGTGGTGGTAGATCGCCGATTTGGACAGCCCGAGGCGCTCGGCGAGCATCCCGATGGAGGTCGCGTCGTAGCCGTGCTCGTTGAAGGCGGCGACGGCGACCTCGAGGATGCCGCGCTGGTCGTAGCCGGGCCGGCCACGGCGCAAGGGCAGCGGCTCAGGCTCGGCCGTCCGGGTGTCGGTCACTCAGCAAGTGTGGCACGAACCCACCCGGCTCGCATATACTGAACGAACGATCAGTAAGTATTGATGGGAGAGCTTGGTTCAATGGCGAACACGACGGAAGCCACCACCCCCACGGACGACGACGCCGCCGGCGAGGCGCTCTTCGAACAGCTCCTCGCCGCCGACTCCCGCATCGAGCCGCGCGACTGGATGCCCGACGCCTACCGGCGCACCCTCATCCGGCAGATGTCGCAGCACGCGCACTCCGAGATCATCGGCATGCAGCCGGAGGCCAACTGGATCAGCCGCGCCCCGAGCCTCAAGCGCAAGGCCATCCTGATGGCCAAGGTGCAGGACGAGGCCGGCCACGGGCTGTACCTCTACTCCGCGACGCAGACCCTCGGCATCACGCGCGACGAGATGACCGAGCAGCTCATCAGCGGCGCGGCCAAGTACTCCTCGATCTTCAACTACCCCACGCTGAGCTGGGCCGACATCGGCGCGATCGGCTGGCTGGTCGACGGCGCGGCCATCTGCAACCAGGTGCCGCTCTGCCGCTGCTCCTACGCCCCGTACGGCCGCGCGATGGTGCGGATCTGCAAGGAGGAGTCCTTCCACCAGCGCCAGGGCTTCGAGATCCTGCTGACGCTCATGCGCGGCACCCCGGAGCAGCAGAAGATGGCGCAGGACGCCGTGAACCGCTGGTACTGGCCGTCGCTGATGATGTTCGGGCCGCCGGACGGCGACTCCCCCAACTCGGCGCGGTCGATGGCGTGGAAGATCAAGCGGTTCTCCAACGACGAGCTGCGGCAGCGCTTCGTTGGGATGCTCGTGCCGCAGGCCGAGGCGCTCGGCGTGACCGTCCCCGACCCCGACCTGCGCTGGAACGACGAGCGCCAGGCGTACGACCTCGGCGAGATCGACTGGAGCGAGCTGCAGCGCGTCATCGCCGGCGACGGCCCGTGCAACGCGCAGCGGCTGCAGCGCCGCCGCGACGCGCACGAGGACGGCGCCTGGGTCCGCGAGGCGGCAGCAGCGTACGCAGAGAAGAAGGCCATGAAGACCCGCACGCAGGAGGTCGCCGCATGAGCGCCCAGCAGAAGCCCTCCCACGAGGTCTGGCCCCTGTGGGAGGTCTTCGTGCGCGCCTCCCGCGGCCTCAGCCACGTCCACGTCGGCTCGCTGCACGCTCCCGATGAGGAGCTCGCGGTGCGCAACGCCCGCGACCTCTACACCCGGCGCGGCGAGGGCGTCTCGATCTGGGTGGTCCGCTCCGACGCGATCACCACGAGCGACCCCGACGCCAAGGACGCGTTCTTCACCTCCCCGGAGGGCAAGAACTTCCGGCACGCCACGTACTACACGGAGAGCGAAGGGGTGAAGCACCTGTGACGGACCACGCCCACGACCACGACCAGCACGGCCACGTCGAGCTCAGCACCGTGACGCTGTCGGCCGAGTTCGTCGCCGACGAGGTCACGGCCTCCCCCGACGCCGCTGAGTACGCGCTCTGGCTCGGCGACGACTCGCTCGTGCTCGCCCAACGGCTCGGCTGGTGGATCTCCCGCGCGCCCGAGCTGGAGGAGGACGTCGCGCTCGGGAACATCGCCCTCGACCTGCTCGGCCACGCCCGCGCTCTGCTGCGCTACGCCGGCAGCGCCACCGAGCGGTCGGAGGACGACCTGGCCTACTGGCGCGACGAGCAGGACTTCCGCTCGGCGCACCTCTTCGAGCAGCCGAACGGCGACTTCGCGCACACGATCGTGCGGCAGTTCGCGGCCGCCCACTACCTCTTCGAGCTCTACGAGCGGCTGCGTGCCTCCGAGGACCCGGTGCTCGCGGCGATCGCGGGCAAGGCGGTCAAGGAGGTCGCCTACCACTGCGATCACGCCGACCAGTGGGTGCTGCGCCTGGCACTCGGCACCGACGAGTCCCGGCGCCGCACGCTGACCGCGTTCCACGACCTGTGGCCGTACGTCGCGGAGCTGTTCCGCGACGAACCGCTGATGGACCGGCTGGAGGGCGTGGCCCCGCGGCCGTCGACGCTGCGGGAGGCGTTCGACGCTGCCGTCGCGCCGATCGTGGCGGAGGCCGAGCTGGAGCTCCCGAGCACCTTCACCGCCGCCGGCGGCGGACGCGAAGGTCGGCACTCCGAGCACCTCGCACCGCTGCTCGCCGAGATGCAGGTGCTCACGCGCTCGCACCCCGGAGCGACCTGGTGACCGGGCACGCGGCCGAAGCCGGCCGGGCCTGGGCCGCCGCCGCCGCCGTGCTCGACCCGGAGGTCCCCGTGCTGAACATCGACGACCTCGGCGTGCTGCGCGAGGTCACCGTGACCGACGCCGGAGTGAACGTCGTGCTCACGCCGACCTACTCCGGCTGCCCCGCGATGGACACGATCCGGGAGGACGTCGTGCGCGCCCTCGCCGCCGAGGGCTTCGGCGACGTGCGGGTGAGCCTCGCGCTCGCCCCGGCCTGGACGACCGACTGGATCAGCGAGCACGGCCGGGCCGCGCTGCGCGACTACGGCATCGCACCGCCTCCCGGCACCGGCCCCGTCCGTCTCACTCTCGCGATCAAGTGCCCGCACTGCAGCTCGCTGAAGACCAGGGAGGTCTCCCACTTCGGCTCAACTGCGTGCAAGGCGCTCTACGTCTGCGACGAGTGCGGCGAGCCGTTCGACCACTTCAAGGCTCTGTGAGGTTCCCCTGATGGCGCGTGCGCGATTCCACACGCTCGCGGTCGCAGAGGTGCGCCCGCTGACCGCCGCGAGCGTCGAGGTGACGTTCGCCGTCCCCGACGACCTGCACGGCGAGTACGACTACCTGCCGGGGCAGCACGTCGCCCTCCGCGCGACGGTCGACGGCAAGGAGCTGCGGCGCAGCTACTCGATCTGCCGCCCACCGTCGCCCGGCCGGATCAGTGTCGCGATCAAGCGCGACCTGGGCGGCGCATTCTCCACCTGGGCGATCAGCGAACTGCGCACGGGCGACCGGATCGACGTGATGAGCCCGCAGGGCACCTTCACGATCGACCTCGGCGCCCTCGACGGCGTGCACGTCGCCGGGATCGCGGCCGGGTCGGGCATCACGCCGCTGATGGCGCTGGCCTCCAGCGTGCTGGCGGCCTCCGACACCAGCTCGTTCACCCTCGTCTACACGAACCGCACGGCGATCGACGTGATGTTCCTGGAGGAGCTGGCCGACCTCAAGGACCGCTACCCGTCGCGCCTCGCCCTGCACCATGTGCTCTCCCGCGAGCAGCGGTCGGCGCCGCTGCTCTCCGGCCGGATCGACGAGGAGCGGCTGCGCACCATCCTCGACGCACTGCTGCCGCCGGACACCGTCGACCAGTGGTTCCTGTGCGGTCCGTTCGAGCTCGTCCAACTCTGCCGTGACGTGCTGGAGACGTACGACGTGCCGCGGTCCAGCGTCCACTTCGAGCTGTTCACGACTGGTGAACCTACCGAGGTTCGCGGCGACGTCGGGCACCCGGTGGTCGTGCACGAGGGAGAGAAGACAGCGGAGATCCAGTTCACGCTCGACGGGCAGACCTCCATAGTGACGACCCCGGTGGACGCGAACGAGTCGGTGCTCAACGCCGCGCTGCGGGTGCGGCCGGACGTCCCGTTCGCCTGCACCGGCGGCGTCTGCGGCACCTGCCGCGCGCGGCTGCTCTTCGGCGACGTGCGGATGACCGAGAACTACGCGCTCGAGCCGGAGGAACTGGAGAGGGGCTACGTGCTCACCTGCCAGTCGCACCCGCTGACCGAGAAGGTCGCTGTGGACTATGACGTTTGAGTGCATGTGAAATCCGAGGAGGCGCTGTGATCGAGCTCACCATCCAGGATGACGTCGCGCACGTCACGCTGAACGCGCCGGAGCGGCTCAACGCGCTCGGGCCCGACGACCTCCGCGCGCTGGACGCCGCGTACGCCGAGGCCGAGGTCGCCGGGGTGCGCGCGCTCGTGCTGCGCGGCGAGGGCCGCTCGTTCTGCGCCGGCCGCGACATCGCCGGCGTCGACCCGGCGACGGACGACGTGGCCGGCTACCTCGACGGACTGGTGACGCCGCTGCTGCGCCGGATGAGTGCCTTCCCGTCGCCGACGTTCGCGGCGGCGCGCGGCGCGGCCCTCGGCGTCGGCCTCGGCCTCCTGGTCGCCACGGACGTCGTCTACGTCGCCGAGGACGCCAAGGTCGGCTCGCCGTTCGCCGCCCTGGGCGCCGCGCTCGACTCGGGAGGCCACTGGCTGCTGGTGTCGCGGCTCGGCCCGCACCGCGCGCTCGACCTCATCTACTCCGGCAAGCTGATCTCCGGTGCGGAGGCCGTGGCGGGCGGGCTGTTCAGCCGCGCGCTGCCCGGCGACGAAGTGGAGGCCGCCGTGACGGAGGCCGCAACCGCCGCCTCCCGCGGCGCGACCCAGGCGTACCTGGCGAGCAAGCGCATCATCGCCGGCCTGCGCGACGGCTCGCTCGACCTCTGGTCGTCCGTCGACGCCGAGACCGCGGCCCAGGCCGCCCTCCGCGACACGCACGACTACCACGAGGGCTTCGCCGCCTTCCAGCAGAAGCGTCGCCCACTCTTCCGCGGCGACTGACTCCATCCGTTCCGGAGTTGTGTACGCGACACGCCGCGGCGGAGCGTACACAACTCCGGAAACGATGGCGGGGCGGGCGTTACGGAATGTGGCGGGCGGGGTGCGGGCGGCGAAGAACGCATGCATTGTTGAGCGCATGACCCGGCAGATCCGATTCAACGCTTTCGACATGAACTGCGTCGCCCACCAGTCCTCCGGGATGTGGCGCCACCCCGACGACCAGGCCTGGCGATACAAGGACCTCACCTACTGGACCGAGCTCGCGAAACTCCTCGAGCGCGGCACCTTCGACGGGATCTTCATCGCCGACGTGCTCGGCACCTACGACGTGTACGGCGGCAGCAACGAGGCCGCGATCCGGCACGGCGCGCAGGTCCCGGTCAACGACCCGCTCCTCCTGGTCTCCGCGATGGCGCTGGTGACCGAGAACCTCGGCTTCGGCGTCACCGCGGGCACCGCCTACGAGCACCCCTACCCGTTCGCGCGCCGGATGTCGACGCTCGACCACCTGACCAACGGCCGGGTCGGCTGGAACGTCGTCACCGGCTACCTGCCGTCGGCCGCGCGCAACATGGGCCACGACGACCAGCTCCAGCACGACGACCGCTACGACCACGCCGACGAGTACCTGGAGGTGCTCTACAAGCTGTGGGAGGGCTCCTGGGAGGACGACGCCGTCATCCGCGACCGCGAGTCCGGCGTCTTCACCGACCCGGCGAAGGTGCACGAGATCGGTCACAAGGGCAAGCACTTCACGGTCCCCGGCATCCACCTCTCCGAGCCGAGCCCGCAGCGAACGCCGGTGATCTACCAGGCCGGCGCCTCCAAGCGCGGCATCTCCTTCGCGGCAGAGAACGCCGAGGCGATCTTCGTCGCGGCCTCCACCAAGGAGGGCCTGAAGGAGACCGTCGGCAAGCTCCGCGACGCGCTGGAGGCCGCGGGCCGCGACCGCTACTCCGCCCGCATCTACACGCTGCTCACGATCGTCACCGACGAGACCGACGAGAAGGCGCAGGCGAAGTTCGAGGACTTCCTGCAGTACACGAACGACGAGGGCGCGCTGGTCTTCATGTCGGGCTGGATGGGCGTCGACCTGTCGCAGTACGACCTGGACGAGCCGATCGGCAACGTCAAGAGCAACGCCATCCAGTCGGCGGTCGCGAACTTCCAGCGGCCGAACGCGGAGGGCGGCGAGTGGACCGTCCGCGACATCGGCCGCAACGGCGTCATCGGCGGCCTCGGCCCGTTCATCGTGGGCGGCGCGGTCAGCATCGCCGACCAGCTCCAGGAGTGGGTCGAGGAGACCGACGTGGACGGGTTCAACCTGGCCTACGCGATCACACCGGGCACGTTCGAGGACATCGTCGAGTTCGTCATCCCCGAGCTGCGCAAGCGCGGAGCGTACCCGGAGGCGTACGCCGAGGGGACGCTGCGCAACAAGCTGCACGGCGCCGGCGACCGGCTCCCGGAGGGCCACCGCGGGGCGAAGTACCGGATCGGCGCGAAGGCCGCCACGGCCTGACGCACTCCGCGCGGCCCCGAATTAGACGGGCCGCGGGGTAGACGGCATGGTCTGTCTCCCCGCGGCACCGCGCGCGCCGCACAATGCGCTCACGGCGGGCATGGGCTTCAAAGATGTCCGCCTACGCGGCGCCCGGCGTGCGGGTAACACGCCAGGCGCCGCGGCCGTCCGTCCGGGCCGGCGCCGGCCTCAGTGCGCGACCCCGGCCGCGTCGCCCAGCAGGCGGTCGACCGCCGAGCGCGGGATGGGGATCCAGCTCGGCCGGTGCCGCGCCTCGTAGGTGATCTCGTAGACCGCCTTGTCGAGCTCGAACGCCGCCAGGAGCCCGGCGAACTCGTCCAGGACGTCCCCGGCCACGCTCGTGTAGCCCTCCAGGTACGCCTTCCTGGCGTCCGCCGCCCACCGGGAGGCGTCGATCGGGTCCTCGCGCCGGGCGAGCGAGCCGGCGACGTAGTCGAAGGAGCGCAGCATCCCGGCCACGTCGCGCATGGTCGCGTCGGGGAGGGCGCGCTCGGCGAGCGGCCGCAGCGGCTCGCCCTCGAAGTCGATGAACTGCCAGCCGCGATCGGGCGAGAACAGCACCTGGCCCAGGTGCAGGTCGCCGTGGATGCGCTGCAGCACCGGCAGCGGAGCCGTCGCGGCCCCCTCGTAGACCGATGCGATCGCCGCGCGCAGCGTCTCGACCTCCGGGACCTCCGTGGTCGTGATCGTGAGCCGCTGGAACATCCCGTCGAGCGCGACGCGCACGTCGTCGGGCTCTGCACGCTTGGTCGGCAGCACGCCCGCGAGCTGGCGGTGCAGCTCGGCCGTGCCTGCGCCGAGGGCGAAGGCGCGCTCGGTGAAGTCCTCGCCCGTCTCTGCCGCGCTGACCGCCAGCTCCCAGCCGTCCTCCGCGCCGGGGACGAAATCCTGCATCAGCGCCAGCTCTCCGGCCGCCGCAGCACCGTCGGGCGCGGGCCACGATCCGGTCAGCCAGCCGAGCAGCGCGGGGGTGCGCTCCGAGCCGCCCGCGGTCAGCGCCGCGAGCGTGGAGATGTCCGGGTTCTCGCCGTCCTGCACCACCCGGAAGACCTTCACGAGCGCGAGCCGGTCGCTCAGCTCGGCGACGATGGAGGTATTGGACTGCTCCGCCGAGAGCCGCCGCGACGACAACACGGGGATGCGCTCGCCGAGCGTGTGGCCGCCCGCGCGGGCGTGCTCGCCGTCCGCCGCCCCCGCTCCGGTCATCAGCGCCGCGAGCGCCGCGACGTACGCCTCCTCGACCGGCCCGTCGTAGAGGTACCGGCCGCCGGCCTCCCCCACGAATCCGGCGGGGTCGCCGTCCCGGCGCACGCGGGCGACCAGCGGCACCTGGTACACGCGGGGCGTGCGGGGCGCGTCGTCGCAGAAGAAATGGGTCACGATCCGGGATCCGTCGTCCGCGCTCTCGGGGGCCCGCTCCAGCTCGAAGGAGCCCAGGAGCCGCAGCCTCGGTTCGAACGCCTTGGTCGAGTACCAGCGCTGGCGGCGCATCCACGAGCCCACCAGCTCCGTCAGTTCCGTCATGGTGTGAACCGTACGCCCCTCAGATCGTTCCGACGATGACCCCCCTGGCCGCGAGGAAGGGGTACGGATCTATTTGCACTCCGTTCACCCGGACTTCCAGGTGCAGGTGGCAGCCCGTTGAGGCTCCGGTCGAGCCGACCTGAGCGATGGGCTGCCCGACCGCGACGTGCTCGCCGATGGTCACGCCGATCCCGCCGTCGCGGATGTGGCCGTAGGCGGTCTCGACGCCGCCGCCGTGGTCGATCAGGATGAAGTTCCCGTACGACCCGTTCGGGCCCGCGGCGAGGATGGTGCCCGACGCGGCCGCGACGATGGTCGTGCCGCAGGCCGCGCCGATGTCGTCGCCGGGGTGGAAGGGCGCCGTCCCGGCCGGGCGCGATGGCCGCGGGCCGAACGGGTCGGTCATCGGGCCGTGCACGGGGAGCGTCCATCCGGTCGCGATGGCGGACGGGTCGACGGTGAGCGCCTGCCAGCCCGTCCCCGCGGTGAGCACGGTGGGGAGCTGGGCGAGGGCGGCGGAGTCCGAGTCGACCTGCGCCTGTGCGTCCGTGACCGCCTGCTGGCTGGCGTCGACGTCGATGCCGGCGAGCGCGTCGGCCGCCTGCTTCGCCTGGCCGCTCAGGCTGGTCGCGGCCTTGGCGTCGGCCGTGGCGTCGCGCAGCGCGGTCACCCGGTCGTCGGAGAGCGTGCGCAGCCGGTCGACGGCGCCGAGCTTCGTGAGGAGGTCGCCGTTCGTCCCGAGCACCGCCGCGAGCGGGTCGGAGCCGAGGCCCTTCCAACCGGCGGCGCGGATCAGCGCCGTCGCGAAGGCGGCGGAGGCCTCGGCCTTCTTCTTCGCGGCCTTCGCCTGCGCAGCGAGCGCGTCGGACGAGGCCTGCGCCTGAGCCTGCTCGCGCTGCGCGCCGAGGTTTGCAGTGGTGGCGTCGGCGAGCGTCTGCTGGGCGGTGGCCAGCTCGCTGGCGAGCTGGGCCGCCTGCTCGACCTGAGCGGTGTCGGACTGCACGGTGCCGCCGAGGTCGGGCGGGACGAGCAGTGGGATGTCGTCGGTCGGGGCCAGGGTGGGTGCGGGGGTCGGGGTGGGCGTCGGGGTCGGGGTCGGAGTGCGGGTCGGCGTCGGAGTGGGCGTCGGAGTCGGAGTGGGGGTCGGGGTCGGGGTCGGAGTGGGAGTTGGTTTCGGCGTCGGGGTGGGCGTCGGGGTCGGAGAGGGTGTCGGAGGGGGTGAATCGTCCGGATCGGGCGGCGGCGTCGGCGTCGAGGTGGTGCAGTCCTGGCCCTGGCAGTCGTCGGCCGACGCAGGCAACGGCGCGAGCACGAGGCCGGTCGCCAGGAGCAGCGCCGCCGCGTGGGCCAGCACCCTCAGGACCGATCGGCTGTCCGGAGGCGGACCTCCCGGAGCGCCTCCGCGGAGCCCGGCCGGCCCACCGGGAAACGACGGCGAACCCCCGGCGAGGAGGGCCGGATCGCGACGGGTGCGGCCTCGATCGCCGCGGCGCGGAGGTTCGCGTCGTGTCAGCAGTTTGAAGCGCGCCAACGCATCCCGCATGATCACGCGGGCCCCCGACGGGTGTCGGGTCGGCCCGTCCTCTGATCCTGTCACCGCGCCGGGCCAGAGGACAATCCCTCGTCAGGGGGTCGGATGCGTCTCACAGCCTGGGCACGCTAGCGTGAAGCCTTGTGACCGACAGCACCGAGACCATGCGACCCCGTCGAGCCACCCGCAAGTCCGGCTGGAAAGTCCTGCTCCGCGACGTCGTGGTCATCTTCGTCATCGCGGTGCTGGTCTCGTTCCTGATCAAGACGTTCGTCGCCCGCTCGTTCTACATCCCCTCCGGGTCGATGGAGAACACGCTGCAGATCAACGACCGGATCATCGTCAACGAGCTGCAGCCGTCGGTCTTCCCGCTCTCGCGCGGCGATGTCGTCGTCTTCAAGGACCCGGGCGGCTGGCTGCCCGCGGCGGCCCCGCAGACCGGAAACCCCCTCCAGCAGGGCGTCGGAGCCGTGCTCGACTTCGTCGGCCTCGGCGCCTCGGACAGCGACCAGCACCTCGTGAAGCGCCTGATCGGCCTCCCCGGCGACCACATCACCTGCTGCAACGCGCTCGGTCAGATGAGCGTGAACGGGGTGCCGCTCAAGGAGCCGTATGTGCTGCTGCCGGCCGGGCAGCAGGCCGTGTCGGCCAAGCCGTTCGACGTGACCGTGCCCGCGGGCAAGATCTGGGTCATGGGCGACAACAGGTACAACTCGGCGGACTCCCGGTACCACATGGACGACCCGACCAAGGGCTTCGTGCCGATGGGTGACGTGGTCGGCCGCGCGTTCGTGGTGAGCTGGCCGGTGAGCCACTGGAGCTGGCTGAGCAACTACCCCGTGACCTTCTCGGGTACCGAGGTCACGGGCAAGTAGCGGGCTACGCCTGCTCGGCCCGCCCGAGCCGCCAGTACCCCATGAACGCGACGCGCCCGCGGTCGATCCCGTGCCCGCGCACGAGGAGCCTGCGGAGCGTCTTGACGACCCCCGACTCCCCCGCGATCCAGGCGTAGAACCCGCCGGCGGCCTCCTCGGGGCTGTCCCACAGGATGTCCGCGTCAACGTCGACGTCCTCCAGCCGCTGCGCGCGTCCTGCCGCGGCCGCCGCGACCACGTCCGGATGCGCGGCCAGCCAGCCGGTCACGGCCGGGAGGAGGGCGCAGCCGTGCTCGCCGCCGTCCCGCGCCACCCAGGTGACCTCGACGTTCCGCCCGATCCGCAGCGGGAGGGCGTCGGCCGCCGTCGGGACCTCGATGAAGGCGTGCGCCCTGCGCGTCGGTGGCAGCGCCTCCAGGATCGAGGCGATCGCCGGCGCCGCGGTCTCGTCGCCCGCGAGGAGCAGCTCGGTGGCCTCCCCCGGCCGCCAGTCGATGCCGACGCCGGAGTGCGGGCTGAGCGCGTCGGGCCCGATCACCACGAGCTCGTCCCCCTGTGCTGCGGAGGCCAGCCAGCGGGCGGCCGGGCCGCCGTCGCCGTGCACGACGAAGTCCACGTCGACGCGGCGCTCGTGCGGGTCGACGTCGCGCACCGTGTAGGTACGGAACGGGTTGCGGAGGTGCTCGGGCAGCGCACGCCACTGGCCGTACCAGTCGCCCGCGTCGAGCGGGCTGAAGCTGCCGTCCGGCAGTGGGAAGACCAGCTTGATCCGCTGGTCCAGCCGCTCGGTGCCGAAGGTCTCGAAGTCGTCGCAGCCGAGGCTCACGCGTGCGAAGCCCGGGCTCAGCCTCCGGATCGCCAGCACCTCCGCGCGGTACGGCCGGTATGCCGGACGAGCGGTCAGCGGCGGGGCGAGCACGGGCACAGCGGTTCCCTTCGGGCCGGGGAGCGGGGCGGGGGGTTCGAGTAAGGTAAGGCTACACTAACCAGACCGGACGACCGCTGGGGGCACGCTGGACGCCCCCGCCGCCCGCACAGTATCGTCGGGCGCGTGACGACTGCGCACCACCACCCGCTGCTCGGGAGGGACGCGCGCCTGGTCATCCTGATCACCGGCGTGCTCGCGGGCGCCGCCGTCGGCTTCCTGCACATCATCGACTACGAGCTGGGCAGCGACACCAAGCGCGAGCTGCTCAGCCCGCAGCTCTTCCTCTACGGCCCGGCCGCCGCAGGAGTGGGCTTCGTGAGCGCGGCCGTGCACTACGCCTGGTTCGCCCGCGCCCGGCCGGGCGGCATCCACTGGTGGCGGCACGTCTGCGCCACGGCGAGCGCGTTCGTCGTCGCCTACGTCGGCTACGTCCTGCTCTGGCTGACCACGCCGGCGACGTATCTCGGCTGGTTCAGCGAGCCGCTCGGGGCCGTCCTGGTGGCGGGGACCGTGGAGTACGTCGTGTACCGGCTCATCCTCGAGCGACGGAATGTCGAGCGGCGGCCGCTCCGTTCGACGTCCGAGTGAACCGACAACCGATTCCGAAAGGACCCACCGCGATGAAGTACATGATGTTCGTGATCACCGACTCCCAGCCGGACACCGAGACCGACGAGTCCGACGTCGACCTCTGGGTGGACCCGCTCGACGCCAGCGGCAAGCGGATCATCGGGGAGGTGCTCCAGCCGCAGTCCGAGTCGCGCGTCGTCCGCGTGCGCGACGGCAAGCGCTACGTGACCGACGGGCCCTTCACCGAGACCAAGGAGGTCATCTGCGGCTTCGACATCCTGGAGGTCGAGGACCTGGACGAGGCCGTCGAGATCGCCTCCCGGCACCCGATGGCGCGCAATGGCCAGTTGGAACTGCGGCCCTTCATGGTCTGGGAGTGAGAGCGCTTCCCCCTAGACTCGGCGAATGGCCGTCGTCCCCCTGCTGATCCTCGTCTTCTTCGTCGTCGCGCTGATCGACATCATCCTGCGCGACAGCAGCCAGGTGAAGCACCTGCCGAAGGTGGCCTGGATCTTCATCGTGATCCTGCTGCCGCTGATCGGCGGCGTCCTCTGGTTCGCAGTCGGGCGGGAGTACAGCGGCGCCGGGTACCGCCGCCCGCGTGGGACGTACGTCGCCCGCGATCAGGCGGCGCCGGCGGCGCGCCCGCTGTCGACGGAGGAGCAGCTCGCCGCTCTCGAACGGGAGATCGAGGACGATCGCATCCGGCAGCTGGAGGCGGAGCTCCGCAGCCGCCGGGACCTCGACCCCGACCCCAACCCCTCCTGACCACCGTCGAGGGGCACGTACACGCCCCTGAAACCGCGTTTTAGGGGCGTTTACGTGCCCTTCGTCGTCAGAAATCCGTGTGGCCGAGGCGCGGCTCGGAGACGAACGATGCGACGGCGTCGGCGGCGGACTCCAGCTCCAGGATCACGAGCTCGTTGCGCCCGGCGCGGGTGACCGGCGCGGGGACGTGCAGCGTCTCCTGGGGGCCGCGGGTCCAGTAGCGGCCGAGGTTGAAGCCGTTGATCCAGGCGACGCCCTTGCCCCATCCGGTGGTGTCGAGGAACAGGGTTCCCTGCTCCTCCAGGTCGAAGACCGCGCGCGCGAACACCGGCCCGGCGAGCCGCTCCGGTTCGCGCTCTACGGCGGTATCCGCGGCGTCGAGCTCGGCGCGCACGGCGTCCAGCGACGGCAGGCGCAGCGGGAGGACGCTCCAGCGCCGAAGCCCGTCGCCGTTCAGCCGGACCGGGCCGATCAGACCCTTGGGCTCGCCGATCCGGGGGCCGTAGTCGACGCGGCCCTGGTCCTCCACGAGCACGGTGAGCGTGCCACGGCTCGGTGAGAGGGTGATCGCGCTGTCGTGGTGGTCGCGGGCGAGCACGCCGACCCGGGTGGAGCCGACGAAGACGTAGGCGCGGTCGCGCACCTCCCCGAACTCCAGCACGGCGGGCTCCGTCGTGTCGATCTCGGTGCGGTAGAGCCCGAGCCCTGCATAGTGGCCGAGCGCGTCGAAGGTCGGGAGGTCGTCGGTGTGGCGCCAGTCGCCCAGCTTCGACGCGACCGCGAAGAGCGGGACGGCGTCGAGGAACGGCACGCTGAACGCGGGCGCGGCGGCGGCCACGACGGGCTCCTCGACGGGGACCGGCGCGTGCTTGGCGATCACGTCGCGGAACGCCCAGAACTTCTCGGTGGGCTCGCCCGCCTCATCCAGCGGGGCGTCGTAGTCGTAGCTCGTGACGATCGGCTGGTAGACGCCCTTGTCGTTGGCGCCGTTCGTGAAGCCGAAGTTCGTGCCGCCGTGGAACATGTAGATGTTGACCGAGGCGCCGAGCGCGAGCAGCTCGTCCAGGTCGGCGGCGGACTGCTCGACCGGGGTCGTGTGGTGGTGGGCGCCCCAGTGGTCGAACCAGCCGTCCCAGAACTCGGAGCACATCAGCGGCCCGGTCGGCTGGTGCTCGCGCAGGGTGGCGAGCCGTTCGCGGGAGCGGGAGCCGAAGGAGGCCGTCTTGAGCAGGCCGGGCAGCGAGCCGTTCTCGAGCATCGCCGGCTCTGGCTGGTCGACGGTCGTCAGCGGGACGGTGATCCCGGCGCCCTGGAAGACCTCCACGAGGTGCCGGAGGTAGTCCTTGTCGTCGCCGTAGGCGCCGTACTCATTCTCGACCTGCACCAGCAGCACCGGGCCACCCTCCGTCACCTGCAGCGGGCTGACGATCGCGAGCACCCGCTCCAGGAACGCCGTGACCGCGGCCAGGAACACCGGCTCCGAGCGCCGGATGCCGACCGCCGGGTCCGTGAACAGCCACGCGGGCAGTCCGCCGTTGTCCCACTCCGCACAGATGTAGGGACCGGGCCGCACGATCGCGTGCATCCCCTCCGCCTGCACCGTGCGCAGGAAGCGCCCCAGGTCGAGGGCGCCCTCCGCGGTCCACTCGCCGGGCAGCGGCTCGTGGGCGTTCCACGGCACGTACGTCTCGACGGTGTTCAGGCCCATCAGCCGCGCCTTGCGGATGCGGTCGGCCCAGTCGTCGGGGTGGACGCGGAAGTAGTGGATCGCCCCCGACAGGATGCGGTGGGGGCGGCCGTCGAGGAGGAAGTCGTCCCCGGCGATCTCGAACGTGCTCATGTGCTCTCTCCTCCCTCGGGCGCCCGCCGTTCAGCGGACGCCCGAGGGCCGGTGGAAGGGGTTACTTGCCGCTGACCGCGGCCGCATCCGCGGCCTCGACGTGCTCTTCGACCCCGCCCGCCTCGCGCGCACCCGCCTCTGACCGCGCTCTCGCGCGCCCGAGGGGCACGTTGTTGTCACTTCCGCGCGCGAAAAGTGACAACAACGTGCCCTTCGGCGGTCAGCTCGCGCGCTCGACCACCTCGAAGCGGTTGCCGTCGGCGTCCCGCGCCTGGAACATCGCGGGGACGCCGGGCCAGCGCAGCAGCGCCCCCGCATCCACCCCGCGCCGGGTCAGCTCCTCGTGGGTGGCCCCCGCGTCCGCGCTCTCGAACCGGATGCCCGTCTCGATGCCGGCCGGGACGTCCTCGCTCGCGACCACGAGCGACACCGACACCGCCGATCCGGGCGGCGCCAGCATGATCCAGCGCCCTCCGTTCGGCAGCGGCGCGTCCACCCGCACCTCGAACCCCAGCACGTCCCGGTAGAACGCCAGCCCCCTGTCCTGGTCCGCAACCGGAATGCCGATCGTGTTGACCCCGATGATCCCTGTGTCCGTCATGAGCGCATCCTCCTCTCGCCGCCCGCCTCCTGACAACAGCCGTCAGCTGCGCCCCACCAGCGGCCTGACCTCGATCCCCCCATGCCCCTGCCGCGCCTCCGCGAGCGAGGCCGCCATCGCGACCGCCTCCTCCTGGCTGTCCGCTTCGATCAGGTAGAACCCGCCGACGACCTCCTTGGACTCGGAGAACGGCCCGTCGGTGGGCCGTGGCTCACCGTCCGGGCCGGTGCGGACCGTCGTCGCCGTGGACGACGTCTGCAGCTCCCCCGCGGCGCGCACCCCCGTGCCCGCCTTCTCGTTGAATGCCCGGTGGGCCTCGTCGACCGCGGCGCGCCCCTCCTGGTCGAGCGCGTCCCAGCGGCTCTCGTCGCCGTAGATGAGGATCAGATAGCCGGTCATGTCTCTCCCTTTCGTGGATGCCGAACACCTGGACGTCGAACGGGCGGAGCCGTTTTCGACAGCGGATATACTGCTGACGTCCGGCCGTCCAACGGCCCGGTGCTCGAAAAATGGGCACGAAGCCGCGCTCGGCGAAACGGCAGCGCGCGAGACACATACGGATCATCGCACCTCCGTTCCCGTCTCGAAAGGCACCGTCATGCCCTCCGTCTCCGCGCACGTCGCCACCACCCTCGCCCGTCACGTCGACCAGGTCTTCGGGGTGATGGGCAACGGCAACGCCCACTTCCTCGACGCCATCGAGCGCGAGGGACGGGTCCCGTACACCGCCATGCGCCACGAGGCCGGAGCGGTCGTCGCCGCCGACGCCTACCACCGCGCGTCCGGCAGGCTCGCCGCCGCCACCGCCACCTACGGCGCCGGGTTCACCAACACGCTGACCGCGCTGGCGGAGGCCCGCCAGGCGCACATCCCGCTCGTCCTCGTCGTCGGCGACGAGCCGACCTCCGGCCCGCGCCCGTGGGGCGTCGACCAGATCGCGCTGGCCAGCGCGGTCGGCGCGCGCACCTACACGGTCGGCCGCACCGACGCCGCAGCGACCACGGCCATCGCGGTCGAGCACGCGCTCACGTACCGGGTGCCCACCGTGCTCGCGATCCCCTACGACGTCGCCACCCGGGAGGCCGGCCCTGTGCCTGAGGCGCCGACGCCCGCCCTCCCCGCACCTCTCGCCCCCACCGGCCCGTTCGCGCGCGGCGCGATCGTGGACGCCGCCGCGGCGCTGGCCGGCGCGGAGCGACCGTTCCTGCTCGCGGGCCACGGCGCCTGGATCGCCGGCGCCGGCGACGCGCTCGGCGCCCTCGCCGACGCGACCGGCGCCCTCACTGCGGGCACCGCACTCGGCCGCGGCGTGTTCCCCGACGCCCGCTACGACCTCGGCGTGACCGGAGGCTTCGGTGCGGAGGGAGCGATGGAGGCCGTCCGCTCTGCCGACGTCGCGGTCGTCTTCGGCGCCTCCCTCAACCAGTTCACGATGCGCTTCGGCGACCTGTTCGCGCCCGGCACCCGCGTCATCCAGGTGGATGTCGCCCCCGCCGCGACGCACCCGAACGTCGGCGCCTACCTGCGCGGCGACGCCCGCGTGGTCGCCGAGGCGCTGCTGGAGGAGCTGCGCACCCTCGACGCCGCACCGTCCGGCTGGCGCGAGTCGGCCGACCTCCCGGCACTCCGCTCGCGTCCGACCGGCGACGGCCTGGCCGCGGACGGCCGCCTTGACCCCCGCACGGCCGCGGCCCGCATCGGCGAGCTGCTGCCCGCCGACCGCGTCGTCGTCTCCGACGGCGGCCACTTCATCGGCTGGGCGAACATGTACTGGCCGGTCGCCTCCCCCGACCGGATGATCATGGTCGGCACCGCCTACCAGTCGATCGGCCTCGGCTTCCCGAGCGTCGCCGGCGCCGCGCTCGCGCACCCGGAGTCGACGATCGTGCTCACGACGGGCGACGGCGGCGGCCTGATGGCGCTGGCCGACCTGGAGTCCGCGGTCCGGGTCGCGGGAGGCCGCGGCCTCTGCGTGGTCTGGAACGACGCCGCCTACGGCGCGGAGGTCAACCTCTACGGCCTGAAGGGCCTCGCCCAGGGCCCGATGCGCATCCCGGAGGTCGACTTCGCCGGCCTCGGCGCGGCGGTCGGCGCGGAGGGCGTCGTGGTGCGGACGCCGGCGGACCTGGAGGCGCTGACCCGCTGGGCGGCGCGCCCGGCGGCCGAGCGGCCGTTCCTGTTGCTGGACCTGCGGATCTCGGGGGATGTGGTGGCCCCGTATCAGGAGGAGATCATCCGGGTGAACTCGTGACGGGTGACTGCGTGGCTCCCTGACCGAACCGCCCCGATGGCCGATAGTGACTGACGTACCTCCCTTCGCCGTTCCGTCGTAAGTCGTCAGGAGTGCCATGCCCGAGTCAGCGTCCCGTCCCGCACGCCACCGGGCGACCGGTCACCGAGTCCAGGCGGCCGTCCGCCGGCTGCTCGGGCAGTTCCGCCCCGGGCGCCGCACGTCGCATCGGCGGCAGGCGTTCGTCGCCGCGCTGGCCGTCACGGGCCTTCTCGGCGCCGGCGCTCTCGCGACCTCCGGCGCGCTGGCCGCCGCGACGCCGCAGGTGAACGTCACGTGGACGACCGCGAACTCGTGGACCACCGGCTTCCAGTCGGCGGTGACCGTCGCCAATGGGAGCAGCACGACGCTGAAGCCGTGGCAGGTGCGGTTCGACCTCCCGCACACCCTGGTCAGCATCTGGTCGGCGGTCTCCACGACCTCCCCCGCCGGGACGCTCACGGTCGGCGCGCCCTCCTGGGCGACGAGCCTGGCTCCGGGAGGCTCGGCCCAGTTCGGCCTGACCGCCACCCGCGCCGGGACGGCGGCGATCGTGCCGACGTCGTGCACGATCGTCGGACTCCCGGCCGGTGCGAGCGTGCCGTGCGCGGTGAACGGCGGAGCGGGCGGCGGGACGACCTCGCCCACGCCGACCCCCACTCCGACACCGACGCCGACCACCGCGCCCACACCGACCGCCACCCCGACTTCGACCCCAACCCCATCTCCCGGCGCCGGCCTCGCCGTCACCTGGACCGTCACCTCCGAGTGGACCTCCGGCTTCCAGTCGTCCGTCGCGGTCGCCAACACCTCGAAGACGACCGTGTCCCCCTGGCAGCTCGCCTTCACGACCGCCGATGGCGTGGTCACCCTCTGGGATGGCACGGCCGCAAGCACGAGCGACGGCTTCAGCGTGACCGCGCCGTCGTACGCGTCCACGCTCGCTCCCGGCGCGACCGCGACCTTCGGCCTCACCTCGGCGAAGGCGGCGGCCGCCCCGCTGGTCCCGACCACCTGCCGGGTGGTCGGCGCGAACCTCCCGTGTTCGATCAACGGAGGCGCCACCTCGACGCCCGCGCCTACGCCCACGCCGACTCAGACACCGACACCGACACCGACACCGACACCCTCACCGTCCCCCACCCCCGGCCCCTCCTCCACCCCCTTCATCGCCCCCTACGTCGACATGGGCCTCTGGCCCACCGCCGACCTCACCTCGTTCGCGTCGTCGGCGGGCGTGCGCGCCGTCACCGCGGCGTTCATCGTCGCCGACCGCAGCAGCGCCTGCTCGCCCACCTGGGCCGGTTACACCGCGTACACGATCGGCGGCAGCCAGGACTTCCTCGCCGATGTCACGGCGTTCCAGTCCCACGGCGGCCGGGTCGTCGCCTCCTTCGGCGGCGCGGCCAACGACGAGCTCGCCCGGGTCTGCACCGACCCCGCCAAGCTGCTCGCCGCCTACAGCACGGTCGTCTCGCGGTTCTCGCTCGACCGCGTGGACTTCGACATCGAGGGCGCCGACGTCTCCGACTCCGCGTCGAACGTCCGCCGCGCCACCGCGGTCGCGGCCCTCCAGCGTCAGCGCGCCGCGGCCGGCCACCCGCTGCAGGTCACGCTCACGCTGCCGGTGATGCCGTACGGCCTGCTCGCCAGCGGCCTCCGCACGATCTCCGAGTTCACCGCCGCGGGCGTCCAGCTCTCGGCCGTGAACCTGATGACGATGGATTACGGCACCGGAGTGACGGACATGGGAAAGGCCGCGATCGACGCCGCCACCGCGACCGCCGGACAACTGAAGGGCGTGGCCGCGTACGCGTCGTGGACCGACGCCCGGCGCCTCGGTCTGATCGCGGTGACCCCGATGTTCGGCCTGAACGACACCGGCGAGCAGTTCACGCTGACCGACGCCACGACGGTGGGACGCTACGCGAAGGCGAACGGGCTCGCCGGCCTGAGCTGGTGGGAGCTGACCCGCGACCAGCCGTGCACGTCAGGCGTCCCCGCTTATATGTGCTCGGGGACGAGCCAGCCGCGCTGGGCGTACTCCCGGGCGTTCGTCGCCGCAGCGGGGTGAGCCGCGGCCGCCACCGCCGGGCCGTCCGGGATGCGAAAGAATGGGCGCATGGCGAGCACACCTGACGACGCGGGCGCACCGGAGGCGCACGACGCCGGCACACCCGCCCCGCACTCGCAAACGCTCTCCCGCGGCATCCGCGTGCTGGAGGCGCTGGCCGACGCCGACCGCCCGCTCACCATCGCCGAGCTCGCCGTTGCTCTCGGCGTGCACCGCTCGATCGTCTACCGCATCCTTCGCACGCTGGAGGATCACGGTCTCGTCGTCCGCAACCCCGCCGGGGCCGCGCTGCTCGGGCCGCGCATGGCGACCCTCGCCCGCGCCGTGTCCCGCGACCTCCAGGCCGCGGCCGTCCCGGAACTCGGCGCGGTCGCCAACGAGCTCGGGATGACCGCCTTCCTCGCCGTGCTCGACCGCGGCGAGGTCGTCACCCTGGTCAGCATCGAGCCATCGCACGCGCACGCCGCCGTCGCCCAGCGGCCGGGCAGCCGGCACCCGATCACCACGGGCGCGCCGGGCATCGCCCTCCAGTCGGTGCTCACCGAGGCGCAGTGGGGCGAGCTGCCGGACGGTCACCCGCGCGACGAGGCGCTGGAGGCCCGCGGACGCGGCTTCGCGACCAGCCACGACGAGGTCATCCCCGGCCTGGCGTCGGTGGCGGTTCCGCTCGTCGTCCACGGCCAGCCGCTCGCCGCGCTCGCGGTGGTGTACGTGGCGAACGGACGGGACGTGGCCGCGATCGGCGCGCGGCTCGGCCGGGCGGCGGCGACCGTCGCCGCCGAGCTGCGCTGAGCGCCGAGCTGCGCTGAGCGGCGAGCTGCGCTGGGCCGGCCGGCGACCACCCGTCAGACGGCCGCCGCCCTCTCCGCCGTCTCCACCCGCAGGATCGGCGCGAAGAACCGCCCGAGCTCCGCGTACCCCGCCAGCGGCAGCACCTCCGCCACGTACTGGTCCGGCCGCACGACGACGATCACGCCGCCGCGATCGATCCCGCGGGCGTCGAACACGTCGTCCCCCGGCGCCGTCGCGTACACCTTCTCGTAGTCGACCAGGTCGAACGGCCCGGTCCGCGGCAGGAACGCCTCCGGCACGCGGCCGAGGTCGACGCCGGTGTGGTCCTGCTGGTAGACGACCTTCACGTCGAACCAGGCGTCGATGTCGCTGCCCTGCGGAGTCGCGGCGAGCGGAGACTCCGCGGAGGTCGTGAGCCAGTCCGCGTACTCCGGCACCAGCGTGCCCTCCCCCGCCGCCGCCGCGTCGGCGAACACGTAGATCCGCCAGCGCCCGTCCGCCGTCGCGTGGTGCCCGAGGTGCACCGGGTTCGCGTCGCAGACCCGCTCCACGATCGGCGACTTGAACCGCTTGCCGATCGGGAAGCCGGTCGCGAGCTCCTGGTGCTCCGGCTCCCCGACGATCAGCGACGGCGCGTACTCGGTCAGGAACCCCGCGGGGAACTCCGCCGTGCGCACGTAGAAGTCCTCCAGCTCGGACGGGTCCTTCAGGTCCTCCGGCTTCGTGGCCATCAGCGTCGACCACACCTTGTCGAAGTCGATCAGGTTCTTGGCGACCACGTGCCGCTCCGCCGAGTAGGTCGCCAGCAGCGACTCCGGGCTGCGGCCCTGCAGCACGTGGCCGAGCTTCCAGCCGAGGTTGAAGCCGTCCTGGATGGAGACGTTCATCCCCTGCCCGGCCTTGGCGCTGTGCGTGTGGCAGGCGTCCCCGGCGATGAACACGCGCGGGGTGCGCGACCCGAGCACGTCGAGCGGGACGTCGTCGAACCGGTCGGTCAGCCGGTGCCCGACCTCGTAGACGCTGTGCCAGGCGACGTTGCGCACGTCGAGCGTGTACGGGTGCAGGATCTCGTTCGCCTTCGCGATGATCTGCTCCATGCTCGTCGCCCGCACCGCGCCGTGGTCGTCGTCAGCCACCGAGCCGAGGTCCACGTACATCCGGAACAGGTGGCCGCCCTCGCGCGGGATGAGCAGGATGTTGCCGTACTCCGACTGGATCGAGCACTTCGTGCGAATGTCGGGGAAATCGGTGACCGCGAGCACATCCATCACGCCCCAGGCGTGGTTGGCCTGGTCGCCCGCGAGCGTGCAGCCGATCGACTCGCGCACCTTGCTGCGCGCGCCGTCGGCGCCGACCACGTACTTGGCACGGACCACCCGCTCCTCGCCCACGTTCTCACCCGCGCTGCGCGCGAGCGTGACGACGACGGGGTACTCGCCCTCGTCCTCGACGCGGAGCCCGCAGAACTCCCAGCCGTAGTCCGGCCGCATCCGCGTCGGGCCGTTGGTCATGAACTCGGCGAAGTAGTCGAGCACGCGCGCCTGGTTGACGAGCAGGTGCGGGAACTCGCTGATCCCGGTCGGGTCGTCGACCGCCCGCGCGGCCCGGACGATCCGGGTGGGGTCGGCCGGGTCCGGCTTCCAGAACGCCATCTCGGTGATCCGGTAGGCCTCGGCGGTGATCCGCTCCGCGAACCCGAACGCCTGGAAGGTCTCGACGCTGCGCGCCTGGATGCCGTCCGCCTGCCCGATCTCCAGCCGCCCGCCGCGGCGCTCCACGAGCCGCGTGCTGACGCCCGGGAACTGCGCGAGCTGGGCCGCCGTGACCATCCCGGCCGGCCCGGAGCCGACGATGAGCACGTCCATGACCTCCGGCAGCTCGGGCGACCAGGCCGGCCCGACCGCGGGCAGCACGTGGGGGTCGCCTGACACATAGCCGTGGTGGTGGAACTGCATGGGAAGGCTCCTCACATCGTCGTGATCGTGTGTTCTATATCCGAACGACTGGTTCGGATTTCGCACATCCAGAATAGAGCGCACGACCACGACCGGCAAGCGCGGCGAACAGCGCGCACGGGCGAAAGAGGAGGGAGACGGAGCCGACTGCGAGGTTCGAACTCGCGACCGCTCGCTTACAAGGCGAGTGCTCTACCAGCTGAGCTAAGTCGGCGGGAAACTGACGGGACGCCCGTCGCGAACCATCCTAGAGGATGGGCGGCGGGCGCCCTGGTGCCGAACGGGAGGGCTGACTCAGCTCCCCGCGCTCGGCGACGGCGTCGGCGTGGAGGTCGAGGAGTACTCGTCGCCCTGCGCCTGGAGGACGAACGCCTTGAAGTCGTCCGCGTTCGTCAGCGAGCCGGTGTACGGCTTGCCGTTGACGAGCACGAGCAGCGCGTTCGTCATCTTCTTCACGCTGGAGTTCGGGATCGGGCCGCTGAGCGCGCGGTCGCTGGCGGAGCCGACCCAGGTCTTGAACCGGCCGTCGTCCACGCAGGAGTCGATGTCCGACGGGGAGGCGCCCGACGCGGCCGCGATCTTCTTGAGCTGGTCGTCGCTGAGGCCGGGACCGCCGTCGGCGGGCTGGTTCTCGAACAGCGACTGATTGAACGCCCAGAACGACCTCGGCGAGTAGTTCGCGACGCAGGCCGCGGCGTTCGCGGCGCGCAGCGAGTACCGGGTGCCCGCCGAGTGGCTGGTGTAGATCGCCACCGGGTGCATCTCGACCGTGACCGCGCCGTCCTTCACCAGCGGCTGGAGCTGCTTCAGGTTCGTGCGCTGGAAGTCGCCGCACAGCTTGCACAGGTAGTCGGCGTAGATCCGGATGTCCACGGAGCTGCCGTTCGGGTCCGGCGCGCTGGCGATCGGCTTCGCGTCGGCCGCGAGCGCCGGGGTCGTCTTGACCGTGAGGCCGGAGCCGACGACCACGCCGTCGCTCGCCATGTTCTTCGGGCCCGGGACGGTGGGACGGATCGCGCCCATGATGACCACCGCGACGATGGCCAGGACCGCGATGACGCCGACCACGATGCCGCCGGCCAGCAGGGTCTTGTTCCTGCGGTCCCTGCGGCTCTGGCTCGTGCGGAGCTGTCGGGCTTTCTCCCGCGCGGCCGCGCGGACGTCGCCGCTGCGGCTCTCGTCGGGGTCTTTCATGGAACTCATATCTCGGGGGAATCGGCTCTCGGGGGTAGGCGATGCGGCGCGCGGGGGGACGTGCCGCCGGGTGTGGCGTGAGCAGACGCAACCAGACGACCATATTCCGGCAGTCTGGGAATAGACCAGACATACCCCGCTCACGCCCCGAGCGCCACCTGGGGGTTGGCCCCCGAGTGCGGCACACGGGCCCGCTGCGACCTCCCGAATACTCGTGGTAAGAGCAGCGCTTCGGATGCCTTACTATGGGGGTCGTGGCATCGACGCCCTTGGACGTCGACGCCACGTCTATTCCTCACTACGGATCGTCCGGCACGTACCTGCCGGTGAAGGAGACAAAAGAAAAATGGCTACTGTCACGTATGACAAGGCGACCCGGCTCTATCCGGGTTCCAACCGCCCCGCGGTCGACGCCCTCGACCTCGACATCGCAGACGGGGAGTTCCTCGTCCTGGTCGGCCCGTCCGGCTGCGGAAAGTCCACGTCCCTCCGCATGCTCGCGGGCCTCGAAGAGGTCAACGACGGCAACATCTTCATCGGCGAGCGCAACGTCACCGACGTCCCGCCGAAGGACCGCGACATCGCGATGGTGTTCCAGAACTACGCGCTGTACCCGCACATGACCGTCGCCGAGAACATGGGCTTCGCGCTCAAGATCGCCGGCGTCGGCAAGGACGAGCGCGCCTCCCGCGTCCTCGAGGCCGCCAAGCTGCTCGACCTGGAGCCCTACCTCGGCCGCAAGCCGAAGGCGCTCTCGGGTGGTCAGCGTCAGCGCGTCGCGATGGGCCGCGCGATCGTCCGCTCCCCCCAGGTGTTCCTCATGGACGAGCCGCTGTCGAACCTCGACGCCAAGCTCCGCGTGCAGACCCGTACCCAGATCGCATCCCTCACCCGCCGCCTCGGCGTCACCACGGTCTACGTCACCCACGACCAGACCGAGGCGCTGACGATGGGCGACCGCATCGCGGTCCTCAAGGACGGCGTGCTCCAGCAGGTCGGCACCCCGCGCGACCTGTACGCGCAGCCGAGGAACGTCTTCGTCGCCGGCTTCATCGGCTCCCCGGCCATGAACCTGTTCACCGCCGACGTCACCGACGGCGGCGTCAAGTTCGGCACGACGGTCGTCCCGATCGAGCGCGAGATCCTCGCGAGCGCCGGCAACTCCGTCACCATCGGTGTCCGTCCGGAGGACGTCGTCGTCTCGTCCGCCGAGAGCGGCGGCCTGAAGGTCGCGGTCGACCTCGTCGAGGAGCTCGGCGCCGACGGCTACCTCTACGGCCACTCCGAGCTCGAGGGCAAGCGCACCGACATCGTCGGCCGCGTCGACGGCCGCGTTCACCCGAACGCGGGCGACACCGTCTACATCACCCCGAAGCCGGGTCACGTCCACCTCTTCCACGCGGAGTCGGGCGAGCGTCTCGGCGGCGCCGTCGTCGACTGAGGTCGTCGCAGCTGATCCTCACTCTGCCGCAGTCCGGTCCCGGGCTGCGGCAGAGTGCTTTCCGCCACAACCCGTTCTGGAAGGCGCCCTCATGGCCGGCTCTGTCAACATCACCGCGGCGACCGTCGATCCCGCCCTGCTCGATCTGCCCTGGAACCTGCCGCTGGACCAGTGGTCGAACGAGCACATCGCACTGTTGCCCAAGGGCATCAGCCGGCACCTCGTCCGGTTCGCGAACCTGTCCGGCTACGTCATCGCCATCAAGGAGACGACCGCGGAGATGGCGCAGCGCGAGTACGAGATGCTGCGCACCCTCCAGCGCCTGGACGTGCCGTGCGTCGACCCCGTCGCCGTCATCAAGAACCGGACGGACGACGACGGCGACGCCCTGAACGCCGCACTCGTCACCCGGCACCTCAAGTTCTCGCTCCCCTACCGCGCGCTGTTCTCGCAGACCCTGCGCCCGGACACCGCGACCCGCCTGGTCGACGCCCTGGCCGTCCTGCTGGTGCGGCTGCACATCGTCGGCTTCTTCTGGGGCGACGTCTCGCTCTCCAACACGCTGTTCCGTCGTGACGCTGGCGCGTTCGCGGCCTACCTGGTGGACGCGGAGACCGGCCAGATCTACGACGGCGGCCTGTCGAACGGCCAGCGCGAGAACGACCTGGAGATCGCCCGCGTCAACATCGCGGGCGAGCTGATGGACCTGGAGGCCGGCGGCCGCGTGGACGAGGAGCTCGACCCCATCAAGGTGTCGAACGGGATCGTCGCGGCCTACCGGTCGCTCTGGAAGGAGCTGACCGGCAGCGAGTCGTTCTCCTCGTCCGAGCGCTGGCGGATCAGCCAGCGCGTGGAGCGCCTCAACGACCTCGGCTTCGACATCGAGGAGCTGGCGATCAAGACCTCCGACGAGGGCACGACCGTCCGCATCCAGCCGAAGGTCGTCGATGCGGGCCACCACTCCCGCCGCCTGCTGCGCCTGACCGGCCTGGACACCGGCGAGAACCAGGCCCGCCGCCTCCTCAACGACCTGGACTCGTACTCCGCGACCCTCGGCAAGCGCGGCCTGGACGAGGAGGCGATGGCCCACGAGTGGCTGCTGCGCGTCTTCGAGCCGGTCGTCCGCGCCATCCCCACCGATCTGAAGGGCAAGCTGGAACCGGCGGAGGTCTTCCACCAGCTGCTGGAGCACCGCTGGTTCATGTCGCAGGCCGAGGGCCGGGACGTCCCCCTCGCGGAGGCGCTGACCTCGTACATCAACGACATCCTCCGCCACCGCCGCGACGAGGCCACGGTCGTCGCGCCCATCACCGAGACGCTCAGCATCCCGGTGATCGGCGGCGCCACCACGGCCGAAACGGACGACGACGAGGACGACTGGCGTTCGAAGGTCTGAGCGCATACGCCGAGGGGCACGTTGTTGTCGCTTTCCGGGCTCGGAAGCGACGACAACGTGCCCCTCGATCGTTATTTCTTGGCCTCGGCGCGGAGCTTCGAGATCTCGTAGAGGGTGACGCTCGCCGCGATGCCGGCGTTGAGGGACTCCGTGGAGGCCGAGATCGGGATCGAGACGACCGCGTCGCAGGTCTCGGTCACCAGGCGGGACAGGCCCTTGCCCTCGCTTCCGACGACGATCACGACGGGGCGGTCGGCGAAGGACAGGCCGGGGAGGCTGGTGTCGCCGTCGCCGTCGAGTCCGAGGACGAAGACGCCCGCCTTCTTGAACTCCTTCAGCGTCTGCGTCAGGTTCGGGGCCATCGCGACGGGCGTGCGCGCTGCGGCGCCCGCGGACGTCTTCCAGGCGGCCGCGGTCATGCCGACCGAGCGACGCTGCGGGATGATGACGCCCTGGCCGCCGAACGCGGCCGTCGAGCGGATGATCGCGCCCAGGTTGCGGGGGTCGGTGATCCCGTCGAGCGCCAGGAACAGCGGCGTCTGGCCCTTGCGCAGCGTGTAGTCGAGCAGCTCGCCCGGGTGGGCGTACTCGTACGGCGGCACCTTCAGCGCGACGCCCTGGTGCACGGCGTCGCGGCCGGCCAGCCGGTCGAGCTCCGGACGCATGATCTCCAGGATCGGGATGGCGCGGCCGGTGGCGATCGAGAGGATCTCCTTCATCCGGTCGTCCATCTCGATCCGCGAGGCGATGTAGAGCGTGGAGGCCGGGATCGCCGCACGCAGCGCCTCCAGCACGGAGTTGCGCCCCGTGACGATCTCGCTCTCGTCGCCGCTCTTCGCCCGGCGGGCCGCGCCGGAGGCGCCGTCCCGGCCGCCGCGCAGCTCGGCCTTGGCCGCTGCGCGCTCGCGGAGCTGCTTGTTCTTGTAGGCCACGTGGTACTCGCGGTCCTCCGCCTTCGGGGTCGGGCCGCGGCCCTCGAGGGCCTGGCGGCCGTGGCCGCCGGTGCCGACCTGGGCGCCCTTCTTGCCCTTGCGAACGGCCCCGGCCCGGGGCTTGCCACCTGAGTTCTTCATGCTTCAATGCTCCAATGCGACCCCGACGGGGTGTCTTCGATACTGATTCCCGCGGCGGTCAATTCGTCGCGGATGCGGTCTGCTGCCGCGAAGTCACGTGCCTGACGCGCCTCCTGGCGGTCGTCGAGCAGTCGGCCGATCAAGGTTGCGAGCGCGTGCTCGGCCGTGCTCGAACCGGCGGTGCGCCAGTGCGGCGAGAGCGGGTTGATGCCGAGCACCTCGGTCATCGCGAGAACGTGGCCGCGCGCGGCCGCGGCCGCCTCCAAGTCTTCCGCATCCAGCGCCGCGTTTCCTGAACGTACGGTGTCGTGCAGCACGCCGAGCGCCTGCGGCACGGCGAGGTCGTCGTCCATCGCCTCGGCGAACGCGCCGGGAACGACCTCCACGCCGCTGCCGGCGAACCGCGTGCCCGAGAGCCGCCGGTCGACGCGCTCGAAGAATCCGGCGATGCGGTCGAGCGCCGCCTCCGCCTCGCTGAGCGAGCCGTCGTGGAAGTCGATGGTCGACCGGTAGTGCGCCGAGCCGAGGTAATAACGCACGACCAGCGGGCGGGCGGCGCCGAGCAGGTCGGCGGCGTAGACCGAGTTGCCGAGCGACTTGCTCATCTTCTGCCCGTTGACGTGGACGAGTCCGTTGTGCACCCAGTAGGAGGCGAACGCGTCTCCCGCAGCCGTCGACTGGGCGAGCTCGTTCTCGTGGTGCGGGAAGCGCAGGTCGAGGCCGCCGCCGTGGATGTCGAACTGCGGCCCGAGGTAGCGGCGCGACATCGCGGAGCACTCGATGTGCCAGCCGGGACGCCCGTCTCCCCACGGCGACGGGAACGCCGCCGACTCCGGCTCATCGCTCTTGCGGCCCTTCCACAGGGCGAAATCGCGCGCGTCGCGCTTGGCCCGCAGGTCGGCGTCGGCCGCGGCCTCCATGTTGTCGATGCTCTGCCGGGTGAGCTCGCCGTAGGCCGGCCAGCTCTTCACGTCGAAGTAGACGTCGCCCGAGCCGTCCTCGGCGACGTAGGCGTGCCCGCGCTCGATGAGCCGGGCGATCAGCTCCTGCATCTGCGGGATGCTCGCGGTCGCGCGCGGCTCGTAGGTGGGCGGTTGCACGCCGAGCGCCGTGTAGCCGGCCGTGAACTCCAGCTCGAACCGGTAGGCGAGCGCCCACCACTCCTCCGAGCCGCCCTGCGACTGCGCCGTGAGCGCGTTGACGAGGATCTTGTCGTCGATGTCGGTGACGTTGCGCACGAGCGTCACGTCCAGCCCGCGATACGCGAGCCAGCGGCGCAACTGGTCGTAGACCAGCGCCGACCGGAGGTGCCCGATGTGCGGCGACGACTGCACCGTCGGCCCGCACACGTACATGCCCACCGCGCCGGGGCGCAGGGGGACGAAGTCGCGCAGGGCGCCGGCCTTCGTGTCGAAGAGTCGCAGAGTCACGGCACAAGCCTACGGGTCGGGGCGAACGACCGCTTCGCGCGCGACGAAGATGTGGACGACCGGGTCCGAGCGCCTACCTGTGGAGGAGCTCAGCGCGCCGCCAGCGCCTCGACACGTGCGTGGTCGGCCGACGGGTCAGCGCGGGAAGAGCAGAGCGGTCGCGAAGGCGGCGATCCCCTCGCCGCGGCCGGTGAAGCCGAGCCCGTCCGTGGTCGTCGCGCTGAGCGACACCGGGGCGCCGAGGATGCCGGACAGGAGCTGTTCGGCCTCCACCCGCCGCGGCGCGAACTTCGGCCGCTGCCCGATGAGCTGCACCGACACATTCCCGATCCGGTAGCCGGCCTCCTCCACGAGGCGGCGCGTCTCCGTCAGGAACACCTCGCCGTGCGCTCCCGCGAACCGCGGGTCGCCCGTGCCGAACACCCCGCCGATGTCGCCCAGGCCGGCCGCGCCGAGCAGAGCGTCGACGATCGCGTGGCTCGCGGCGTCCCCATCGCTGTGGCCGGAAAGCCCCGGCTCGTCGGGCCAGTGCAGGCCGGCGAGCCACAGCTCGGCCGCCGGGTCGAACGCGTGTGTGTCGGTGCCGAGCCCGATGCGCGGCGTCCGGGAGGGCGCAAGGAGATCGTGTGCGCGCTGCAGGTCCCACGGCGTGGTGATCTTGAACGCCTCCGTCGCGCCAGGCACCACCGTCACCCGGTGTCCGGCCGCGGCGACGAGACCCGCATCGTCGGTCTCGTCGGTCGTCGCGGCGGCGTAGGCGGCGAGGAGCTGGTCCCGCGGGAAGCCCTGCGGGGTCTGCACGGCGGCGAGCGTGGACCGATCCACGGTCTCGTGAACGGAGCCGTCGCCCGCGACGCGCTTGATGGTGTCGCTGACCGCGAGCCCCGGGATCACGCCGTGGCCCGTCGCGACGACCGCGTCGACCACGGCGTCGAACAGCGCAGAGGGCGTGAGCGCACGGGCGGCGTCGTGGACGAGCACCACCTCCACGTCGTCGCCGATCACGGCCAGCCCGGCCGCGACCGACTGCTGACGGGTCGTGCCTCCTGCCACGACAGCGACCGAATGCCCGAACACCCGGAGTGCGAGCGCAGCGGCATCGTCCACGCGATCAGCCGGCACGACGAGCACAGGCTCCGCCGGCGCGCTCATTCCGCGCACGGCATGCAGCGACCGCTCCAGCAGGGTGCGGCCGTCGAGCTCCACGAACGCCTTCGGCACCTCGGCCCCCAGGCGGGTTCCCGAACCTGCTGCCACGACGACGACCGCGACGCTCGCAACCGGGGCGGTGTCGCGCGGTGAAGAGTTGTTGGTCACTCCACGAGCGTACCCACCTGCGCGCGTTCAGCTCGCGGGAATGACGATGTCCACCCGCCGGTTGAGCTGCCGCCCGGCCGGATTGTCCTTTCCGTCGATCTCATTGGCTGCGACTGGATTGTCCGCGCCGTTCCCTGCCGCAGTCAGCGCGCCGCCGACTCCGCGGTCGGTGAGCGCCTTCACCACGGCGGCCGCGCGCTTCTCCGAGAGCGTCTTGTTGTATGACGGCGATCCGATCGAGTCGGTGTTCCCCGTGATCGACGCCGCCTTCACCCCGAGCTCGCCGAAGGCCTTCGCGAGGGAGTCCATCGTCTCGTTCGCCTCAGGGCGCAGGATGCTCGAGTCGAAGTCGAACAGCACATCGTCGCTCACCCGGATGCTCGTGCCGCACACCTTCGCCGGCTCGAGTGCGGCGAAGGCCGGGAAGCCTCCGAGTTTCGCCACGGGCGGGATGGGGTCGGCCTTCACCGTCGTGCCGTTGACGCGGGCCGTGCCCTTGCCATCGTTGATGATCGAGATCGAGCCGTCCGAGTAGGTGCCGCTGCCGTCGCCTCCGTTGACGATCGCGATCCGGCCGTCCGAGTGCGTTCCGCTGCCGTCGCCGCCGTTGACGGTGCTGGCGCGACCGTCCGCGTAGGTGCCGCTCCCATCCTCCTGCACCACGATGTCGATGCCGTCGCCGGAATACGTGCCGCCTCCCGTTCCGTCGCTGACGATGCTCACGCCCCCGCCGGAGAAGACGCCGCTGCCGTCGCCGCCGTTCACGACGGACACGCCGGGCGCCGACAGCACCCCGGACCCGTCGCCGCCGTTCACCTGGCTCGCCCCGCCGTACAGGTCGCCGGCGCCGTCACCGCCGATCACCGCGCCACTGGCGTCGCAGTGTGCGTTCTCGACCGTCAGACCGGGGTAGTCCGTGCCCAGGTTCGCCTGGAACGCCTTCGCGAGCTGCGACTGGGCCGCGTCGACCAGCGAAAGATCGGGGATGCGGAACAGCGGCACCGGAGGGAACTGCCCCACGTCGTAGCCCGCGACGGTGGCGACGGAGAGCTTCTTCGTCCCGTCGGCGCTGCTCGACGCCGTCGGATCGGGATCAGACCCGTCCGCGCATCCGGTGAGGACCAGTGCGGCCAAGGGAACCACGGCGAACAGGGCGCGAGAACGAACAGAAACCACATCCATAGCAAATTTCACGCTCAGATACTATTGGCTTTGAGGGCGAAAGAAAAGGGCCCGCGACGATACGTCGCGGGCCCTTTCGAAAACGGGTGAATCGCAGGTTACGAGGCGAGGACCTCGTCGAGGAGGGTGGAGGCCTTCTCATCGTCGGTCTTCTCCGCCAGGGCGAGCTCCGAGATGAGAATCTGCCGTGCCTTCGCCAGCATGCGCTTCTCACCGGCGGACAGGCCGCGGTCCTGGTCGCGGCGCCACAGGTCGCGGACGACCTCGGAGACCTTGATGACGTCGCCCGACGCCAGCTTCTCCAGGTTGGCCTTGTACCGGCGGGACCAGTTGGTGGGCTCCTCGGTGAAGGGGGCGCGTAGCACCTCGAACACGCGGTCGAGGCCCTCCTTGCCGATGACATCGCGCACGCCCACGAGATCCACGTTCTCGGCGGGGACCTCGATGGTCAGGTCACCCTGAGTCACGTTGAGCTTGAGGTACAGCTTCTCTTCACCCTTGATTATTCTTTTCTTGACTTCGGTGATCGTTGCAGCACCGTGATGGGGGTAAACGACGGTTTCGCCAACCTCGAAAAGCATAGATATGTTGTCCCTTCAGCAACGAATAGGATACCACACGAGGCACATGCTAAGGTTCGCCCCCGCAGCTCGCGGGCGGCCGGGGAGCGCTGCCGGCATACGGTAAACTCGGCACAAAACCGCTTCGTAACAGGGCATCAGCGCGCCGTCGAGCGGAACGATCGGGAGGGTCATCCAGTGAAAGCTCGCGTCGCGGCGTCCATCGTCCTCGCCCTGGCGGTCGCAGCCGGCACAGCCGGATGCGGATTCATCGCACCGCAGGCCACCACGAAGCACTACGACGCCAGCGACGGCGTGAGCGGCGACGTCGGCCAGATCGACGTGCGCAACGCCTTCATCGTCACCGACGGCGTCGGCGGCAAGGTCGGCAACCTCGTGGTCAGCCTGGTCAACACCGACAGCAAGAGCCACCGTGTGGCCATCACCTCCGGCTCCACCGGCAGCGCGGCCTACGTCACGGTCCAGCCGGGTGAGGTCAAGAAGATCGGTGCGCAGCCCGACAAGGCGTCCTCCAGCAACGTCTTCCTCACCCCGTTCGACGCGCTGCCCGGCAGCAACTACGACGTGTACTTCCAGTACGCCGACGAGACCGGCGTGAAGCTGCAGGTCCCGGTCCTCGACGGCGGCCTCCCGGACTACAAGAGCCTCGTGCCGCCGACCATCCTGCCCGCGCAGGGCTGAGAGCCGGCCCGGCAGACGAAACGAAAGCCGCCCTCGCGAACTGCGAGGGCGGCTTCGTCGTTCGGAGGGACGGCCGTCAGGCGTTGAAGCGGTAGCCGAGCCCGCGCACCGTCACCAGCATCTGCGGTTCCGACGGGCTCTCCTCGATGCGCGAGCGGATGCGCTTGATGTGCACGTCCAGCGTCTTGGTGTCGCCGAAGTAGTCGCTCCCCCACACCCGGTCGATGAGCTGACCGCGGGTGAGCACGCGTCCGGCGTTGCGGAGCAACAACTCCAGCAGCTCGAATTCCTTCAGCGGCATGGAGATCTCGTCGCCCGAGACCGCGACCGTGTGACGGTCGACGTCCATGCGGACGGTGCCGGCCTCGAGGATGCCGTCGTCCTCCATCTCGGCCTCATCCACTCGCCGGCGGAGCACCGCACGGATGCGGGCCAGCAGCTCGCGGGAGGAGTACGGCTTGGTGACGTAGTCGTCCGCGCCGAGCTCGAGGCCGACCACGATGTCCACCTCGGAGTCCTTGGCGGTCAGCATGATGATCGGGACGTTGGAGCGCGTGCGGATCTCGCGGCACACCTCGGTGCCGGGGATGCCGGGGAGCATGAGGTCGAGCAGCACCAGGTCGGCGCTGCCGCGGTCGAACTCCGCGAGGGCCGTCGGGCCGTCTTCGGCGACGGTCACCTCGTAGCCCTCACGCTTGAGCAGGTACGCGAGCGGCTCGCTGAGTGCGGCCTCATCCTCGACGAGCAGGATAGCTGTCACAGGTTCTCTCCAATCGGGGGACGGACGGTTGCGGCCTCTGGCAGCCGGATGGTGAAGGTGGAGCCTCGCCCGGGCTGCGACCAGACCCGGACCTCGCCGCCGTGGTTCTGCACGGCGTGCTTGACGATCGAGAGGCCGAGCCCGGTGCCCCCGGTGTTGCGGGAGCGGGCCTGGTCGACCCGGAAGAAGCGTTCGAACACCCGGTCGAGGTCCTCCTCCGGGATGCCCTCGCCCTGGTCGGTGACGGCGATCTCGACCACGCCGTCGACGGTGCGCACGCCGATCCCGATGCGGGAGTCCTCCGGCGAGTACTGGATGGCGTTCGAGATGAGGTTGTGGACCGCCGTGACGAGGAGGGCTTCGTTGCCGAGCACGGTCGCGTCCTTCTCGCCGCGCATCGCGATCTCGATCTGGCGCGACTCCGCCGCGACCTTGTTCTGGTCGATGGCCGCCCGGACGACCTTCTTGGCCGAGAGCTGCTCGGCGTCGCCGAGGGCGTCGGCGGCCTGGAGGCGGCTCAACTCGATGATGTCCTGGGTGATGCGGGCGAGCCGGGAGGCCTCCTCGCTCAGCCGCAGCGCGAACCGGCGAACCTGGTCCGGGTCGTCGGAGGCGTCGTCCAGCGCCTCTGCCAGCAGGCTGACGGCGCCGATCGGGGTCTTCAGCTCGTGGCTGATGTTCGCCACGAAGTCGCGGCGCACGGAATCCAGCCGGAACGACTCGGTGCGGTCCTCCGCCAGCAGCAGGATGTACCGGGAGCCCAGCCGGGCCACCCGCACGCTCAGGTGGATGTTGGCGTCGCCGAACGGTCCGCGCGCAAGCTCGCACTCCTCGGTGACCGGCTCGCCCGTGCGGCGCACCCGGTCGACCAGCGCCACGAGGTGCGGGTGGACGAGGGCGCCGTTCCAGACCAGCCCGATCGCATGCGCGCCGGGGGATGCTTTGATGACGTTGTTCGACGGGTCGATGACGACCCCCGCAGACTCCATCGCGTCGAGCACCTGGTCGACGCCGTCCGGAACCGCCGGGTTGGACACGGCGGCCGCGTGGTCCCCGCGACGCGCGGCGATGTGGAGGATCCAGACGAACCCCGCACCGACGGCCAGCCCCAGCCCGAGCGAGAGCAGCACCAACCAGGCGGAGTCCATACCCAAAGCGTAGGTGATGCGCGAGGACGCGCCGCGACCGATGACGCTCTGCGCCGCGTGTTTTCGCGGGTACGTTAGACAGTGTTCAGCCCTACGGCACCGTCCGTTAACCTCCCGAAGCGACCATGCTGAACGGGGTCAGTCGACCCCTGTATCCCGCGTGCGCGCGCACGCCCAGGAAGGACCTCATCCCATGCGCGAAGTTTTCCAGCAGGAGCTGGCCGACGTCCAAGACCGGTTGGTCGAGATCGCCGAGCTTGTCGTCCGCTCGATCCGCAGCGCCACGGAGGCGTTCAACGAGTCGGATGTGTCCCTCGCCGAAGAGGTGATCGCCAACGACCACCGCATCGACGAGCTGACGGTGCTGCTCGACGAGCTCTCGATCCAGATCCTCGCCCGCCAGCAGCCGGTCGCCCGCGACCTCCGCATCGTCGTGAGCGCGCTGCGCATCAGCGCCTCCCTCGAGCGGATGGGCGACATGGCCGAGCACATCGCCCAGCTCGCCCGCTACCGCTTCCCGGACAAGGTGGTGCCGAAGAGCCTGCGCGGGACGTTCGCCGAGATGGGCCGGCTCGACGTGCAGATCGCCGAGAAGCTCGCCGAGCTGCTGCGCACCCAGGACATGCGCGTCGCGGACGAGATCCGCAACGACGACGACGACATCGACGAGCTGCACGCCAGCGTGTTCGACAAGGTGCTCGGCGAGACCTGGAAGGGTCAGGCCGTGGACACCGTCGACGCCACGCTCGCGAGCCGCTACCACGAGCGCTTCGCCGACCACGCCGTCTCCATCGCCAAGAAGGTCCAGTACCTGGCCACCGGCGACTGGGCCCCCGAACTGGCCGGCTGACCCCTCCCCAACTGACCTGCGCCGAGTGGGCGGATACTCCGCCCACTCGGCGTTTTTCGTGCGACTTT
Organism: Leifsonia sp. NPDC056665; assembly: GCF_042791795.1. Taxonomy (NCBI): domain Bacteria; kingdom Bacillati; phylum Actinomycetota; class Actinomycetes; order Micrococcales; family Microbacteriaceae; genus Leifsonia; species Leifsonia sp. NPDC056665. Next base: position 120,047 of record NZ_JBHTXK010000008.1, read on the forward strand.
GCGCCGTCTCGGCAGTGGGTCAGGCGAGGGGGATGCGGGCGGCGACGCGGCGGGAGCCGGGGGTGCGGGCGACGAGCGCGAGCTCGGCGAGCGACGCGTGGTCGCCGGGCGCGAGCACGGCCGAGCGCTGGTCGCTCGCGTGCGGGCGGTAGCCGCCGCGGACGTGGCGCTGGTCTGCGATGACCGCGCCCGCGGCCTCCAGCGCGTCGACGCAGGCGGTGTGCAGCGCGAGCAGGGCGGGCGACGGTCGGACCAGCGTGACCGGCACCGCGCGACGGTGGCCGAACGACGCGCGCGCCCCGGCGACGACGGGGATGCGCGGCCCGTGCGGCAGGAGTGCGGCGACCGCGTCCGCCTCCAGCTCGGTCTGGAACGGCGGCACGACGGTGATGTGCAGCGGCCAGTCCCCCGTCGCGAACTCCGCAGGAACGACGACGTCGCCGCCGCGTTCCGGCAGGAACGCGACGACGACGTACGACGGGACGGCCGTGAGGCCTACTTCTTGCCCTGGGCCGCGACGGCCGCGGCGCCGGCGGCGGCGGCCTCCGGGTCGAGGTACACGCCGGGCTCGATGGGCGCGAAGGTCTCGTCGAGCTTGTAGACCAGCGGGATGCCGGTCGGGATGTTCAGCTCGGCGATCTCCTCGTCCGAGATGCCGTCGAGGTGCTTGACGAGCGCGCGCAGCGAGTTGCCGTGCGCGGTCACCAGCACCGTCTTGCCCTCGGCGAGGCTGACGGTGATGTCGGACTCCCAGTACGGCAGCATCCGCGCGATGACGTCCTTCAGGCACTCCGTGCGCGGGAGGTCGTCGCCGAGACCGGCATAGCGCGGGTCGTTCGCCTGCGACCAGTCGCTGTCGTCGTCGAGCGGCGGCGGCGGCACGTCGAAGGAGCGGCGCCAGAGCTGGAACTGCTCCGGACCGTACTTCTCCAGCGTCTCCGCCTTGTCGAGACCCTGGAGCGCGCCGTAGTGGCGTTCGTTGAGCCGCCAGGAGCGCTCCACCGGGATCCAGAGCCGGTCCGCGACGTCGAGCGCGATGTCCGCGGTCTGGATCGCGCGGGTCAGCACCGAGGTGTAAAGGATGTCGGGGTGGAGGCCGGACTCGGCGAGGAGCTCGCCGGCGCGGGTGGCCTCGGCGACGCCCTGTTCGCTGAGCCGGACGTCGACCCAGCCGGTGAACAGGTTCTGCTGGTTCCACACGCTGTTGCCGTGACGGAGGAGGATCAAAGTGTAAGGAGCGGGCATGCGATTAATCTTGTCACATGCCCTCCACGTCCTCCCGCGCCGGCTCGATGGTCGGCACCGTCACCCGCGGGACGACGAACACTAACCGGCTGAGGAGGGTGGACCGCTGGATCGCGGCCCTGCCCGAGCTGCGCCGCACGGGTGACCCGCTGGTCGTCGACCTCGGCTACGGAGCGAGCGGCGTGACGGCCTTCGAGCTCCAGCACCGGCTGGCCAAGGTGCGCCCCGACGTGGAGGTCCTGGGGCTGGAGATCGACCCTGGCCGGGTCCGCACGGCCCTCGCGCAGCTGGAGGACGTGCGCGCCGGAAGCACCGGCTTCGACCCGCTGGCGCGGGTGGGCTTCGCGGTCGGCGGCTTCGAGGTGCCGCTGCCGGGGCGGCACGCGGCGGTGATCCGCGCGTTCAACGTGCTGCGTCAGTACGACGAGTCGGAGGTCGCCCCCGCCTGGGAGCGCATGCTCGGCCGCCTGCAGCTCGGCGGCGCACTCGTGGAGGGCACCTGCGACGAGATCGGCCGGATCGCGAGCTGGGTCACCCTCGACAGGACGGGACCGCAGACCTTCACCGTCTCGCTGCGGCTGCGCGGGCTCGACGCGCCGAGCGTCGTGGCCGAGCGGCTGCCCAAGGCGCTCATCCACCGGAACGTCCCAGGCGAAGGCGTGCACGCCTACCTCGCGGACCTCGACCGGCTCTGGCGCGTCCACTCCCCGCTCGCCGCGTACGGACCGAAGCAGCGCTGGATGGCGGCGGCGCAGGGGATGCGGGATGCGGGCTGGCCGGTGGTGGGCGGCCGGGCGCGCTGGCGGCTCGGGGAGCTCACGGTGGCATGGGAGGCCGTCGCTCCGGTGTAGAGACCGGGCCTCAGCCGCGCGGCGTGCGGGTGACGGCGCCGAGGCGTGGGAGGTGCGGGACGTGGGCCTCGGCTCCGGCCTCGGGCGGCACCACGATCTCCTGGGCGGCCGCGACCGGCGTGCCGTCGGCGTCCACCGTCAGCGTGGCCGCTGGGTCGGTGCTGCGCTTCACGATGGCGAGCGCGATCGGGCCGAGCTCGTAGTGCAGGGCGGAGGAGGTGACGGTGCCGACCACGCGGCCGTCGAGCGTCACTTCGGCGCCGCGGGCGGGGTGGACCCCCTCCGAACCATCGAGGTGCAGCATCACCAGGCGGCGCGGCGGGTGGCCGAGGTTGTGCACCTTCGCCACCGTCTCCTGGCCGCGGTAGCAGCCCTTGGTGAGGTGGACGGCCGTGCGCAGCCAGTCGAGCTCGTGCGGGATGGTGCGCTCGTCCACCTCGGTGGCGAAGCGCGGGCGCCAGGCGGCGATCCGCAGGGCGTCGGCCGCGAGCGTGCCGGCGACGGCCAGCTCCCCGGACTCGACGCGGGCGACGATCGACGGGAGCGCCTCGCGCGGCACGACCCGCTCGCTCCAGCTCCAGCTCGCTCCGGGATGCTCGCCACGCGCGTACTGGTGGCCGCCGGGGGTCACCGCGTGCCAGGGGTCGTGCCAGATGAGCGGGACGGCGTTCGGCGCGGCGATCGGCAGCGGAGGCTCGCCGAGGGTCCCGATCGTCGCGAGCGTCTCGGTGTGGTCGGCCAGCTCCACGCGCAGCATGAAGCGCATCGAGTCGAGCCAGGCGAGCAGGCCGGTGGCCTCCGGCCGGTCGACCAGCAGCCACAGGGTCGAGCCGTCCTCGATCAGGCGCACCGCGTGCTCCACGCGGCCGGTGACGTCGAGCAGCAGGGTCTCGGACGACTCCCCCGGCTGGAGGCCGAGCAGTGACTGGCTGGTGAGCGAGTTGAGCCAGCTCAGCCGGTCGGGCCCGGTGATCGACAGCACCGCGCGGTCGGACAGGTCGACGATCGCGCCGCCGTCGAGCAGGGCGCGCTGCTCCGCGAGCGGGTTGCCGTAGTGCGAGGGCACCCCTGCGTCGGCGAGGTCGACCGCGCCGGGGAGGGAGAGGAAGGGCGAGGTGTCCACGTCAGTCCACCTTGGCGAGCCGGGCGGAGGCGTGCGTGCGCAGCTCCTGGCCGAGCGCCGCGATGTCCCAGGCCCAGAGGAGGTGGCCCTCCACGAGCCCGTAGAGCCGGGTCGCCGCGCTGTACTCCTTGGCGCCGGCCGTGCGCACGACGGCGTCCGTCGCCAGGTCGATGCGCGGGCCGTTCACCTGGCCGATGTAGAGCTCGCTGACGCCGTCCGGGTGGATGATCGCCACGTCGATGTCGAAGCCGCCGCTGGAGGCGCGCAGGGTCTCGACGGCCTGCGCGGTGCCGAACGGCCGCGTGCCCTGGCCTGGCAGCATCGCCGGGCCCGGGTCGCCCTCGACCAGGGTGCGGCTGAGCCGCCAGTAGCCGGTCTCTGCGGCGAGCGGGGTGCGGTCGTCGTCGAGCACCCACGAGGTCGCGGAGTAGTTGAGGTAGGCCTCGCCGTCGTGGCTGAAGCTCACCCGCTGCCCGAACTCGAGCTGGGTGTGCACCTCGCCGAGGGCGTAGTCGACCACGCCGCTCCCCTCCCAGACCCCGATCAGCCAGGAGAGCGGGACGAGTTCGGCCGGAAGGTCGGTGGGGAGCTCGATCATACCTAGCGCTGGCCGCGGAAGAGGTTGTAGACCACCACGCCGGACACACCGAGGATCGCGAGGGTGGCCAGTCCGAGCAGGCCGATGAAGAAGAGTTCGAGAGCGACGAGCATAGGGCCAGTCTAATCAGTGCCCGAGCGTGACGAGGCCGAGGATGCCCCCGATGACGCCGAGGATGACGAAACTCCCGGTCAGCGTGGTCGCCAGCCGGTTGACGAAGCCGTCCTTGCGCTGGGTTGCGAGCTGGGCTCCGAAGGACGCGAGCACGCACACGCCCAGCGCGAGCGACAGCCAGGACGCGTACTGGATCGGGTGGGAGAGGAAGGCGATGAGCACGCCGAGCACGAGCGCGAGCGCCCACACCCCGCCGACGCTCAGCACGACCATCGAGCGCGGCATCGGCTCGGGAGGCGGCCCCGCCGCGGCGGCAGGACCGAGAAGGCCCGGATCGGACGGCGTCTCGCTCATCCCCCTATTGTGCCGTGCGCGGGCGGCGGCCGCCTCCCCTCGTCTCCGCGATCTGCCGCCGTAAGCGTTTCCGGTAGCATTGCCGCACGAAGACGGGCGAGGAGGATACTGGGTGGCGCAGCTGTTGATCCTCACGTCCGCCCCCGACGCGGACGTGCTTCCGGCTCTCGGCCTCCTCAGTCACCGCGTCCGGCAGATCCCCGCCGAGCCCGCCTCCCTGGTCAACGCCCCCGCCTGCGACCTCATCCTGGTCGACGCCCGACGCGACCTGGCGAGCGCGAAGTCGCTGTGCAAGATCCTCACCACGACCGGCATCACCGTCCCGCTGCTGCTGGTGCTCACGGAGGGCGGCCTCACCGCGGTGAGCGCCGACTGGGGCGTCAACGACGTGCTGCTCGACACCGCCGGCCCGGCGGAAGTTGACGCGCGCATCCGGCTGGCGATCGGCCGGCAGACGCAGGAGCACTCGCAGACGAAGATCCAGGCGTCGGGCATCACCATCGACGAGGCGAGCTACTCGGCCAAGGCGCACGGCAAGGTGCTCGACCTCACCTTCAAGGAGTTCGAGCTGCTGCGGTTCTTCGCCACGCACCCCTCGCGGGTGTTCACGCGCGAGCAGCTGCTGAGCGAGGTGTGGGGCTACGACTACTTCGGCGGCACCCGCACGGTCGACGTCCACGTGCGGAGGCTGCGGGCCAAGCTCGGCGACCTGGAGTCGCTGATCGGCACGGTCCGCAACGTGGGCTACCGCTTCAACGTGTACGAGGACGAGAACGACCGTCTGCCGTCGTCGGTGCGGCCCTGAGCGTCCCCAGCCGGGCTTACTCCTCCACGGGCCTCGTCGTCCCGTCGTTTCTCCACAGTTAACCGGGACCCATGCCGCTGCCCGGACGGGCGGTGCCATGATGGGTGCATGGACGGCGAGCGCACTGCACTGGAGAACGGACTACTCGACAACGGGCTGAGCGGCAGCCTGGGCAGCGACTTCGACGACGACTTCGCCCCCTTCATCTACGAGCCGGACCCGACCCTCCCGGACAACCGCTACCTCGACCGCGAACTGAGCTGGCTGGCGTTCAACCAGCGGGTGCTCGAGCTCGCGGAGGACCCGCTGCTGCCGGTGCTGGAGCGCGCCAACTTCCTCGCGATCTTCGCCAGCAACCTGGACGAGTTCTTCATGGTCCGGGTCGCCGGGCTCAAGCGCCGCATCGCCACCGGGCTGGCCGTGCCGACGAACGTCGGCCGCGCCCCGCAGGACGTCCTGGCCGACATCTCCCTGAAGGCCCACGAGCTGCAGGTGCGGCACGCCAAGGCCTACCGCGAGCTCGTGCTCCCCGCGCTGGAGGACGCCGGCATCACGGTCTCGTCGTGGGACGAGCTCGACGACGCCGACAAGGTGCAGATGCGCGAGGTGTTCTCGCTGCAGATCTTCCCGGTGCTCATGCCGCTCGCCGTGGATCCCGCACACCCGTTCCCCTATATCTCCGGGCTGTCGCTGAACCTCTCGATCCGCGTGCGCAACTCGCGCACGGGCAAAGAGCAGTTCGCGCGCCTCAAGGTGCCGCAAATGCTGCCGCGCTTCGTGCGCATCGATGCGCGCGAAGGTCTCGGTCAGGTGCGCTTCCTGCGCCTGGAGGACCTGATCGCCAACCACCTCGGCGACCTCTTCCCCGGCATGGAGATCCTCGACCACCACGTCTTCCGCGTCACGCGCAACGAGGACGTCGAGATCGACGAGGACGAGACCGAGAACCTCATCCAGGCCCTCGAGCGCGAGCTGCTGCGCCGCCGGTTCGGCCCGCCCATCCGGCTCGAGGTCACCGACGACATGGATGACGTGACCCTCGGGCTGCTCGTGCGCGAGCTCGACGTGACCGAGCAGGAGGTCTACCGCCTGCCCGCGCCGCTCGACCTCGGCGGCCTGTTCGACATCTCCCGGATCGACCGGCCCGACCTGCACTACCCCAACCACGTGCCGACCACGGCGCCGCAGCTCATGCCGAGCGAGCCGAACGCCAAGCCGGACGTGTTCGCTGCGGTCGCGCGCCAGGACATCCTGCTGCACCACCCGTACGAGTCGTTCGCGACGAGCGTCCAGGCGTTCCTCGAGCAGGCCGCCGCCGACCCGCACGTGCTGGCCATCAAGCAGACCCTCTACCGCACGTCGGGCGACAGCCCGATCGTGGAGGCCCTCATCGACGCGGCGGAGTCCGGCAAGCAGGTGCTGGCGCTGGTCGAGATCAAGGCGCGCTTCGACGAGCAGAACAACATCTCCTGGGCGCGCAAGCTCGAGAAGGCCGGCGTGCACGTCGTCTACGGCCTCGTCGGGCTCAAGACGCACTGCAAGCTCGCGCTGGTGATCCGCGAGGAGAAGGGCGTCCTCAAGCACTACAGCCACATCGGCACGGGCAACTACAACCCCAAGACCTCGCGCATCTACGAGGACCTCGGCCTGCTGACCGCCGACGACCAGGTGGGCAAGGACCTCACCCGCCTTTTCAACGAGCTGTCCGGCTACGCGATCGAGAAGAAGTTCAAGCGCCTCCTGGTCGCGCCGCTGCACCTCCGCAAGGGACTGCTCAAGCGCATCGACACCGAGGCGGCCAATGCGGCGGCGGGCAAGCCGTCCGGCATCCGCATCAAGCTCAACTCCATCGTCGACGAGGCGATCATCGACGCGCTCTACCGCGCCAGCCAGGCCGGCGTGCCGGTCGAGCTCTGGGTGCGCGGCATCTGCGGGCTCGTGCCAGGGCGCGACGGGCTCTCCGAGAACATCCGGGTGCGCTCGGTGCTCGGCCGCTATCTGGAGCACTCGCGCGTGTTCTCGTTCGTGAACGACGGCGACCCGCACGTCTACATCGGCAGCGCGGACATGATGCACCGCAACCTCGACCGTCGCGTCGAGGCGCTGGTGCGCCTGGCCGATCCAGAGCACCTCGCCGAGCTCGGCCGCCTGTTCGATCTCGCGTTCGACGAGCGCACGGCGGCGTGGACGCTCGCGGAGGACGGCGTCTGGACCAGGCACCACCTCGACGAGAGCGGCGCGCCGCTCAACGACCTCCAGACCAAGCTGCAGCAGCAGGCCGCGCACCGTCCGCGTTCGTCCCGCACGGGTTCGAGGCGGTGAGCCTCGCCGTCTACGCCGCGGGCGCCCTCTGCTGGCGCGTCGTGGACGACAGGATCGTGGTGCTCGTCGTGCACCGCACCAAGTACGGCGACGTGACGATCCCGAAGGGCAAGGTCGACCCGGGCGAGACGCTCCCGCAGACCGCCGTGCGCGAGATCCTGGAGGAGACCGGGCTCGCTGTGACGCTCGGCGTCCCGCTCGGCATCTCGGCGTACCCGCTGACCTCGGGGCGCGAGAAGATCGTCCACTACTGGGCGGCGGAGGTCGGCGACCACGCGATCGAGCGCTCGACGTTCGTCCCGAACACAGAGATCGCGGCGATCGAGTGGGTCACGCTGAAGAAGGCGCGCAGCTACCTCACCTACGAGCGCGATGTGGAGATCATCGACGCGTTCGAGTCTCTGGTGCGTCAGGGCGTCACCTCGACCTTCGCGCTCATCGCGCTCCGCCACGGCAAGGCCGAGCCGCGCGGAGCGTGGGCCGGCTCCGACGCCTCCCGCCCGCTCACCGACCGCGGTGTCAAGCAGGCGGCCGGCGCTGTGCCGAGCCTGCTCGCGTGGCAGCCGCGGCGCATCGTCACCAGCGACGCCGTGCGCTGCGTCGCGACGGTCGCGCCCCTCGCCGCCGCGACCGGCGTCAAGCCGCGCCGCGAGCCCGGCATCAGCCAGGACGCCTACGAGGACGGCGACGGCGAGGTCCGCACGATCATCGGCAAGCGCGTGCGCTCGCGCAAGACCGCGGTGCTGTGCAGCCACGGACCGGTCCTGCCCGAGATCCTGCGCGAGATCGCACTGGCGACCGGCACGATGCCGGGCGGCTACCTGTCCGACGCCGCCGACCTCGACACCGGCGGGTTCTCGGTCGTGCACCTCTCAGCGACCAACCCGTCGTCGGGCATCGTCTCCATCGAGACGTATGCACCGTCGGTGGAATAACTGAAATACTCATGTTTATTTGAGATTCCTCAGGGTGTGACGCTAGATTGGCATGGTCGTCCCAGTCGGGACGGCCGTACCAACCAAGGGGAAGCATGCTCTCTACCACTCGCACGCGCCTGACGCTCGGCGCCGCAGCTGCGGCTGCCGTCATCGGCGGGCTCTTCGTCGCCGCTCCGGCCAATGCCGCCACCGGCGACCTGACCCTCGCGAACTCGACCTTCACCGCCGGCGACTGGGGCACCGGTCTCGACGTGTCGGGTTCCGGCTTCACGGCAGACACCACCGTCACCATCACCGTGAGCTACCCCGACGGTGCGACCGTCCTGGGCCAGCAGGACGTCACGGCGGACGCCACCGGCGCCTTCACGAACGAGGTCTTCACGCCGGCCGCCAGCCTCCCGCTGCCCGCGGTCGGCGAGGACGTCGTCGTGAGCGCCACCTCGACCGACGGCGACACCTCCAACACGATCGTCCTCGACGTGCGCGCGCCGAAGGGCATCTCCGCGAACACCACGAGCATCTCGACCGAGGATCTGACCAACGCGGACGTCGGGGTCGAGATCACCGCCTCGGGCTACACCCCCGGCGAGGACGTCACGCTGTCGTCCACCTACAACGGCGACCAGATGCCGGCCGTCGCGTACGTCGCCGATCGCAGCGGAACCGTCAACGTCGCGGTCTACCTTGCGCAGGGCACTGCCGAGGCCGGGCAGATCGAGTTCACCCTCACGGGCGAGACCTCGGCTGTGGCCAACTCCATCACGATCACCGTCACCGGTGACGACATCGTTGCCGGCCCCGGCCCGCTCTCCCCGGCGCCGGTTCCCGACGCCGCTCCCACCACGCCGGGCACGCTGCCCGTCGTGAGCGGCTGAGAGCCGCAACAACCGCACAGCGGGGTGGACGCGTCCAGCGTCCACCCCGCTTGTCGTCGGAGCCCATCTTCTCCTCGGAGCACAGCATGAAACGCATCCTCACCGCGGCCGGAGCCGCACTCCTCGCCGTGGTCGCCCTCTCCGCGTGCTCCCCCGGCACGCCCGCCGCGACCACCACCCCGACCGCCAGCCGGACTCCCGAGGCCGCCGGGCCGGCACTCCCGCCCGGGATGACGCCGTCGGCGATCGCCGCCCTCCCGGCCGCGGTGTACGACGCGGTCATCCCCGGCCTCCTCGCCGCCCCGGCCGAGCCCCGGATCAGCCACGCGGCCACGGTCGCGTTCGACGCCCCGGTCTACGCTGCGGACTTCACCACCGCCGTCGCGCGCATCCCCGCCAAGGACTTCCTCGGCAAGCCGACCGTCATCGTCCCCGTCGCGACGAAAGGCGCCTGGTCGATGGTGCTCACGGCCAGCCGTCAGCTCCTGCCCTCGCAGGCCGGCGACGGCGCGAGCGCCCCCGCCCAGACCGCCGCGTGGATGCCCACCTCGGCGCTCGGAACCTCCGTCGCACTCCAGCACCGCGTCGTCGTGTCCGTGTCGGCACAGACGCTCACGATCACCGACGCGAACGGGAAGGCGGAGCAGACGTTCCCCGTCGGCGTCGGGACCCCCGAGACCCCGACGCCGACCGGGACGACCGGTTACCTGCAGGCGCGCTACCTCGATCCCGCGCAGGGCCAAGCGGTCCACCGGATCCAGCTCACCTCGCTGCACGCGACCGCCGCCGACGAGCCGTACGGCGGAGCGGACGGCGGCCTCATCGGCATCCACTACCAGAACGTGGCGTTCGGAGCCGTCTCCCAAGGATGCGTCAGGCTGGGCGCCGACGCGATCGACGCCGTCGACCGGCTCCCGCTCGGAACACCGATCACGGTCCAGGACTGACGGGGCGAACGCCCGCCGAACCTATGCGTGCGCATCAAGAGGCCACCGGTCGTTAACCTTCCGTTTACCACTGCGGGGGACTCTGGTCAGACACCGGGAATAGCGTCACACGCGGGTCGCACCGACCCCGTCCTGTTGTTACTGATCCCCGGAAGGGACAACTGTGAAACTGAAGCGTCTTGGCGTTCCCGTGGCACTCCTCGCCGCCGCCGCCATCTCCCTCACCGCCTGTGCGTCGAACGAGGGCAGCACCCCGGCGACCACCACGGCCAAGCCGTCGAACCTCTCGGGCACGCTGAACGGCATCGGTTCGTCCGCCCAGGGCGCCGCGCAGACCGTCTGGGCCGCCGGCTTCCAGCAGGCCAACCCGAAGGTCACCGTCAACTACGACCCGCAGGGCTCCGGCGCCGGCCGCAAGAGCTTCATCTCGGGCGCCGCGGACTTCGCCGGCTCCGACGCCGCGCTCAACACCACCGAGCTCGCCGGCACGTTCGCCGGTTGCGCCGCGGGCGCCAAGGGCATCGACCTCCCGGTCTACATCTCCCCGATCGCCATCGCGTACAACGTCGACGGCGTGAAGGACCTCAAGCTCGACGCCGACACGATCGCCGGCATCTTCTCGGGCAAGATCACCACCTGGGACGACGCCAAGATCAAGTCGCAGAACTCGGGCGCCACGCTCCCGTCGGCTCCGATCACGGTCGTGCACCGCTCCGACGACTCGGGCACCACCCAGAACTTCACCGACTACCTGGCGCAGAACGCCCCGACCGTCTGGACCGCTCCCGCGGCGCAGACCTTCCCGTTCCAGGTCGGTGACGCCGCCAAGGGCACCTCGGGTGTCGCGGACGCCACCAAGAACGCGAAGAACTCGATCACGTACATCGACGAGTCCGGCTCGGCCGGCCTCTCGATCGCGCAGCTGAAGGTCGGCGACACCTACACCAAGATCAGCGCCGACGGCGCTGCCAAGGTGGTCGCCGCCTCGCCGATCGCCTCGGGCCGCGAGACCAACGACCTGGCCATCCAGATCAACCGCAAGGACACCTCCACCGGTGCCTGGCCGCTGGTCCTGGTCTCGTACATCGTCGCCTGCCAGCAGTACAAGGACGCCGCCAAGGCGGACCTCGTGAAGGGCTACGCGAACTACGTGGTCTCCAGCGACGCCCAGAAGGCCGCTTCCGACCAGGCCGGCTCGGCCCCGCTGTCGAGCGACCTGTCCTCGAAGGTCGGCAAGGCCATCGCCAGCATCAAGTAACACCCCGGCCGCTCGGCTTGGACCGCACCCCGGTCCAGGCCGAGCGGCGCATCACACTCACCCCGCTGGGGACCCGATGAGAGAAAGCAACGAATGACCGCCGGAACCGCAGGAGCCATCAGGCCGAAGGCGAAAACCCGCCTCGGTGACCGCGTCTTCTCCACCTCCACCGTCGTGGCCGGGTCGCTGATCCTCGCCACCCTCGCCGCCGTCGCGCTCTTCCTCATCATCCAGAGCATCCCCGCTCTGAGCGCCGGCGCCGGCCAGCTGCCCAACAACGCCACCAACTTCTGGGCGTGGGTCTGGCCCCTGGTCTTCGGCACCATCTGGGCTGCACTCATCGCGCTCATCATCGCCACGCCGCTGTCGATCGGCATCGCCCTCTTCATCTCGCACTACGCGCCCCGCCGCGTCGCGCAGACCCTCGGCTACATCATCGACCTGCTCGCCGCCGTCCCGTCCGTCGTCTTCGGCCTCTGGGGCATCGCGACACTCTCTTCGTTCGTCCAGCCCTTCTACGCCTGGCTCGGCCAGTACCTCGGCTGGTTCCCGCTCTTCGCGCCGCCGATCTCCGGCACCGGACGCACCATCCTCACCGCCGCCGTCGTCCTCGCCGTGATGGTCATCCCGATCATGACCGCGATCTGCCGCGAGATCTTCCTGCAGACCCCGCGCCTGCACGAGGAGGCCGCGCTGGCGCTCGGCGCCACGAAGTGGGAGATGGTCCGCATGGCGGTCCTCCCCTTCGCCCGCAGCGGCATCATCTCCGCGATCATGCTCGGCCTCGGCCGCGCGCTGGGCGAGACGCTGGCGATCGCGATGGTGCTCTCGCCCGCGCTCATCGTCAAGTTCGCCGTGCTGCAGGCGCAGAGCCCGAACACGATCGCCGCGAACATCGCGCTGCAGTTCCCTGAGGCCACCGGCGTCGGCGTCAACGCGCTCATCGCGTCCGGCCTCGTGCTCTTCGTCGTGACCCTGCTGATCAACATGCTCGCCCGATACATCGTCAGCCGCCGTGCGGCCTTCTCTGGAGCGAACTGATGGCCGCCACCACCACCGCGACCGCGGCACCCCGCCCGCTGGCCAACTCCTACACCGCGGGCAAGCTTCCGCGCTGGACCCCGTGGGTGATGCTCGTGGGCTCCTGGGTCGTGCTCATCGCAGTGTTCGCGATGCTCGCGGCCAGCGGCGCCACCAAGGGCTTCAACCCCGTCGGGGCGATCTTCTTCGGCACCGTGCTCTTCGACATCGCGATCTACACCACGTCGCTGCTGGTCGAAGGCAACCGCAAGGCGAAGGACCGGCTGGTCACCTCGCTCGTCGCGACGGCGTTCATCATCGCGCTGCTGCCGCTGATCTCCCTCGGCTGGACGGTCGTCGCCCAGGGCCTCGCGCGATTCGACCTCACCTTCTTCTCCGAGTCGATGCGCAACGTCATCGGCGAGGGCGGCGGCGCGCTCCACGCGATCGTCGGCACGCTGGAGATCACGCTCATGGCGGCGGTCATCTCGGTGCCGATCGGCCTCCTCACCTCGATCTACCTGGTGGAGTACGGGCGCGGGATCCTCGCGCGCGGCATCACCTTCTTCGTGGACGTCATGACCGGCATCCCCTCGATCGTCGCCGGTCTGTTCGCCTACGCGCTGTTCGCCCTCTTCTTCGGGCCGGCCATCCGCAACGGCTTCATGGGGTCGGTGGCGCTGTCCGTGCTGATGATCCCGGTGGTCGTGCGCTCGAGCGAGGAGATCCTGCGGATCGTCCCCAACGAGCTGCGGGAGGCCTCCCTCGCCCTGGGCGTGCCGAAGTGGCTGACCGTGCTGAAGGTCGTCCTGCCGACGTCGCTCGCGGGGCTCGTCACCGGCGTGATGCTCGCCATCGCCCGCGTGATCGGCGAGACCGCGCCGCTGCTGATCGTGGCCGGCTTCACCACGAGCATGAACTACGACCTCTTCAACGACCGGATGATGGCCCTGCCGGTGTTCGTGTACACCCAGTACACGCAGGCGGCCGGCCTGCACGCGCAGGCCTCCATCGACCGCGCCTGGACCGGTGCGCTCACCCTGATCATCATCGTCATGCTCCTGAACCTCATCGGCCGGATCGTCGCGAAGGTCTTCGCCCCCAAGTACGGCCGCTGACCGCGGACTCCACAGCTTCAACCCGAAGAACGCAGACAAGGAAAAACGTGTCCAAGCGCATCGAAGTCAACGACCTCAACGTGTATTACAGCAAGTTCCTCGCCGTGGAGGGCGTGTCGCTCACCATCGAGCCGCGGACGGTGACCGCGTTCATCGGCCCGTCCGGCTGCGGCAAGTCGACCTTCCTCCGCACGCTCAACCGAATGCACGAGGTCATCCCCGGCGCGTACGTCGACGGTGAGGTGCTGATCGACGGCAACAATCTGTACGGCACGGGCGTCGACCCGGTGCTCGTGCGCCGCCAGGTGGGCATGGTCTTCCAGCGCCCGAACCCGTTCCCGACGATGAGCATCCGGGACAATGTGCTCGCCGGCGTCAAGCTCAACAACCGCCGGATGTCGAGGAGCGAGTCGGACGACCTGGTGGAGAAGTCGCTGCAGGGCGCCAACCTCTGGAACGAGGTCAAGGACCGTCTGGCCCTCCCCGGCTCCGGCCTGTCGGGCGGCCAGCAGCAGCGCCTGTGCATCGCGCGCGCCATCGCGGTCTCCCCCGACGTGCTCCTGATGGACGAGCCGTGCTCGGCCCTCGACCCGATCTCCACCCTCGCGATCGAGGACCTGATCGAGGAGCTCAAGAACGACTACACGATCGTGATCGTCACCCACAACATGCAGCAGGCCTCGCGCGTCTCCGACCGCACCGCGTTCTTCAACATCGCGGGCACCGGCAAGCCGGGCAAGCTCATCGAGTACAACGACACCAACATGATCTTCTCGAACCCGACCCAGCAGGCCACCGAGGACTACGTCTCCGGCCGCTTCGGTTGATCCGCCACCGCACAGCGTGAACGAGGCCCACGGGATGTCCCGTGGGCTTCGTTGCGTCTGACCCGGCGGCCGGCGCGCGGCTCAGGAGTTGATGGCGACGATCGGTTTCGTGGTCGGCTGCTTCGAGCCTCCACTGGGCTCGACGGTCATGCCGATGGTGTCGCCCGGCGTCATCGTGCCCGTGAGGACGCGCCAGGTCGCGACGTGGCCGGCGGAGTCCATCGTGCCGGCCGGGGTGGCGGCGCCCCCGCGGATGTACCAGAGCTCGTAGGTCTTGCCGCCGGCGAGCTGCGGGAGGTCGGTGGCGACGATCGCGGACTGGCCGAGCCGGGCCGACCAGACGAGCGTCGCCGTGCCGCCGCCGGTGATGGGGGCGGTGCTGCGCTGTGTGTCCGGGGAGGCGTTCAGGGCGGCCAGAGCGGACGACTGCTGCTGCTGGTAGGAGTCGGTGCCGGCGAGGCTGACGCCGACGAACGCGCCGGCGATGAAGAGGATGACGGCGGCAGCGGCGGAGGCGAGGATCGCGCCGGGGCGCTGAAACCAGCGACGGGCCGCACGGGCCTCGGCGGGAGTGGGGTGGGGTGCGCGGGCCGGCTCTGCCGTGCTCGGCGCTGCCTGCTCCTCCTCCGGCGCGAGCTGCGGCGTCTCGGCGATCCGCGCGAACAGCGCGGCCTTCAGCGCCGCGGGCGGCTCGACGGGGTCGGACGCGAGCGCGAGCTGGGCGGCGACGTCCTCGAAGTCCTGCGCCTCCCGGGCATTGTCCGCACCGAGGCGGGCGCCGAGCGTCGTGGGGTCGGTGTTATCGCGGTTCTCGTCGGTCATGGTGTCACCCCCAGTTCGTCGCGCAGGCGTATCATCGCATCCCGCAACCGGGTTTTGGCTGTGCCGAGGGGGATGCCGAGCTCGGCCGCGAGCTCACTCTGGGTGAGCCCGCCGAAGTAGGCGAGCGTGACGGCTTGGCGCTGCACTTCGCTCAACTTCTCCATCGCCACCTCCACTCGCTCATGCTCGACCCGGACCTCCACTGTCTCCGCCACCACATCGAACGCTGTCGGCAGGTCTCGGATGCCGACCGCGGTGTCACGATCGTGCGACGCCTGCGACGCACGGATGCGGTCGATCGCCCTCCTGTGCGCCATCGTGAGGAGCCAGGTGAGCGCTCTGCCCTTATTCGGATCGAAGCGCCGAGCGGATTGCCACGCTTCCAGGAAGACCTCCTGGGCGACCTCCTCGGACTGCGCGGCGTCGATCAGGAGCCGCCGGATGAGGCCGAGCACGCGGGAGGCCGTGTGGTCGTAGAAGTCGGAGAACGCGCGCTGGTCGCCCTGGGCGACACGCAGCAGCAGGTCGTCGAGCTGCTCCACCACGGGGGCGTCGTCCACTCTTCGATCTCCGCTCGTCTGGGCCGCTGACGCCTTCGACTGTAGCCCTTCCGCCGCGGTGAGCCTGGTCGCCACGGGCATGAAAGAGCCGGACCGCAGAACGCCTCTCGGCGCGAGGCCGCTCGAAGCGGCAAGTATTGGAGCCCGGGGTTACTGCGGTCCGGCTTCGTCAAGCATACAGGAGGCCGTACGGCGCTTCACGGCGTGGCGTTCGCAGGGAGAGAACGGCTTTAGGGAATACGGGGCTGGTCTCCGTTCAGTCGAGCGAGTCGGTGCGCCACAGCCGGGCGCAGGTCGTCAGCTCCTCGGCCGTGCGGGTGAAACGCAGGGCGCGCGTCGTCAGCTCGCTCGCTCGCTCGGGGTCGAGCGCGTCCCGGTCGTCGGCCACGGAGACGCATCCCGCCGCCGTCACCCTGCAGAACGCGGCCGCCCGGTCGAGCGCGACCGCGAAGTCGCCCTCGAACACCCCGCGCAGGATGCGATCGGCGAGCTCCGTCACCTCCCCCGGCCCGGCCGGCGTCGGCGCACCCGCGACCACAGGGTCGATGGAGGCGATGACCTCCGTGCCCCGCTGGTACAGCAGCGCAGTGCCCTCGGCGTCCTGCCGGATCAGCAGCCGCAGCAGGTAGATGCGCCACAGCGCCCCCGGCAGGCTCTTCGGGTTGGACCGAGCCCACAACTCGGCGATCGCGTCGATGCCGTGCTCGTCGGTGTAGGCGACGAGCCGGTCGACGATCTCCGGATCGGGGTCCTCCCGCACGCGCGCGAGCAGCGCCTGGGCGGTCTCGTGGGCGACTTTGCTGATCTGCGCGGGATCGTCCCCACCGAGAAAGGCCTCGAACATCCCCCCGGGAAACAGCGTTGGCTTGTGATAGCGGTCCGGCATCCCCCCATTCTGCCCCGGCACGGGGAGGTGCGGAATCCACGCTAGATTAGAGGACGAGGGCCTCTAGCTCAGTCGGTAGAGCATCGGACTTTTAATCCGCGGGTCGTGGGTTCGAGCCCCACGGGGCCCACCCAGTGAATCAAAGGGATCCAAGCCCATTCGCGGCAGATTCTGGCTTCGCGATTTCGGGATTTGCCCACACTTTGCCCACAACTTCTGGAGAGCCAAGACGGCTCAATGCGTCCCCAACGGCATCCAGGTCATCGTCGAAGAGGTCGGCGTAGACGTCGAGGGTCATCGCTGCGGAGGCGTGGCCGAGCATCCGCTGGACTGCCTTGACGTTGGCGCCCGCCGAAATGGCCAGGCTCGCGGCCGTGTGGCGGAGGTCGTGCACCGTCGGGCGCAGCAGGTCGGGGTGGTTGTCGGACAGGGTGTCCGCCGCCTTGTCGAATGCTTTGCGCTTCCAGTTGTTCACCCGGAGCGGCCGGCCGTAGGGCGACGTGAAGAGCAGGTCGCGTGAACCCTTCGACGCGACCAACGTGCGCAGCTGGTCGGACAGGAAGGACGGGAACGGCACACTCCGCTGCTGGTGGTTCTTCGGAGACCCGTAGACCAGGCGTCCGTCGGTGAGTTCAACGACGGCGCGATCGACCTGGACGCGGCGGCGGTCGACAAGCTCTCAGCAAACGACGCCCAGATGGTGTGTCGAACTCCGACGTCTAGGACCGGACTCGTGACTGTGAACGACGCCGGCTCTCCGTTCCTAGCGCCTCGAAACTCGCGGACTGGCTGTCTCGATCTACGCACGAAGGCTAGGACGATGAGCAACGTCCACACGACGCGGTAGATCCATCCCGCGGCCCACAGTAGGAACTCGAACCAGTCCATTCGGCCAGATGTGCGGGCGGCACTCATGCCTAGGACTCCAACAAGCGCTCGACAAACGAGTGGCGCGGCGTCAATGACCTAGTCTCGCGGTAGTCATGTAAACCGTCGGAGCTGGATCGGGGCTCGAATGAAACCCAGATATGGGGTGATCGCCGCCTCTGCGGCGTTCGTCGTGTGCGCTATCGCGATCCTCATCCGATCGCTCATCGGACTCGAAACGCTAGGCGGTGCCCTTGCCGCCACCCTGACCTCTGTGTCGATCGTGGCTGGGGCGGGCTCAATCGTGGGGCTGGCCTTCGCGCTCGTCGCGCGAAAGCAACGGGGTCTCAAAGAAGCGAGAATCGAACTGCAGCGACGGCTCCGGAGGGCGACGCTCTACCGCGTCTACGGGGAGTCAGACTTCGCGTTGAGTGTGAGCGTGCTCGCGAAGCGTGAGTGGCATCCAACGATGTCCGCATTCCTCCTGCTTGCGGTGCATTCGGATCGGATCGAGTTTTGGGATGCCGATACGACCGCTCCGTTGGTGGAGATCAGCGCTGGCGAGGTTGCGAGCGTCGAGTGTCGAATGGCGACAGGCGAAGGGACCGCGTCGAGGGCGACCGTGTTCTTGACCGTAATGTCCGATCTTCTCGACGAACGTGTTGACCTTCCATTCGTGATCATGCGCGATGAAGGACTGAAATTCCTGCCAGAGGGCATGGCTACCGCTGAGCGAGTAGCTCATGCTTTGGGGGCGATGCGGGACGAGCGCGCGCGCTGAAAGTACCGGTGCGTCAGCGAAGTCGGGCTTGAGACCGCCGCCAGAGCCGCACCCTTGACTCGACCGCTCAGCCCGCGAGGATGCCTTGGGCGGAGCAGACTCGAAGTCGGACCACTCGACCGCTACGTTTCTTCACATGGCTGTGTGGAAAGCGGACAACCAGGATCCCGGGTTCAATCTTGTGCAAGACGGCTTCGTCTCGAAGTTTCTCTCGCGGAACGTGCTGGACGACGCAATCTGGACGCTCCAAGCGGCTGGCTACCGAATCGTCCGCCTGGACGCCGGATCATGGGCTGACGAAAGTGCGATGCACCAATCGTTCTCGACGGCGCTCCAGTTTCCGGGTTACTACGGGCGAAACCTCGACGCGTTGGTCGATTGTCTCGGCGATGTCGCCGAGCTTGACTACGGATGGGCTGAGAGCGAGACGGGCTTGGTCGTCGTGATCGACAACTTCGATCACTTCCGTTCAGCGATGCCCGAGGTCGCGGTCACGGTTCTGGACATCATCAGCGGTGCCGCCCTGCGGGGCGCGCTGCTCGGTAACCGGGTTCTTTGCCTGATCCGCTCAGATGATCCTTGGCTGGAAATCGGGGCGATCGGCGGCTACTCGCCGCGATGGAATCCGCGCGAGTGGCGCAACGCCGACCGACTGGATCAATAACGAAGCGTTCCCGGTATCCGGGGTCAATTCACGTCAATCGCAATGTCATCGGAGCAGCGCTCAGCTGTGGCGTGATCCGTCCGGAAGTATGTGAACACGCCTCTTCGCCGGACGATCAGCTCGAAAGCTTCGACCTGTCCGTCGACATGGCGCTCAAGGACCACGCCCGTGGAACCGAGACGGTCGGCGGTCGTCACCGGGCGAACGGTCGTAGCCGTGTCACGTGGAAGCGACAGCAGCAGGCGCGGTTCCCGTTCCGTCGTCCACACGTTGACCGCCGATTCGGTGGCCGAGAGGATGAGGTCTTGCGGAATGACGGCGCCCGGCCGGCTCCGATGGAGCTGTGATGCGAACTGGTCGGTGCGAAGGGTCGGCCACGCGATGCTGTCGTCGATACGGAGAGCCGATCGCCTGAACCGTTGCCACGCGATCACGCTGGGCATGATGGTCGCAATACAGACGACAGCGAACAGCGCGACCACGACCGTCCAATCGAAGTCACCATCGTTCGCCAGCGCCAAGGCGACTCGAACGACTGCATACGCCACGACGAGCACCAAGCCCACCCATATCCACGCGGCACTGGAGCCCGACGACCGGCCGCTGTCGACACTCACTTTCTCCGGTTTGGGATCTGCCGAGCTGGCAAAGACGAGGGGAGATGAGTCCCCGGACGGCGTCACGGCCGTCCGGGCTTCCCGTCGACGGAGAGTGTCGGCCGTGTAGACGATCGAGTACGGAATGAAAAGGGACGCCATCAAAAGCCAGAATGCCCAGGGCGAACTCATGAACCCTTGAACATCGACTAAGGCGAACCCGAGCACACCCAAGACGATGGGTGCAAGAACGATAAGCACAATCAAGCCGAGCCGGCGCCACCCTGCCGAGGTCCGTAGGTTCATGGCTTCTCCGCGCTCATGACGACCCCGCGATCCGCCGCTCACGCGTCCCGCTCGGGGCATTCATCCCGTTTCCCTTTCAATCGCGACGAGTCGTCGCGATTCCTCATGTGGCGAACCTAGCGCAGGGGTTGGGATCAAAATTCGAAGGACACGAATTACCAAGAGCCAAGATCAATAGCCTAAGAGGAACAGCGGACGGGAGGAACGAACGAGACAGGACCGAAGGGAGGATGCGCCGAGGGACAAGAGGGAGAAGGGCTAATGCACGTAGGCACTTTAAGTGGAGCCGTTCGGCCGCCCAGTAAATGACAGGGGTCCCGTGTAAACCAGGTTACATGGCAAATCGGGGGAATTCGAACAACGCGAGCCGGCGCGAAGCGTCCTACTCGCGGCAGCGCCGAGCACACGACGCCGCCGCCATACGTCACGCTGAAGCCCGCGAGCGGGAGGCCGCGCAGCAGCACGCCGCCGACGCGATGTTGGAGCTACAGGCAAAATGGGGCACGCGCGGCGACGCCCTCAAACGACTTCACGACATTTCGCGGACTATCGATCGACTCCGCGACGAACAGGACGCGGCGCTTCTCGAACGGGACCAGTTGATTTCCCAGCTTCGCGAGGTGGGCGAGAGTTGGAACTCGCTTGCAACCCGGACAGGTCTGAGCCGACAAGCGCTCAGCAAACGGCATGTAATTTCGATGCCATCCGATTGAGCCGAGCACGCTCAATGGCCCAATCCCTCAATTGGCTATCACCGTCGACTAGCCTCGTCCCCGAGACAGCGGCAGCGTTAAGCGACGAGGAGTTGACATGACCGACGAGGCGACATCTGCCCGAACTGGTCGTGCGAATTGGCTTCCCCTTGTCGGGGCAATCGTGTTCGTCGCGGCAATGACAGTCTCGACCGCTGTGAAGTTCGGATCGCTACAGAGGTCCGGAATGGACATGTGGTTCGTGGTGTCCACCCTCCTCTGGGCCTTGGCCGTTGTTGCCCTCATTATCTATGCCGTTCTGATGGCCTCAGAGGTTCGCATTCGACGTCGAACTCGCTCATTGCGGCAGGCCTTTCCCGCGGCATACATCGCGGAGGTCGCGAATGACCCAGAGTTAGCGAAGGAACTTCACCACCTCGTTCGTCGGCTCGACGGGATTCGTGTGCGATTTCCCTCGCGCGGCACACAGACACTCGTGGTCGACTCAACTGGGATCCTGCTGTGCGACGGAAGTACGAACTACCGAAAGAGAGTCGCAGTTCCGATCGCCATGATCGAGCGCGTCGAGGAATCGTCGACGCGGGTTGGGCAATATCAACTGCGGGCCGTCCCGTCCGTGAACGTCATCTGCCGGACAACCGTGGACCCGATAATTCTCTCGTTCCACCTTCTCCGCTTTGCGGGCGGATGGCCTCTGTTTCTTTCGAAGTCACGGAACGCCTCAGAGTGTGTTCGGATGCTCACGGCACTGGGTCATGTCTCAGCCGCCGGCCCGGGCCTATCAATCGGCGACCAGCGTTCCACTGGATAGCTGCGAGCCCTGAAGCCTCGGCGACTCTCGTCCACAAGTGGTACGATATCTTGTACCACTTGGAGGAATCATGGCCATCACAGCAAGCGAGGCTCGCAGCGACCTGTTCGGCCTCATCGAACGGGTCAACCTCGACCAGACCGAAGTCGAGATCACATCGAAGCGCGGTTCGGCCGTGCTGATGTCGAAGGACGAGTACGACTCGCTGCTCGAGACCACGTACCTCCTGCGCTCCCCCAAGAACGCACGACGCCTCATCGACGCCATCGAGAGCGCCCGCTCGGGAAACATCACCGAGCACGACCTGACCAGTGAGTGACCGCAAGCTCGCCTGGACCGTCGGCGGCTGGGAGGACTACCTCTACTGGCAGGGCCAGGACCGGCGAACACTCAAGCGGATCAACATGCTGATCGAAGACATCCTGCGCGACGACCCGTTCGAGGGCGTCGGAAAGCCGGAGCCGCTCAAGCACGCGCTGGCTGGGGCATGGTCACGACGCATCGACGAAGCCAACCGGCTTGTGTACCTCGTCGACGATGCATACGTGATTATCCTTCAAGCTCGTTATCATTACTGACCCGCACTCCGTCGAAAATACGACGCCGTCAATCGCCGTGAGCCGGTGATAGCACCTTTGGCCATTTCTTGTTCGGGTTCAGCCCTCAGCGGTCGCAGCCCGAGCATGCACAAGATCGATCACGGACTCAGGCCCCCATCTGCCTGATCTTCACCGTCCTTGGCTACTGCTGGAGAACAACGTCGACGCCGACTTCCGAGCACTGTGCGTGCACTTCGTCTGCAGCCTTTTCCAGAGTTGTGATCCCACTCGGAGTGTTGTCTTCGAGATATGCAATGAGCGCGCCCTGCGCATTGATCACGGCTTGGGCAGTACTACTCCACTGAGCGTCGGCCGACTGGGCCATTTGGGCCGCGTCGGCTACTCGTGCGCCGAGGCTCTGCGCGGTCGCCTTCGTATCCTGCTCCGAAGTTCCTGAGACGGTGAACATCTGCTTCAACAGGGTGCACGCCTCGACTGCATCATCTCGCCCAGTAGTGCCGGCGGAAGGTGAGGGGGTGGGTGTCGGCGGAACGATGACGCCCGGAGTATCGCGCTGCAGCGGCGTCGGGCTACTGGTCTCCACCGTCCCCGCCTTCAATACGCCGACGCTCAATGCGTAGGCGACGCCTCCGCCGGACACAACGAGCGCGGCGACGACCAGGCCGACGACGATCGAGACGCGACGGCGAGTGCCTCGTCGGGATCCGTCGGTACGAGCTGTCTCGACGATCGTCCTCCGCCACGCTGCACTGCGTTGCTCATCGAAGCGATTACCGTCTCTCATCGGAGCCCCCCTTCAATCGCCACGACTTCCGTCGCCTCACCGAGCATGCCGGTCAGCCTTGCCTTCGCACGTGACAGACGCGACTTGACCGTGCCCGGCGCCACGTTCAGGACCGATGCAGCCTCGGCGGTGCTCAACTCCTCGATGACGCACAGGGAGAGGATGTCCTGATCGCGGCGAGGCAGACGTGCGAGGGCGGAGCGCAACGCGTCGCGCGCTTCGGTGAAGTCGATGTGGTCGTCAACGGTGCTGCTCGGGTCCGGCGCCGGCTCGGGCAGAGGAATGCCGGCGAGCGCATGACGATAGCGGCGACTGGCTCGGTTGAAGTTGCGGCTAACGTTGTTCGCTGTGACAAGGAGCCAGCCGATCACCGAGCCGTCCACGTCACGCATCGACGCCCGGCGACGCCAGGCTTCGAGAAAGACCATGCCGGTCACATCCTCGGCGTCGTGGATGGACTCCGTCAGCCTCGCGGCTTGCCGGAACACGCGGTCCCGATGAAGGTCGAACAACTCCCCGAAGGCATCCGGGTCACCCGCGCGCGCCCGTTCAACAAGTGAGGGCTCCCCGCTGTCTTCTCGCACACTTAGATAATGTCCGATGGCGCGAATCGGTTCCCACGTCTTGATTGGCGGGCGTTCGAGTGGTCAGGATCCAAGCTCGCTTACGACTCGCTTGTGGCCCTGCCGAAATGCTCGGCCACGATGGTAGAGCGCCGCCACGCCTAACCCCCATTGTGGGTATCGACGGCACTTTCCGCCACCGTGCAAAGTGGAGGCAGTCCTCGGTCGTGGGTCAAGGCAATGCGGCATGAATGGAGCCCCTCGTGACGTCAGAAGTCGACGCCGCACGCGGAGAAAACCAACTTGCTGTCGTGGCTACGGTCTGCACATGGGCGATAGTGGTCCCGATTCTGAATGTGTTGGTGCCCCTCTACTTCCAGGCGTGGAACGAGCTTTCTAGCGTGGCATTCTTTGGCCAAATACCATCTGCCGCAGCCCTGGACGCCCAGCTGTGGAAGCTTTACGTCGCCCGAGGAGTATCTGTCTTCGGCGTGGCGGTCATTGCTCTGTTTATCGGGCTTCTGAAACGCGCAGGGGTGAAAAGAGCCAACCTTTGGGTGGGCTTCGTGACAAGCTCGGGCCTGACTTTCCTCTGGTTCGCCGTGAATGGTGGCTGGTTTTCCTAATCGACACGGTGCCGTCGAGGTCAGCACGCGTTCCCGAGGTCGCTATAAAACTGACGGAGGTTGTTGACAGTCGGGTCTTCCACTTGGGAGGAAGACTGCATGACATCAACACTCTCCGCCTCGGCCCAGCGGGCGATCGAACGGCGAGCGAATCACAAGCTCGCAGTGCTGCGGCATGTCGAGGAAGTCAGCGGAAACATCGCCGCGAGCTGCCGCTACTACGGCGTGAGCCGGCAGGCCTACTACCACTGGCTCAAACGCTACGAGGCGGAAGGGTTCGAGGGGCTCAAGGACCGCTCCAGCGCCCCGCACCACTCACCGACCGCGACCGACGCGGAGGTCATCGAGAAGATCCTCTGGCTGCGTCAGCAGTATCACTTCGGGCCGGAGAAGATCACCATGTATCTGAAGCGGTATCA